>NZ_CP134876.1:4233891-4536312 GCF_032108445.1 Micromonospora halotolerans | reverse complement strand
CCACGTCGCCGGTCAGCGGGTTGAGGTAGTAGAGCTTCTCGATCTCGTCGCCGAACAGCTCGATCCGGACGGCCAGTTCCTCGTAGGCCGGGATGATCTCCAGCGTGTCGCCGCGGACCCGGAAGGTGCCGCGCTGGAAGGCCATGTCGTTGCGCGTGTACTGGATGTCGACCAGCCGGCGCAGCAGCTGGTCACGGTCGAGCTCCTGCCCCACGGCGACCCGCACGGCCCGGTCCAGGTATTCCTCCGGGGTGCCCAGGCCGTAGATCGCCGACACCGTGGCCACCACGATCACGTCGCGCCGGGTGAGCAGCGACATGGTCGCCGAGTGCCGCAGCCGCTCGACCTCCTCGTTGACCGAGGAGTCCTTCTCGATGTAGGTGTCGGTCTGCGGGATGTAGGCCTCGGGCTGGTAGTAGTCGTAGTAGGAGACGAAGTATTCGACCGCGTTCTGCGGCAGCAGCTCGCTGAACTCCTTGGCGAGCTGCGCGGCGAGGGTCTTGTTGGGCGCGAGCACCAGGGTGGGCCGCTGCAGCCGCTCGACCAGCCACGCCGTGGTGGCGCTCTTGCCGGTGCCGGTCGCGCCGAGCAGCACCGTGTTGCGGTCGCCGCGTCGCACACGACGCTCAAGCTCGTCGATGGCTGCCGGCTGGTCACCGGCCGGCTGGAACTCGCTGATGACCTGGAAGCGGCCGTCGAGCCGGGGAATGTCGAGCGCCATGACGTCAACGGTACGCCGGAGCTCCGACACTTCCGGGCCGAGCGCGCACCGTCCCTGATCGGCTTCGATATTCCCATTGTGTGGCTCATCTCACCGGACTACCCTCGTACCGTAGGCCGCTCGCGGCGGCCGACCGGGCAAGGTGGCCGCCCCTTCGGGGCCCGGCCGTCCCCGGCACCGGGGGTCGCAGCACCCGAGAAACCGGCGTGCGCACCCGAGGTGGTCGCGCTCGACGCGCTGACCGGCCGCCGCGAGCGCCCCTGCTTCGTCACCGGAACCCGGCAGCCGCGTTGTGCACTCGTGGAGACCTCTCCCGGACGCGGCCACCGCCGCGCCAGCACCAGCCCGCCCGCCGGCTCCCCCGGCGGTCCACGCGCCGCTGCGGCCAGCACCCCACGGCTGCCCGCCTCCGCCGAGCCCTCCGCCGACCCGGAGGTGGACGGCACCGGCGACGCCGTCGAGCGGCCCAGCCGCCGCCGCGCCGTCCTGATCGCGCTCGCGGCCACCGCCGCGGCCTCGG
This sequence comes from Micromonospora halotolerans, assembly GCF_032108445.1. Classification (NCBI taxonomy): domain Bacteria; kingdom Bacillati; phylum Actinomycetota; class Actinomycetes; order Micromonosporales; family Micromonosporaceae; genus Micromonospora; species Micromonospora halotolerans. The sequence continues at coordinate 4,535,071 of NZ_CP134876.1, read as the reverse complement.
CGGCCGCTCTGGTCGCCGGGCTGCTGAGCTGGTCGCCCGAGCCGGCCGAGCCCACCGAGGCGGCCCGCCCGCTCACCGCCGCCGAGGCCGACCGGCTGGCCGCCGTGCGGGTCACCAACCAGCGGGACGTCCGTGCCGGGGTCCGGGTCAGCGTGGGTGCGGGGGGTGGCCGTACCGAGCTGGTCGGCTGGGTCGACTGGGCCCGGCCGCTGGTCTACCTGGACGTCAGCGGCCCCGGCGCGGGCGCCGAACGGGGCCTCGTCCAAGCGACCACGTCGACGCTGCTGGTGCGGCCCGATCCCGGCGCGACGTCCGCCCCGGCGCCGCCCCCGCTGGTGCCCCCGGGCGACCGGTGGCGGCTGCGGGAGCTGCCGGGCGGGCGGGGCCTGCCGGCGGTGCGGGACCTGCTGCTCGGGCTCGGCGCGGCCCGCGTCGACCCGGCCGAACCGGAGGCCCACTGGCTGCGCGGGGAGACCCTCGACGGGGTCCCGGTGGACGTCATCCAGGCCCCGCTCGCCACACTCCGGCCGGCCGACCGGAGCACCCCGCCACCAGACCGGCTGCCCCGCCTCTGGGTCGACCGGGACGCCCGGCTCCACCGGCTGGCCGGCCGGCTGCCGGACGGGACCCCGGTGACCGTCGAGCTGGCCCGCGCCGACCGTCCCACGCTGCGCCCGGTGGACGCGCTCGGCGGGCGTCCCGGGCTGCCCCGGGCCCTCACCGACGCCGAGGCCGACCGGCTGGCCCGGTTGCCCGCCCGGCTGCGAGCGGCCGGCGGAGCCGGCCTGACCCTGGCCGCCCCCTCCGCCGACCTGAGCGGCTCCGGGTGGGTGAGCTGGGCGGGCTCCGCCGCGTACCTCTCGACGGTGGGCGGCGACGACCCGGGACGCCGCACGCTGCTGCGGGCACGGCCGGGAAGCGTGGCCCGGCTCGTGATGCCGGCGGGCGGCCCGGCGGCCCCGCCGCTGCCCGCCCCGGCCGGGCTGGTGCGGGTGGGCGGGCGACCGCCCCGCGACGACGTGGAGCGGCTGCTCGACGCCGCGCTGCGAGGCGGCGGCGCGGCCGCCGCGGCGGTCCGGATCCGCGACGACCGGGTGGCGGACCGGACGGTGGACGTCATCGAGGTACGCCCCGGGCTGCGCTGGTGGATCGACCGGAGCGGGCTGCCGCGCCGCCTCGAGCTGCGGACCGGCCGGGGCGTCTGGGTCTGGCTGGACCTCGCGCCCGGGCGGGTGCCGGCGCTGCCCGGCGCCGAGCGGGCGGTCAGCCCGCCGGCGAAACGCCGCTGAGCCCGCTCAGGGCCGCCAGCCGGTCTGCGCGGCCCACTCCTCGGCCCGCAGGTGCTCCTCGTCGAACCAGGGGTCCTTCAACGTGCCGTAGGTGGCGCTGTCCGGCGCCGAGGCGGCCAGCTCCCGCTTGAGCTGCAGGTACGCGGACCGCTGCCCCGGGTCGGCGCGGAGGTGGTCGCGCATCAGCAGCGCATACCGCCAGCCGGGCGAGTCGGCCACCCGCAGGTGCAGGTACACCGGGCGACCCGGGTCGGCGCTGCCGTGCAGCCGCTTCTCCCACCGGCGGCTGCCCGGCGGGCGGGGGTTGTCCCACCAGTCGCCGGGCAACCGGGGAAAGCCGGCGTCGGCCAGCCGATCGGCGAGCGGTCCGTCCGCCTCGGCGAGCGACGGCACGGTGAGCTGGATGTCGATGACGTCCTTGGCGGCCAGCCCGGGCACGGCGGTGGAGCCGATGTGGTCGATCCGCAGCTCGGCGCCGGCCGCGTGCCGGATCCGGGCGGCCAGCCGGGCGTACTGCTGGGGCCACGTCGGGTCGGGCTCGGCGAGCACCACCTGCTCGGGCCGGACGGCGTGACGTTCCCGCACGTTGCGCTCGTAGGGCAGCAGCCGCTCGCGCCAGAGGGCGTCCACGGCGGCGTGCAGGTCGGCCAGCGTGCCGTCGTTGCCGAGCAGCACGTCGGCCGCCGCCTGCCGGCGGGCGTCGTCGGCCTGGGCGGCGATCCGCCGCTCGGCCTCCGCGCGGTCCATGCCGCGGTCGCGGGCCAGCCGCTCCAGCCGGGTGGTCACCGCCGCCTGCACGACGAGCACCAGGTGGTACGTGGGCGCGAGCCCCACCTCGACCAGCAGCGGCACGTCGTTGACCACGACGGCGTCGGAGGGCGCCGCGGCGATCAGCGCGGCGGTGCGAGCGCGGACCCGGGGGTGGGTGATCGCCTCCAGCCGGCGACGGGCGCCCTCGTCACCGAAGACCAGAGCGCCCAGGGCGGCCCGGTCCAGCGCCCCGTCGGCATCGAGGACCGCGTCGGAGAAGGTCGCCACGATCTCGGCGAGGCCCTCGCTGCCCGGGGCGACCACCTCGCGGGCGATCCGGTCCGCGTCGATGATCACCGCGCCGAGCGCGGCCAGCCGGCTGGACACCGCACTCTTGCCGGACCCGATCCCGCCGGTCAACCCCACCCTCAGCACCGGAACAGTCAACCCGATGGCCGTGTCCGGCGCCAACCGGCCCCGGACATGGCGAGGGCCCCGCCCCCGGCGACCCGGTGGTACCGGATCGCGGGGACGGGGCCCGTCAGCGACTGCGCCGGCCTCGGACGTGCCGAGGCGGTGTCGTCACCGGGTCACTTGCCGCCGGCGAGCTTCTCCCGCAGCGCGGCGAGCGCCTCGTCGGTGGCCAGCGTGCCGGCCGGCTCCTCGGCCTGACGGCTCGGGGCCGCGGTCGAGGTCGAGGTCGTGCCGGTCACGGCCGGGGCCGGGTTGGCAGCGGCCTCGGCGTCGGCGGCACGGGAGGTCTGCACCTGCTTGGTGTGGGCCTCCCAGCGCTGGCGCGCCTCGGCGTACTGCTGCTCCCACGCCTCGCGCTGCTTGTCGTAGCCCTCGAGCCACTCGCCCGTCTCCGGGTCGAAGCCCTCCGGGTAGATGTAGTTGCCCTGCTCGTCGTAGGTCGCGGCCATGCCGTAGAGGGTCGGGTCGAAGTGCTCCTCGCCCTCGACGAAGCCCTCGTTGGCCTGCTTGAGCGACAGCGAGATCCGGCGGCGCTCCAGGTCGATGTCGATGACCTTGACCATGACCTCGGAACCGACCTGCACGACCTGCTCCGGGATCTCCACGTGGCGCTCGGCCAGCTCGGAGATGTGGACCAGGCCCTCGATGCCGTCGTCCACCCGGACGAAGGCGCCGAACGGCACGAGCTTGGTGACCTTACCCGGCACGATCTGCTGGATCGCGTGGGTGCGGGCGAACTGCCGCCACGGGTCCTCCTGGGTCGCCTTCAGCGACAGCGAGACCCGCTCGCGGTCCAGGTCGACGTCCAGGACCTCGACCTCGACCTCCTGGCCCACCTCGACGACCTCGGACGGGTGGTCGATGTGCTTCCAGGAGAGCTCGGAGACGTGCACCAGGCCGTCCACGCCGCCCAGGTCCACGAACGCGCCGAAGTTGACGATCGAGGACACGACGCCCTTGCGGACCTGGCCCTTCTGCAGCTTGTTGAGGAACTCGGTGCGCACCTCGGACTGCGTCTGCTCGAGCCAGGCCCGGCGGGACAGGACCACGTTGTTGCGGTTCTTGTCCAGCTCGATGATCTTGGCTTCGAGTTCGCGGCCGACGTACGGCTGCAGGTCACGGACCCGCCGCATCTCGACGAGCGAGGCGGGCAGGAAGCCGCGCAGCCCGATGTCGAGGATGAGACCACCCTTGACGACCTCGATGACCGAACCGCGGACGACGCCGTCCTCGTCCTTGATCTTCTCGATCGTGCCCCAGGCCCGCTCGTACTGCGCCCGCTTCTTGGAGAGGATCAGGCGACCCTCCTTGTCCTCCTTCTGGAGGACCAGGGCCTCGATGTGGTCGCCGACCGAAACGACCTCGGCCGGGTCCACGTCGTGCTTGATCGACAGCTCCCGAGAGGGGATCACGCCCTCGGTCTTGTAGCCGATGTCGAGCAGGACCTCGTCCCGATCGACCTTGACGACGGTGCCTTCGACAATGTCGCCGTCGTTGAAGTACTTGATGGTCTCGTCGATCGCGGCGAGGAAAGCTTCCTCAGAGCCGAGGTCGTCGACGGTGACCTTGTTGGCGCTCGAGGTGGCCTCGATGCTGCTCGTCATGTGGGCGGTTGCTCCGGTCGGATGGGTTGTCACAGCAGGCGTGGGCGTCGCGGTGACTCAGTCCGCGCCAGCGGATCCGCCACCGGGCACACCGAACGATCGCCATCAGAAGATCATTAGTGGCTCCGGTGACCGCGCACCTGCTCCCTGCCGAGGCACACGATCCGCGAGCGCATCGTCTAGCCTACCCGCTGCATTACCACAGCGTGCAAGCCCTCCCGGGTCTCCTCGGGCTCGTCAGCTGCGAAAGCGGAGATTTCGCGCGGTAAGGTGCCACACCTGTCTCGTCCGTCACATCCGTCCCACCCGCCACGCCGTCGCCGGGAGCGGCCCGGCCGCCGCGCAACCCGTCCGTGGGCCTAGCGTGGGCGGGTGGACGACGACAGGGTGGCCCGGCGCCGGGTGGGCGCCGCCGAGGTACGCCGCGCCAACCGGGGCTGGTGGGACGCCGACGCCGACGCCTACCAGGCCGAGCACGGCGCGTTCCTCGGCGAGGTGGACTTCGTGTGGTGCCCGGAGGGGCTGCGCGAGGCCGACGCCCGGCTGCTCGGCGAGGTGACCGGCCGGCGGATCCTGGAACTCGGCTGCGGCGCGGCCGCCGCCGCCCGCTGGCTCGCCGCGCAGGGCGCCCGGCCGGTCGCCCTGGACCTGTCCGCCGGCATGTTGCGCCACGCCGCCGAGGCCGCCGCCCGGACCGGCGTACGCGTGCCGCTCGTGCAGGCCGACGCCCTCGCCCTGCCGTTCGCCGACGCCGCCTTCGACACGGTGTGCACGGCGTTCGGCGCGATCCCGTTCGTGGACGACTCGGCGGCGGCGATGCGGGAGGTGGCGCGGGTGCTGCGCCCGGGCGGCCGGTGGGTCTTCTCGGTCACCCACCCGATGCGCTGGATCTTCCTGGACGACCCGGGCGAGGGCGGGCTGACCGCCGTGCACTCCTACTTCGACCGCTCCCCCTACGTCGAGCAGGACGAGCACGGCGCGGCCACCTACGTCGAGCAGCACCGCACGCTCGGCGACCGGATCCGCGAGCTGGTCGGCGCCGGCTTCCGCCTGCTGGACCTCGTGGAACCGGAGTGGCCGGCGGGGCACGAGGGGATCTGGGGGCAGTGGAGCCCGCTGCGCGGCCGGCTCTTCCCCGGCACCGCCATCTTCGTGGCGGAGAAGCCGGCCGCCGGCTGAGCCGCCGTTTCCGCCCGCCGGCCCCGGGTAACCGGACGGCATGGCCGAGAAGGAGGAGTTCCGCCGGGGCGACCACGTCTCCTGGGCCAGCCACAGCGGCCGGGCGCACGGGGTCGTCAGGGAGAAGCTCATCGACCGCACGCACGTGCGCGGGCACGCCGTGAACGCGTCGCCGGAGGAGCCGCAGTACCGGATCCGCAACGACGACTCGGGCCGCGACGTCGCCCATCGACCGGAGGTGCTGCGCCGTGAGCCGAGGTGACGACCCGCAGCAGACCTACCGGGAGTTCACCGACGCGGTGAACATGAAGCCGGGTGAACTCCAGCAGTGGTTGGAGACCGACGAGTCCAAGCACGTCGGCTGGCGGAAGGGCACCCGGGGCGGCGAATCGGTGGGCCACGAGTCCGGCCGGCGGATCATCGACCTGCTGCGCCGCAAGCGCGACCAGCTCACCGCCGCCGACTACAAGCACATGCGCAAGGTCGTCGGGTACGTCCGGCGCCACATGGCCCAGCGACCCAGCGGCGACGTGCGCCGGACCCGGTGGCGGTACTCCCTCATGAACTGGGGCCACGACCCGGTGAAGGGGCCGCTCCCGCCGCCCGGCGGCCCGTCGCGCAAGGCCCTCGAACGCCACGGCGCCCCACCGAAGGAACGCCGGGGACCGGGACGTTGACGGCGGCCGCTTGACCCTGCCACTAACGGCAGGGTCGGACGATCGGCGGCATGAACGACGAACAGCAGCGGGTCGTGGTGGTCACCGGCGCGGGCACCGGCATCGGCCGGGCCACCGCCCGCGCCTTCGCCGGCGCGGACGCCCGCGTCCTCGCCGTCGGCCGGCGCGCCGCGCCACTGACGGAGACGGCTGCCGGCCACCCCCTGATCACCCCGGTCACCGCCGACGTGACCGACGACGACGCGCCGGCCCGGGTGGTCGGCGCCGCCCTCGACCGGTACGGCCGGCTCGACGTGCTGGTCAACAACGCCGGGATCGCCGGCGGTGGCCCGCTCGCCGGGCTGGACGAGCCCGCGGCCCGCCGCCAGCTCGACACGAACCTGCTGGCGCCCGTCCGGCTGGCGCACGCGGCGGTCGAGCCGCTGACCGCGAGCCGCGGCGTGATCGTGAACGTCACCACCACCGTCGGCCAGCGCGCCTGGCCGGGCAGCTCCGTGTACGCGGCCGGCAAGGCCGCCCTCGACTCGCTGACCCGTAGCTGGGCCGTGGAGCTGGCCCCGCACGGCGTGCGGGTGGTGGCGGTGGCACCCGGCGCGATCGACACGCCCATCGGCGAACACCAGGGCCTCTCCCCCGACCAGCGCGCCGCGGTACGCCGCTGGCAGCTCGACCACACTCCCCTGGGACGGATCGGCCGGCCCGACGACGTAGCCTGGGCCATCCTGCGGCTCAGCGACCCGGGGGCGGCCTTCGTCACCGGCGTGGTGCTGCCGGTGGACGGCGGCGCCCTGGTCGCCTGACGGGCGGGCGCGGGGGACGGGGCGGGACGGAGGCGGGCGCGTGAGGATCGGCGAGTTGGCGAAGGTCACCGGCTGCACCCCGCGCGCCCTGCGGCACTACGAGGAGCAGGGGCTGATCGCCGCGACGCGGGCGGCGAACGGCTACCGCGAGTACGACGACGCGACGGTCACCCGGGTGCGCAACATCCGGCACCTGCTCGGCGCCGGGCTGACCCTGGACGACGTCCGGGTGTTCCTGCCCTGCCTGGACGGGGACGTGGCCGCCGCGCCGCCCTCCCCGGCCGGACTGCGGGTGGGGCGGGAGCGGCTGGCCGTGCTGGACGCCCGGATCGCCGCGCAGCTGGCGGTGCGGGACCGGCTCGCCGCCGCCCTACGCGACGCCGCCGCCACCCCGGCCACCGACGACGACCCGCGGCCGGGAACGGGCCGCACCCTCATCAGCTCATAGCCCTCGACGCCGGGAGAACCCGGCCGGGTGCCGTTCGGGGCGAACGGCACCCGGCCGAGGTGCCCGAGTCTCGGCGCGCCGGTCAGTGGTCGGCGCTGTTCCAGTCGCGGCCCTCGCCGACGGAGACCTCCAGCGGCACGGAGAGCGGGTGCGCCCCGCCCATCTCCCTGCGCACCAGCGCCTCCAGGGTCTCCCGCTCGCCCGGGGCGACCTCGAAGACCAGCTCGTCGTGCACCTGGAGCAGCATCCGGGAGCGCAGCCCGGCGTCGCGCAGCGCGGTGTCCACGCGCAGCATGGCGACCTTGATGATGTCGGCCGCGGAGCCCTGGATGGGGGCGTTGAGCGCCATCCGCTCGGCCATCTCCCGGCGCTGCCGGTTGTCGCTGACCAGGTCCGGCAGGTAGCGGCGGCGGCCCAGGATGGTGGAGGTGTAGCCGTCCTGCCGGGCCCGCGCCACCACCTCCTGGAGGTAGTCGCGCACCCCGCCGAAGCCGGCGAAGTAGTTCTCCATCAGCCCGCGCGCCTCCTCGGCGGTGATCCCGAGCTGCTGGGACAGGCCGAACGCGCTCAACCCGTACGCCAGGCCGTAGTTCATGGCCTTGATCTTGCGGCGCTGGTCGGCGGTGACCTGGTCGACCTCGACGGTGAAGACCGAGGAGGCGGTGGCGGCGTGGAAGTCGTGCCCGGAGTTGAACGCCTCGATCAGCGCGTCGTCGGAGGACAGGTGCGCCATGATCCGCATCTCGATCTGGCTGTAGTCGGCGGTGAGCAGGCACTCGTAGCCCTCGCCGACCACGAAGGCGCGCCGGATCCGCCGCCCCTCCTCGGTGCGGATCGGGATGTTCTGCAGGTTGGGCTCGGTCGAGGAGAGTCGGCCGGTGGCCGCCACCGTCTGGTTGAAGGTGGTGTGGATCCGGCCGTCGTCGGAGACCGACTTGAGCAGCCCGTCGACGGTCATCTTGAGCTTGGCGACGTCGCGGTGGCGCAGCAGGTGCTCGAGCACCGGGTGCGGGTTCTGCGCGTAGAGCCACTGGAGGGCGTCCGCGTCGGTGGTGTAGCCGGTCTTGATCTTCTTGGTCTTGGGCAGGCCCAGCTCACCGAAGAGGATCTCCTGGAGCTGCTTGGGCGAGCCCAGGTTGAACTCCCGCCCGACCGCCGCGTAGGCGCCCTGGGCGGCGGCCTTCACCTCGGCGGCGAAGTGCGCCTCCAGCTCGGAGAGGTAGTGGGTGTCGGCCGCGATGCCGGTGCGCTCCATGGTGGCCAGCACCCGCATGAGCGGCAGCTCGACGCCGACCATCAGCCGGGCGGACTGCTCGCCGTCGCGGGACAGCTCGGCGTCGATCGCGTCGGCCAGGTCGAGGGTCGCGCGGGCCTGGAGCATCAGGTTCTGCTCGGCCGCCTCGTCGTCGCCGAGCCCGTCGAGGGTGAGCTGGCCGCTCTGCGGCGCGTCGACCCGCAGCTCCCGGTGCAGATAGCGCAGCGCCAGGTCGGTGAGGTCGTAGGAGCGCTGGTCGGGCCGGGCCAGGTAGGCGGCGATCTGGGTGTCGCGGGAGATGCCCTGCAGGTCCCAGCCGTGCGCGGCGAAGGCCAGCACGGCCGGCTTGCTGTCGTGCAGCACCTTGGGGCGGGCCTCGTCGGCGAGCCAGCCGGCCAGCGCGGCCTCGTCGTCGGCCGCCAGCAGCGCGGGGTCGAACCAGGCGCCCGCGCCGTCGACGGTGGCCAGCGCCATGCCGGTCACCGCGGCGGTGTGCCGGCGGTTCGGGCCGGTGTCGAGCTTGACCGCCAGGCCGACCGGGGTGCCGGCCGGGGCGTGCGTGGCCAGCCAGCCGGCGAGCGCACCCGGCTCGGTGAGCACCTGCCCGGCCAGCTCGAAGCCGGCCTCGGCCTCCGGCTCGACGGCCTCCAGGTACTGGTAGAGCCGGTCGCGCAGGATGCGGAACTGGAGGGTGTCGAACACCTGGTGCACGGCCTCCCGGTCCCAGCCCTGCCAGCGGGCGTCCTCCGGACGCACCGGCAGCTCCAGGTCGGTGACCAGGCAGTTGATCTCGTAGTTGCGGATCACGTCGGCGAGCCGCTCGCGGAGGCTGTCGCCGGCCTTGCCCTTGATCTCGTCGGCCCGGGCGACCACACCCTCGACCCCGTCGTAGAGGTTGATCCACTTGGCGGCGGTCTTCGGGCCGACGCCGGGGACGCCGGGGAGGTTGTCGCTGGTCTCGCCGACCAGGGCGGCCAGGTCGCGGTAGCGGCCGGGACCGACGCCGTACTTCGCCTCGACCGCGGCCGGGTCCATCCGGGCCAGGTCGGAGACGCCCTTGCGCGGGTAGAGCACGGTGACCCGGTCGCCGACGAGCTGGAAGGCGTCCCGGTCGCCGGTGGTGATCAGCACGTCCATGCCCTGGTCGCGGGCCTGGCAGGCGAGGGTGGCGATGACGTCGTCGGCCTCGTAGCCCTCCTTCTCCACCACCGGGATGCGCAGCGCCGCGAGGACCTCCTTGACCAGGCTGACCTGGCCCTTGAAGTCGGTCGGGGTCTCGCTGCGGCCGGCCTTGTACTCCGCGTACTTCTCGGTGCGGAAGGACCGGCGGGAGACGTCGAAGGCGACCACGATGTGGCTGGGCTGCTCGTCGCGGAGCACGTTGATCAGCATCGAGGTGAAGCCGTAGACGGCGTTGGTCGGCTGCCCCGTGGTGGTGGAGAAGTTTTCCACCGGCAGGGCGAAGAACGCCCGGTATGCCAGGGAATGTCCGTCGACGAGGAGCAGGCGCGGCGTCGTAGCTGTCACGGCAGCGACTCTAGTCCGTGGGCCCGACGAACTGCGCTTCGCGCCGAGCGTGGTGCGCCACGGCCGACGTCCCGCTGGGCACATATTGAGCATTTCCCAGCCGATGGTGATGAGTTGTGGCGCCCGCACCCGTCACACCTGTGACGGGACACGACGCGGCGGAAGGATGACGTGATGGGTGCGGAAACGCGGCTGGAGGAGCTGGGCGTGGGCGGTCTGGGTGGGAGCGGGCTCGGCGAGGTCGACGAGCCGGCGTTCTCGGGGCTGGCGCAGCGGCACCGGCGGGAGCTGCACGTGCACTGCTACCGGATGCTCGGGTCGTTCGAGGACGCCGAGGACGCCGTGCAGGAGACGTTCCTGCGTGCCTGGCGCCGGCGGGAGACCTTCGAGGGGCGGTCGACGTTCCGGGCCTGGCTGTACCGGATCGCCACCAACGCCTGCCTGGACCTGCTCGCCAGGTGCCGCCCGGATCCCGCGACCGGCGGCGAGGTCCCGTGGTTGCAGCCCTACCCGGACCGGCTGCTCGACGAGGTGCCCGCGGGTGACGCGGACGAGCCGGAGGCCGTCGCCGTCGCGCGGGAGACGATCGAGCTGGCGTACCTGGTCGCGGTCCAGCACCTCGCGCCGCGCCCGCGGGCCGTGCTGATCCTGCGGGACGTGCTGGGCTGGCCGGCGAAGGACGTCGCCGAACTGCTCGGCGACTCGGTCAACTCGGTGAACAGCGCGCTGCAGCGGGCCCGCGCCGGCATGCGGGCGCACCTGCCCGCCGAGCGGCAGGACTGGACCGGCGGCGAGGAGGATGCCGGGACGCGCGAGCTGGTGCGCCGCTTCACCGACGCGAGCGTCGCCAAGGACATCGACGGTCTCGCCGCCATGCTGCGGGACGACATCCGCTGCTCGATGCCGCCCACCCCGGGCCTGCACGTCGGCCGCGACGCGGTGGTGAACGACTGGATCGGGGACGGTTTCGCGGACCTGGGGCGGCTGCGCTGCGTCCGCACGTCCGTCAACCGGCAGCCCGCCGCCGCCTTCTACCTCTGGCGGGAGCAGGAGGGCGCGTACCTGCCGCTGACGATCGACGTCCTGCGCATCACCGGCGGCGCGATCACCGAGATCACCATCTTCCACGACGACCAGTTCCCGCGGCTCGGGCTGCCGGAGCGCCTGCCGGCCGACGGCACGGAGTAGTCCCGGTGTGGACGCTCGCGCCGCGCGGTGGCGCGCGTCGCGGTGGCCCGTACGCCAGTTTCCGATGGATGGAGGAACGACATGAGCACCATGACTGACACCGGGGGCGTCGCAGGTCCGGCACCGGGCCGGACCAGACGCCGCCACCGACTCCGCGGGCTCGCCGTCACCGGCCTCGTCGCCACGCTCGCCGCGATGGTGGCCACCACCCTCGCCGCCGCGCTCGCCCGGGCCGTCGGCGTCGACTTCGAGATCCCCGACGGTGGCGAGGCGATCCCGTTGTCCGGGTTCGCCGTGGTGACCGGCTTCTTCTCGGTCGTGGGCATCGCCATCGCCGCCGCACTCCTGCGGTGGAGCGCCCGCCCGGCCCAGCGATTCGTGTGGACGGCGGTGTCGCTGACCGCGATCTCGTTGGTCCCGCCCCTCCTCTCCGGGGCGAACACCGCCACCACCGCCGCGCTGCTCGGGCTGCACCTCGTCCCCGCGGCGGTGATGATCCCCACCCTGGCGCGCAGCCTCCACACCCGGACCGGTTGACGATCCGGCGCAGGTGGGTGCCGATCCGGTGGGGCCGCGGCGACCGCCCGCGACGCCGGCCGGAGGAGGTCCTCCGGCCGGCGTCGCGGCGGCGGGCTCAGAGAACCTTGGCCAGGAACGCCTTGGTCCGCTCGTGCTTCGGGTCCGCGATCACCGCACGCGGATCGCCCTGCTCGACGACGACACCGCCGTCCATGAAGACCAGCGAGTCGCCGACCTCCCGCGCGAAGCCGATCTCGTGGGTCACCACGATCATCGTCATGCCGTCGCGGGCCAGGTCCTTCATCACGTCGAGCACCTCGCCGACCAGCTCCGGGTCGAGCGCGCTGGTCGGCTCGTCGAACAGCATGAGCTTCGGCTGCATGGCCAGGGCCCGGGCGATCGCCACCCGCTGCTGCTGCCCGCCGGAGAGCTGACCGGGGTACGCCTGGAGCTTGTCGCCCAGCCCCACCCGCTCCAGCAACTGGGCGGCCCGGTCCCGGGCCTCGGCCTTCCTGGCCCGTCCCACCAGCACCGGCGCCTCGACGATGTTCTGCAGCACGGTCATGTGCGGGAACAGGTTGAACCGCTGGAACACCATGCCGATCGGCCGGCGCTGTGCGGCTACCTCCTTCTCCCGCAGCTCGTGCAGCTTGCCGCCGTGCTCGCGGTAGCCGATCAGCTCGCCGTCCACCCAGATGCGGCCGGCGTTGATCTTCTCGAGGTGGTTGATGCAGCGCAGGAAGGTCGACTTGCCGGAGCCGGACGGCCCGAGCAGGCAGCACACCTCCCCGGCGCGCACCTCCAGGTCGATGCCCTTGAGCACCTCCAGGGGCCCGAACGACTTGTGCACCTGCTCGGCCCGGACCATCGGACCCGACTCCGTCGCGGACCTGCCGGCCTGGGCCGGCACCGTCACCTCGGTCATACGCCCCCTGCCCCTCCGGTGTTGCGGCCCCAGACACCGAAGCCCTGGAGCGTGCTCTTCGCCTCGGCGCTGCGCCCGAAGCCCCGGCCGAAGCGCCGCTCCAGGTAGTGCTGGCCGACGAGCAGCACGCTGGTCAGCACCAGGTACCACAGGGTGGCCGCCACGAGCATCGGGAAGACCTGGAAGGTCCGGTTGCCCACCGCCTTGAGCTGGAAGAACAGCTCCATCGACACCGGCACGAAGGCGACCAGAGAGGTGTCCTTGAGCATCGCGATCGTCTCGTTGCCGGTCGGCGGGACGATCACCCGCATGGCCTGCGGCAGCACGATGCGGCGCAGGATCTGCCCACGGCTCAGGCCCAGCGCCTGGGCGGCCTCGGTCTGGCCCTCGTCCACCGACTGGATGCCGGCACGGACGATCTCCGCCATGTACGCGGCCTCGGACAGGCCGAGCGCCAGCATGCCCGCGACGAAGCCGGTGAGGATCTCCACGGCGGAGAAGCCGAACAGCCGGGCCTCGAAGTTGTCGATGCCGAACAGGGCACCGATCTGCCGGTCGAAGGGCAGTCCGAACTCGATGCGGGCCCAGAGGATGCCCAGGTTGCCGAAGAGGATCGCCAGCACCAGCCGGGGCACCGCCCGGAAGAACCAGGTGTAGACCCAGGAGACGCCGCGCAGGATCGGGTTCTCCGACAGCCGCATGATCGCGATGACGATGCCGAGTCCGACACCGATCAGCATCGACGTCACGAGCAGCAGGATGGTGCCACGCAGGCCGTCGACGATCGGCGGCCGGAACATCTCGTCGACCATGAACGCCCAGTTGAAGGCCTTGTTCGTGACCAGCATGTGCACGAACATGGCCGTCAGCACGGCGATCACGGCCACCGCGAGCCAGCGCCCGGGGTGCCGGACGGGCACGGCCTTGATGGGTTCCGGCCGTGCCCGTCCGGGTGTCTCAGTGTCGACCGACATCGGTCAGACCGACGGGTTGACTTCAGCGGTGGTGACGGCACCGCCGTCGACGCCCCACTTCTGCAGGGCGGCCTTGTAGCTGCCGTCGGCGATGACCGCCTGGACGGCCTCCTTGAGCACGTCGGCGAAGGCCTGCTGGTCCTTCTTCACCGCGTAGCCGTACGGGGCCGACTCGTAGATGTCGCCGAGCAGCTGCAGCGCGTCGTTGCTCTGCTTGACCGCGTACGCGCCGACCGGGGAGTCGGCGAGCATGGCGTCGTCCTTGCCGCTGACCACGGCGGCGGTCGCGTCGCTCTGCGCCTGGTACTGGTCGATCTTGATGGCCGGCTTGCCGGCGTCGGTGCACTTCTTCGACCGCGCGGTGATGTCGTCGAGCTGCACGGTGCCGACCTGCACGGCGATCTTCTTGCCGCAGGCGTTCTCCACGTCGACGCCGGCCGGGTTGCCCTTCTTCGTCGCCCACTGGGTGCCGGCGGAGAAGTAGCTGACCATGTTGACGCTCTTGAGCCGCTCGGCGTTCACCGTGAACGACGAGACGCCGACCTCGTACTTGCCGGAGTCGACGCCGGGCAGGATCGCGTCGAACGGCGCCGACTCGTACTGCGCCTTCAGGCCGAGCTTCTGGGCGACGGCGTTGAACAGCTCGACGTCGAACCCGATGACGGTCTTGCCGTCGGCGTCGAGGAACTCCGCCGGCGCGTACGTCGAGTCGGTGCCGACCTTGATGACACCGTCGGCCTTGATGGCGTCCGGCACCTTGGCGGCCAGGTTCGAGTCGGCGGAGGCCGTCACCGACGGGCCGGCGCCGGGCTGGTCCGACTCCTTCTCACCGCAGGCGGCCAGCGACAGCAGCAGGACGGCCGCGCCGGCGACGCCGAAGGCCGCCCGCCGACCGACATTGAGGTTGTGCATGGTTGTGCTCCTTGTCGAGGGGGTCAGGCCACGCCGAGGTAGGCCTCTTTGACCGAGGGGTCGTGCAGCAGGTCGGCGCCGGTGCCGCTCTTGACGATCCGGCCGGTCTCCAGCACGTACGCCCGGTGCGCGCGCGCCAGGGCCTGCTGGGCGTTCTGCTCCACCAGCAGGATGGTGGTGCCCTGCTGGTTGATCTCCGTGATGATGGTGAAGATCTGCTGGATGAGCATCGGCGCGAGGCCCATCGACGGCTCGTCGAGCAGCAGCAGCTTCGGCCGGCTCATCAGCGCCCGGCCGACCGCGAGCATCTGCTGCTCACCGCCGGAGAGGGTGCCGCCGGCCTGCTTGCGCCGCTCGGCCAGCCGCGGGAACAGGTCCAGCACCCGCGCCAGGTCCTGCGCGATGCCGGCCTTGTCCCGCCGGGTGTAGGCACCCATGTCGAGGTTCTCCAGCACCGTCATACCGGGGAAGATGCCCCGGCCCTCGGGGGCCTGGCACAGCCCGCGCCGGACCCGGAGGTCGGCCCGGAGCTTGGTGATGTCCTCACCGGCGAACTTGATCGAGCCGGAGGCGACCGGCCGGATGCCGGAGATGGCCCGCATGGTGGTGGACTTGCCGGCGCCGTTCGCGCCGATCAGCGCGACGATCTCGCCCTCGTCCACGGTCAGGCTGATGCCGTGCAGCGCCTGGATCCGCCCGTAGAGCAGGCTCACGTCCTCGATCTCAAGCAGCATCGTCCGGCACCCCCAGGTACGCCGCGATCACCTTCGGGTTGTCCCGCACCTCGGCGGGCAGCCCCTCGGCGATCTTCTTCCCGAACTCCAGGACCACGAGCCGGTCGGTCACGCCCATCACCAGGCGCATGTCGTGCTCGATCAGCAGCACCGTCACGCCGGTGTCGCGGATCTGCCGGATGAGCTGGAGCAGTTCCTCCTTCTCCGCCGGGTTGAAGCCGGCGGCCGGCTCGTCCAGGCAGAGCAGCACCGGGTCGGTGGCCAGCGCCCGGGCGATCTCCAGCCGCCGCTGCTCCCCGTACGACAGGTTGCGGGCGAACTCGTGCATCCGGGACCGGATGCCGACGAACTCCAGCAGGCGCTCGGCCTTCTCCCGCCCCTCGCGCTCCTCCTTCCAGTGCCGCGGCAGCCGCAGCAACGCGGAGATCACGCTGGTCTTGTGGTGCGTGTCCGCGCCGACCTGGACGTTCTCCAGCGCGGTCATCTCCGGGAAGAGCCGGATGTTCTGGAACGTCCGGGCCATGCCCATCCGGGTGATCTGGTGGCGCTTCTTGCCGCTGACCTTCTCGCCCCGGAACCGGATCTGACCCTCGGAGGGCTGGTAGATGCCGGTCATAGCGTTGAAGCAGGTGGTCTTGCCCGCGCCGTTGGGCCCGATGAGCCCGAGGATCTCGCCCTTGTAGAGGGTGAAGTCCACGTCGTTGAGGGCCACCACGCCGCCGAAGCGCAGCGTGACGTGGTCGACCTCCAGCAACGGCTCGCGCGGGTCCACCGTCTCGACGGCGGGCGCCTCCGCCTGGGCCGGAACGGCCGGGGTCTGCTCGGTGTCACTCACCGACGATCACCTCCTTGCGACGGTCCTTGAACTCCGCCGCTCGTCGCCGGTTCGGGATCAGGCCCTGCGGCCGGAAGATCATCATCACCACGAGCACCAGGCCGAAGAACAGGAACCGGTACTCGTACAGCTCGATGCCGAACAGCTCGATGCCGCGGAACCGCTCGATCATGTACGCCACCAGGCCGCCGCCGACCATCGCGCCGACGATGTTGCCCGAGCCGCCGAAGATGACCGCGGCCAGGATGATGATCGAGTTGAGCAGCTCGAAGTTCTGCGAGTTGACGAAGTTCTGCTTACCGGCGAACAACGCCCCGGCCAGACCGGCGATCGCCGCGCCGGAGGCGAACGCCCACAGCTTGAACTTGAACGTCGGCACACCCATCAGCTGAGCCGCGTCCTCGTCCTCGCGGATCGAGATCCAGGCCCGGCCGACCCGGCTGTGGGTCAGGTTCCGCACCCCGATCACCACCAGGATGATCAGCGTGAGCACCAGCCAGTAGTAGGGGCGGGCATCGAGCACGCCGAAGAACGGCCGGCCGTCGGCGTACTTGCCCGGCGGGTGCGGGATCTCGCTGAAGCCGCGCTGCCCCTTGAGGAACGGGGAGCTGACCGCCGCGATCCGGATCATCTCGGCGAAGCCGAGCGTCACCAGCGCCAGGTAGTCGCCGCGCAGGCGCAGCGTGGGCGTGCCCAGCATGACGCCGGAGACCATGGTCATGGCGATCGCGATGGGCACCACCAGCAGCCACGGCCACAGCGTCTTGAGGTTGCTGCTCGGCGACGTCAGCACCGCGACCGTGTAGGCCCCGACCGCGAAGAAGCCGAAGTAGCCGAGGTCGAGCAGACCGGCGAAGCCGACCACGATGTTGAGCCCGACCGCCAGCAGCACATAGATCGAGACGGTGAAGAGCACCTGGGTGAAGTTCGCCCCGGGCGTCGGGATCGGCCCGAGGTACTGGTAGAACTCCTTGTTCGGCAACGCGTAGAAGAACACGATGACCGCGGCCAGCAGGACCCAACGCACCCAGCGCGGAGCGTGGTGCCAGCGCTCGGAGATCGCCTCGCGGCCGTGTCGCAGCTTGTCCACCGCCGTCTCCCGCCGCTCCGGCGGGTCAATGGTGGTCGTCATGCGCGTGCCCTCCCCAGTGATTCGCCGAGCAGACCGGTCGGGCGGAACATCAGCAGCACGACCAGCACCGCGAAGGCGGCGAAGTCCTTCCACTGACTGCCGAACAGGCCCGAGGCGTAGTTCTCCACGACGCCCAGCAGCAGGCCGCCGATCAGCGCGCCGCGCAGGTTGCCGATGCCGCCGAGCACCGCCGCGGTGAACGCCTTGAGGCCCAGCAGGAAGCCGACGCTGTAGGTCAGCGTCTGGATCCGCACGTCGTAGAGCAGGCCCGCGACGCCGGCCATGGTGCCGCCCGCGATGAAGACCATCAGGATGATCCGGTCCTTGTTGACGCCCATCAGGGCCGCCGTGTTGGCGTCCTGGGCCACCGCCCGGATGCCGCGACCGGTGCGGCTGCGGTTGATGAACTGGTCCAGCGCGAACATCATCACCAGCGCGGCGCCGATCGTGAGCAGCTGCACGGCGTCGATCGGCACGCCCGCGATGTGAAACAGCGGCTTCGCGCTGACCAGCTGCGGCGCGCCCTCCGGCAGGCGGCGGGTGTAGACGCCGAACGCCTCGGAGATGGCGATCGAGGCACCGATCGCGGTGATCAGGAACGCGAGCGCCGGCGCGTTGCGCTTGCGCAACGGCCGGTACGCCACCCGCTCGATCACCGTAGCGGTGCCGGCCGAGGCGATGGCGGCCACGATCATCGCCACCAGCAGATAGAACAGGATCGAGCCCACGCCGCTGACCTGGGAGTTCTGGTCGAGACCGAAACCGTTCCAGGTCCAGATCGCGGCGAACGCGCCCGCGATGAACACCTCGGAGTGGGCGAAGTTGATGAGCCTGAGCACGCCGTAGACCAGCGTGTAGCCGAGCGCGACCAGGGCGTAGATCGCACCCTGTGTCAGGCCGGTCGTGGTGAGTTCCCCGAAGTTGGAGAACAGTCCGTCGAAGTTCAAGGGAGGGACGCTCCGTCGCTCAAGAGAAAAAGGGGTGCGGCCGGGAGCCAGCTCCCGGCCGCACCCGCGATCACTACTCAATCGCCAGTCACAGCGATCGACCGATCAGGCCTTGGGGATCTCCTGGTCCGGGACGACCTTGCCGCCCTGCACCTTGAACGCCCACACCTTGACCTGCGCCGGGTCCAGCTCGCCGCCCTCGACGAACTTGTAGCTGGCGGCCACGCCCTCGCCGCTGTAGCCCTTCACGAACTCCAGCAGGCCGGCACGGGTGGTCTTGCCGGCCTTGATGCCCGCCAGCAGGATGTTCGCCGCGTCGTACGCGGTGTCGCTGTAGGTGCCCGGGTCGGTGCCGTGCAGGGCCTTGTAGTCGGCGCCGAAGGTGCCGCGGGCCTCGGTGGACGGCTGGCAGGGGCAGGTGAGGATGGTGCCCTCGGCGGCGGCCGCACCGGCGGAGGTGATGTAGGCGCCGTCGTTCACGCCGTCGCCGGCGACCAGCGGGGCGGTGACGCCGGCAGCGGTGAGCTGCTTGCGGATCAGGCCGGCCTCCTGGTAGTAGCCGCCGTAGAAGACCGCCTTGACGTTCGCGGCCTTGACCTTGGTGACCACACCGGAGAACTCGGTCTGCTTGCCCTCGCCCTGGACCTTGTCGCTGCCCACGACCGAGCTGCCGAGCACCTTCTTGACCTCGTCGGCCAGACCCGCACCGTACGCCGACTGGTCGTCGATGACGTAGACCCGGTCGGCCTTGATCACGTTCTTGATGTAGACGCCGGCGGCGGGGCCCTGGCTCAGGTCGTTGCCGACCGCGCGGAAGAAGGTCTTCCAACCCTTCTTGGCCAGGGTCGGGTTGGTCGCGGAGGGGGTGATGGTGACCAGACCGGCCTCGTTGAACAGCGGACCGGCGGCCTCCGACTCACCCGAGTAGGCCGGACCCACGACACCGAGGATCTTGGTGTCGTCGATCGCCTTCTGGGCCAGTCCCGGCGCCTGGTCCGGGCTGCCCTGCGAGTCGAGCTCGGCGAGCTCCACCTTGCAGTCGGCGTTCTCCTTGTTGTACTTCTCGACCGCCAGCTTGGCGCCGTTCTTCTCATTGATGCCCAGCGCGGCCGAGCTACCGGTCAGCGCGCCGAAGAAAGCGATCTTGCTCCCGCAGGCGCTGCCCCCGGACGCCTCCTCGTCGCTGCCGCTGGAACAAGCGGTACCGCCGGCAACGAGCGCCAGCATGGCGACCCCGCCGATCACGCGTGCGAGCTTCTGCCTCAAGGCCCGAACCCTCCTCCGTCCATGGTCCGAACCACCCGCTGCTGATTGGCACTTGCAGGGCGGACGAACCAGACCGTCGTCGCCGGTCTGGGCCGGGACGTTATCCCACCCCGAGCGGTGGCGTAAGACCTGGAAAGCGGGGTTGACCGAACCGTTACACGCCGTGGCGGATTCCCGACGGTTCCCGTAAGAACAGAAGGCGCCGGGGAACTTTCACCGAGGTTTCATCGGTAACGGGTCAACCCGCTGCCACCCGCTACTCATCGACGTCCGGCAACATCGCCCACCAGGCACGGGAGCTTTCCCCGTCGTCGGCGACCACCAGAAGCCCGGCACCGCCGGCGGCCACCGCCAGGGCGGCGTCACCGCGGTCCGGCACCGCCGCCGGCACGATCACGGGCCGCCACGACACACCGCCGTCACCCGAGACCCACAGCCGCCGATCGGCGCCGTCCCCGGTCGCCGCGACCAGCCGCCCGCCCGAGGCCACCAGGCCCGTCACCGACAGCACACCGGGACCGGCCGCGCCGAACCCGCCGACCCGCCGCCACTGCTCCGGCCGGCCCGCTGGCGCCCGCCACACCGCGAAGCCGCCGCGCACCGGACCCACCGCCGTCGGCTCGCCGTCCCGCAGCACCACCCGCTCCGCCGCCCCGCCGGAGTCCGCAGGCAGCGCCGCCCGCCGCCACGACCGGCCGTCCACCGACGAGAAGGCCAGCGGAGTCAATGCCGTGCCACCCGCAGGCAAGAGCGACCCCACCACCAGCCAGCCCGAACCCACCGCCGCCGCGTCGTACGCCGCCGTCCGCCCCCGGCCGTCGCCGGCCAGCTCCGGCAGCCCCTCGCGCACCACGAACCCGCCGGCGTCCGGCGACGTCCACACCGCCGCCCCGTCCGTCCGCGCCCCAGCGATCAACCAGCCCCCCGGCCCGGCCGCCAGCCGCCCCGCGCTCACCGCGCGCGGCCCGCCGAACAACTCGAACCCCGCCGGCACCTCCCGCAACGGCCCGCCCGGACGCCACGACCAGGATCCGGTACGCGGATTGCCGTGCACGCCACCGGTCTTCGCCCCGAGCGCCGCCATCCCGTCGTCGCGGCACGCCACCGCGTAGAGCACGTGCTGGCGGCCGTAGAACGTCTGCGCCCGCACCGGCAGCGCCGACCAGGACAGCCCGTCCGAGCTGGACCACGCCGCCGGCCGGGTCTCCCCCGCGCCGTCCACGAGCCCGCCGACCGCATACCAGCGGCCCGCGCAGTGCGCCGCGTCACGCAGCAGCGGCCGCCCCGCGGCGCCCGCCGGAACGGGCAGCTCGACCGCCCGCCAGGCCGGGCGCACCGGCGCCGGCTCGGCCGGCCGCTCGGGCACCGACCGGCAGGCGGCCAACAGCACCGCGACACCGGCCACCACGGCGAGGACCGACCTCGGGTGCGGGAGCGGCATGGATCCGATCTTATCGATCGGCCGCCGTACCCGGCGGGCCCGAGACCTGACGGTCAGGAGGCCGGCTGCGCCACCTCGCCGCCGGCGGTCTCGGCGAGGATCCGCTCGGCGACCTCCTTCATGGTCATCCGGTGGTCCATGGCCGTGCGCTGGATCCACTTGAACGCCTGCGGCTCGGTCATCCCGTACGTCGTCATGAGCGCGCCCTTGGCCCGCTCGACGGTCTTGCGGATCTCCAGCCGGTCGGTGAGGCCGGCGACCTCCGCCTCCAGCGCCGCGATCTCCGAGTAGCGCGACAGCGCGATCTCCACGGCCGGCACCAGGTCGCTCTTCTGGAACGGCTTGACCAGGTAGGCCATCGCGCCCGCCGCGCGCGCCCGCTCGACCAGGTCGCGCTGGCTGAACGCGGTCAGGATGATCACCGGGGCGATCCGGGCGCCGGCGATCCGCTCGGCGGCGGCCAGCCCGTCCATGATCGGCATCTTGATGTCGAGGATGACGAGGTCGGGCTTGAGCTCCTCGGCCAGCTTGACGGCGGTCTCGCCGTCGCCGGCCTCGCCGACCACCTCGTAGCCCTCTTCCACCAGCATCTCAGCCAGGTCCAGCCGGATGAGCGCCTCGTCCTCGGCGATCAGAACGCGCTTGCGCTCGGCATCCGCCTGCATCTCGGCCACGAGCCACTCCCACCAGTCTGAGCCCGACACCCGACCTGCCGGGTGTCGCCGCCCTTAGCGTAGTGGGTAACCTATGCCACGACGCGAGAGCGTCGGGCGAGCCTGTCCCCGTATTCCAATCGGCAGAGAAGCGGAGCTCAAACCTCCGACAGTGTGGGTTCGAGTCCCACCGGGGACACCAAAAGTGTCGTACGGGCGTTCGAAGATGACACGGTGCATCCACCCGAGATACGCGCCCGAGCACGGCAGGCTTTGCTGTCCGGGGCCACCATCGCCGAGGCGGCCCGCAGCGTCGGCCTCAACTACCGCACCGTGTGGCACTGGTGCCGGGACCGCCCCTCCCCTGCGGTTCAGGGCACCGCGCTGCGATGTTTCCGCTGTCGCAAGGATGTCGATGTTCCGACAGATCCCGCCGCTTACGCCTACCTCCTCGGCCTTTACCTGGGCGACGGCCATCTGGTGACCACCGCGCGAGTGCCGGTGCTCCGCATCTCTTGCAGCAACAGCTGGCCCGGCCTGATCAGCGCCTGCGACGATGCCATGCGGGCGGTGCTGGCGGAGAAGGTGCAGCGCGTCCCGCAACGGGGCTCCGTCAATGTCCAGAGCTACGGCACCCACTGGCCGTGTCTGTTCCCTCAGCACGGGCCCGGCAAGAAACACGAGCGCCCGATCGTCCTGGCCGACTGGCAGCGAACCATTGTCGAGGCGCACCCGGGCGACTTCCTCCGCGGCCTGTTCCACTCCGACGGCTGCCGGATCGCCAACCGGGTCGTGGTCCGCGGTAAGGAATACGTCTACCCGCGCTACCTGTTCACCAACGAGTCGGCCGACATCATGGGCCTCTGCCAGTGGGGCCTCGACCTGCTCGGCATCGCCTGGCGGATGAACCGCCGCAACTCGCTGTCGGTGGCGCGGCGGGACGCGGTGGCGGCGCTGGACCGCCACGTCGGCCCGAAGTCCTGACCCCGTCAGATGACGGCCAGCGCCTGCGCCAGGTCGGCGCGCAGGTCCTCCGGGTCCTCGAGCCCGACGGAGAGGCGCAGCAGCCCGCCGCACGGCTTGGCGTCGCCCTCGACCGGCCGGTGGGTGAGCGAGGCCGGGTGCTGGATGAGGGTGTCCACGCCACCGAGCGACACGGCGTGGGTGATGAGCCGGCAGGCCCCGGCGACGGCGGCCGCGGCGGGGGCACCGCCGCGCACCTCGAAGGCGAGCAGGCTGCCGGGGCCGGCCATCTGCCGGCCGACGAGTCCGGCGGGGTCCCCGACGCTGGGGTGGTGCACCCGGGCGACGGCGGGGTGGTCGGAGAGCCAGGCGGCGAGTTTCTCGGCGCCGGCCTGCTGGGCGCGGACCCGGAGCGGCAGGGTCTGCAGGCCGCGGTGCAGGAGGTAGGCGCCGAGCGGGTGCAGGACGGCGCCGGTGACGGCGCGGACCTGGCGCAGCCGGGCGGCCCATTCGGGGGCGCAGGCGACGACGCCGGCGAGGACGTCGCCGTGGCCGCCGATGCTCTTGGTGGCGCTGTGCAGCACGAGGGCGGCGCCGTGCCGGGCGGGTTGCTGGAGCACCGGGGTGGCGACGGTGTTGTCGACGAGCAGCGGGACGTCGCCGGCGGCGGTGGCGAGGGCGGCGATGTCGACCAGGTCGAGGGTGGGGTTGGCCGGGGTCTCGACGACGACCAGGGCGGTGTCGGGGCGGATCGCGGCGGCGACCTCGTGGGGCCGCGCCCAGGTGACCTCGGTGCCGAGCAGGCCGGTGGCGAGCACGTGGTCGGTGCCGCCGTAGAGGGGGCGGACGGCGACGACGTGCCGTTTCCCGTCGCGGGTGGCGGCGAGCAGCGTGGCGGTGAGGGCGGCCATGCCGCTGGCGAAGGCGACGGCTTCGGCGGTGCCTTCGAGCTGGGCGAGGGCGGTCTCGAAGCGGGCGACGGTGGGGTTCCAGAGCCGCTGGTAGACGGCGCTGCCGCCGGCGGGGAGGGTGCCGCCGGTGGCGAGGGTCTCGTAGGCGTCGCCGCCGTCGGCCACGGAGGGCAGCGGGTTGGTGGTGGAGAAGTCGATGGGCGGCACGTGGACGCCGAGGCCGGCGAGGTCCTCGCGCCCGGCGTGCACGGCTGCGGTGTCCACGGTTGTCATGGCGGAAGCGTCGAACATGAGGTCGCCGCCAGGCAAGAGGAGCGAAGAAGATTCTGCCCCGGGCCCTTCCTAGGGAGGGAAGTTCGGGGAAGGATGTCCGCATGCCTGTCGCACCGAATGATGTACGGCCGTTCGCGGCGCTGGACGACACCGACCGCGCGATCCTGGCCGAGCTGGCGGCGGACGGCCGGTTGCCGAACAACGCCCTCGCCGAGCGGGTGGGGGTGGCCCCGTCGACCTGCCTGACGCGGACGCGGGCGTTGCGCGAGTGCGGGGCGATCCGGGGGTTCCACGCCGAGGTGGACCCGGCGGCGGTGGGGCTGCCGTTGCAGGCGCTGGTGTCGGTGCGCCTGGCGGCGCACGAGCGGGCGGCGGTGGACGCGTTCCGGGCCCGGTCGGTGCGGCTGCCGGGGGTGGTGTCGGTGTTCCACGTGGCGGGCGCGGAGGACTACGTGCTGCACGTGCGGGCGGCGTCCGGGGACGCGCTGCGGGACTTCGTGCTGGACCATCTGGCGGTGGATCCGGCGGTGCAGCACACCCAGACGAGTCTGATCTTCGAGCAGGCGCGCGGCATGGGCTGACGCACCGGGGGAACAAATCCGGCGTCCCGCGGGTTGATCACTGTCGTGATCGACGTACCCCTGTCTGTTCTTGATCTTGCTCCGGTGGCCGCCAGCGGCAACGCCGGTGAGGCCCTGCGCCACACCACCGAGCTGGCCCGCCGCACCGAGGAGCTGGGCTACCGCCGGTTCTGGGTGGCCGAGCACCACAACATGCCCGCGATCGCCAGCTCCGCGCCGGCGGTGCTGCTGGCGCACCTGGCGGCGCACACCTCGACGATCCGGCTGGGCTCCGGCGGGGTGATGCTGCCCAACCACGCGCCGCTGGTCGTGGCGGAGCAGTTCGGCACCCTGGAGGCGTTGCACCCGGGCCGGATCGACCTGGGCATCGGCCGCGCGCCGGGCACCGACCAGGTGACCGCGCTGGCGCTGCGCCGGAGCATGGAGGGGCTGTCGGCGGAGCACTTCCCCCGTGAGCTGGCCGACCTCATGAACTACTTCAGCGGGGCGGAGCCGGGCCCGATCACCGCGACCCCGGGCCGCGGGCAGTCGCCGGAGGTGTGGCTGCTCGGGTCGAGCGGGTTCAGCGCCCAGCTGGCCGGGCTGCTCGGGCTGCCGTTCTCCTTCGCGCACCACTTCAGCGCGCAGAACACCATCCCCGCGCTCCAGCTCTACCGGCAGAGCTTCCGGCCGTCGCAGTGGCTGGAGCGGCCGTACGCGATGGTGGCCGTCAACGCGGTCTGCGCGGAGACCGACGAGCGGGCCGAGTGGCTGGCCGGTCCGGCCGGGTTGTCCTTCCTGAAGCTGCGGTCGGGTCGGCCGGAGCCCCTGGTCAGCCCGGAGGAGGCGGCGGCCTACCCGTACTCGGAGTTCGAGCGGGAGTTCGTGGTGCAGCGCCGGGAGGGCCAGGCGACCGGTTCGCCGGAGACGGTGGCCCGGCAGCTCGGCGGGCTGCTGGAGCGCACCGGCGCCGACGAGCTGATGCTGACCACGATGGTCTACGACGTGGCCGACCGGGTGCGCTCGTTCGAGCTGATCGCCGAGAAGGTGGCCGGTGGCCTGCGCCGGAAGGGCTGAAACACGCTCGTCATAGCCACGTCACCCCACCGTCGCGCGGAGCGCATAGCTTTGGTGCCGGTGGTGGTACGGCATTCCCGGTCGGGACGGGTCGGGGGTGCTGCGGTGTGGTGCACCGGGTCGCCGGCTCCGCGGATTCCGCGGCCGGCGACCCGGTGCCTGCGTGTTCAGCGAAGGTAGATGTTCGGCGCGGGAGGGGTGCCCATGCCGTCGCCGAGGTGGAAGCCGGGGTGCGGCGGCTGGTTGTAGGCGGTGTTCTGCCAGGCGACGGCGACCCGGTACTGCGGGTCGTGCATGAGCGTCGGCAGGCGCAGGCCGGTCGGCGTGGGAGTGCTGTAAATGCGCAGCGCCGTGCTGTCGCTGGTCCGCCAGACCACCTCCTCCCGCCAGTCACCGAGGATGTCGCCGGACAGCGCCGGGGTGGCCTTGGTGCCGTTGTTCGCCGCGACGCCGCTGCCGGTGAGCAGGCGGGTGTCGCCGCCGGTGCCGTACCTGTCGATCCGGGTGCCGTCGAGCAGTTCGCGCACCGGGTCGCCGTCCCACCAGGCGAGGAAGTTCGCCGAGGACGGCTTGCGGCCGACGTTCTGGCCCCGGGTGTTGAGCAGGCCGTCGACGGCGGAGGACCAGGACTCGGCGCCGGGGCTGCCGGCCCAGACGTCGTCGGAGACGCCGCGGCCGTTGTCGCCGTTCGGGGCGGTCTGCCAGAGCACCTGTCCGGTGCGCGCGTCGGCCATCCAGGAGCTGGGCTTGCTGCCGTCCTCGTCGACCTTGAAGACCTCCAGCCCGGCGCGGGCCGGGTCGAGGTCGCCGACGTGCATCGCGTCCCCGTGGCCGTTGCCGGTGGACCACAGCAGCCGGCCGTTGTCGTCGATGGCGGCGGCCCCGTACACGATCTCCTGGCGGCCGTCGCCGTCCACGTCGGCCACCGACAGGTTGTGGTTGCCCTGGCCGGCGGCGGCGCCGTTGCCGCTGGCGTTCGAATCGAAGGTCCACCGCTTGCGGAGGGTGCCGTCGCGGAAGTCCCAGGCGGCGATCACCGCGCGGGTGTAGTAGCCACGGGCCATGATCAGCGAGGGGCGCTGCCCGTCGAGGTAGGCGGTGGCGGCGAGGAAGCGGTCGACCCGGTTGCCGTAGGAGTCGCCCCAGGAGGAGACGGTGCCGCGCGGCGGGTCGTAGTCGACGGTGGACAGCGCGGCGCCGGTGCGGCCGTCGAACATGGTCAGGTACTCGGGTCCGGCGAGCACGTAGCCGCTGGAGTTGCGGTGGTCGGCGGACGACGAGCCGATCACCTGGCCGGTGCCGGATCGCGTGCCGTCGGCGGTCTTCGCGGCCACCTCGGCGTCGCCGTCACCGTCGTAGTCGTACACCTGGAACTGGGTGTAGTGGGCGCCGGCGCGGATGTTGCGGCCCAGGTCGACCCGCCACAGCCGGGCGCCCGCGAGGGTGTAGGCGTCGAGGTAGACGTTGCCGGTGTAGCCGGACTGGGAGTTGTCCTTGGCGTTGGACGGGTCCCACTTGAGGACGAACTCGTAGCGGCCGTCGCCGTCGAGGTCGCCGACGCCGGCGTCGTTCGCGGAGTAGGTGTAGGCCTCCCCGGTCGGGGTGGTGCCGCCGGGCGGGGCCTGGATCGGCACGTCCAGGTAGCCGTTCGGGAACTGCAGCGCCGGGGTGGAGGCCGCCTGCTCGGCGCCGTTCACCACGGCCCGCACGGTGTACGCCGACCCGGCGGCCGCGCCGCTGTCGAGCCAGCTGGTGGCGCCGGTGATCGGGGTGCTGTTGACCCGGGTGGCGCCCCGGTAGAGGTTGAACGACACCCCGGCGGTCTCGGTGCCGAGCAGCCGCCAGGAGACCAGGTTCCCGCTGCCCGAGCGGACGCTGACCAGCCCCCGGTCGAGCTTCTCCATCTGCTTCGCACCGGCCGGCGGGGTGGTGGGCGTCGGGGTCGGTGTCGGGCTCGGCGAGGTGGGCGGCGGACTGGTGGGCGGGGCGCTGGTGGGCGCGGTCGCGCCCGTGCAGGCGGTGCCGTTGAGCGCGAAGGTGGCCGGTGCGGGGTTGCTGGCGTCGTTCCAGGAGCCGTTGAAGCCGAAGGTGGCCGTGCCGCCGGTGCCGAGCCCGGCGTTCCAGCCGGCGTCGCGGGCGGTGACCTGGGCGCCGGACTGGCTGACCGTGGCGTTCCAGGCCTGGGTGACCTGCTGGCCGGCGGTGAAGCTCCAGGTGAGCGTCCAGCCGGTCACCGGGTCGCCGAGGTTGGTGACGGTGAGGTCGGCGCCGAAGCCGCCGCCCCACTGGTTGGTGATCCGGTAGTCGACTCGGCAGCCGGTGGCCGCCGCGGCGGCGCTCACCGTGCCGAGGGCGCCGGCCACGAGGATGGCGGCCGAGGCCGCGGCGAGCAGCGCGGTCCGGCGGCGCGGGATGAAGGGGTGCACGTGGGGATGCCTTTCGCGGAGGTCAGGCACGCGACGGACGCGCCGGCCTGCCCGGACCGGCGGAGTGGGTACGCCCGCGCTTGACGTGACGGGGAGGCGTCATCGATCGACGCCGGTACTGAGGCTCCGCGCCCCGTCAGGGTAGGACAACGCTTTCCCGCGACACAACCGCGCGCTCGGGTACGGGTACCAGCGGCGCACCGGCGCCCGGCGGTGGCGGCCGAGCGAGTGGACGGCGCCGGGCGAGCGAGTGGACGGCGTCGGGCTGCCAGACGCCCGCGGACGGACGGCGTCGGGGCAGACGCCCGCGGACGGACGGCGGCAGGCGGGCAGACGCCCACGGACCGAGGGCGTCGCGTGGGCGGGCGCCGCCGAGGGCGTACCCGCGGGTGGGTCAGGCCTCGACGGCAGCGGCGAGCCGGCGGGACTCCTCCGGCGCGCCGGTGGTGGCCTCGGCCACCGGGGTGACGGCCGGGGCGGGACGGT
Organism: Micromonospora halotolerans; assembly: GCF_032108445.1. Classification (NCBI taxonomy): domain Bacteria; kingdom Bacillati; phylum Actinomycetota; class Actinomycetes; order Micromonosporales; family Micromonosporaceae; genus Micromonospora; species Micromonospora halotolerans. The sequence goes on along the minus strand of NZ_CP134876.1, from coordinate 4,506,846 downwards.
CGGCGGTCGGCGCGGCGAGGGCGGCCTCGGCGGTGGCCCGGGCCCGGCGGGTGCGGCGCAGCGCCCGCGTGGCCAGCACCAGGGCGACCAGCCAGCCGGCGCCGAGCACCGTGTAGGCCAGGGCGGGCACCGGGCCGCCCAGCTCGCCGGCGCGCAGCAGGGTGCGGGTGTTGGTCAGCACGATCACCCCGCCGATGACGGCGCCGAGCAGCTGTGCCGGGACGATGCGGACCAGCCAGGCGGCGATCGGCGCGGCGATCAGGCCACCGATCAGCAGCGCGGCCACGGTGGGCAGCAGGAAGCCCTCGGAGCCGAGGCCGATGAGGAAGCCGACGCTGGCCGCGCCGGCCACCAGGAACTCGGAGGTGTCGACCGAGCCGATCACCTTGCGGGGTTCCATCCGGCCGGAGACCAGCAGCGCCGGGGTGGCGACCGGGCCCCAGCCGCCCCCGCCGGTGGCGTCGACGAAGCCGGCGACCAGGCCCAGCGGGGCGAGGAAGCGGCTGCGCAGCCGGCCGGCGGCCCGGTTGGCGCGCAGCGGCCGCGAGAAGCGGACCAGCAGGTAGGCGCCGAGGCTGAACAGGATGGCGGCCATCCAGGGGGCGGCGGACTCGGTGGAGATGGAGCTGAGGAAGGTGGCGCCGGCGAACGCGCCGACCGCGCCGGGCAGCGCGATCCGGCTGACCACCCGCCAGTCGACGTTGCCGAACCGCCAGTGTGAGACGCCGGCGGCCAGGGTGGTGCCGATCTCGGCCAGGTGCACCGAGGCGGAGGCGGCGGCCGGGGCCACCCCGGCGAAGAGCAGCAGGGTCGAGGAGGTCAGCCCGTACGCCATGCCGAGCGCGCCGTCGACCAGTTGCGCGGCGAGCCCGACGAGGGCGAGGACCAGCAGCTTGCGCACGAGCGCCCCCTGACTTTTCGGTATCTCCTATCGACTTGGTCGACAATGCGGTACGAGAGCGCTCCGGTCAAGTCCCCCATCCGGTTGGTGGGAACGCGCCGGACGGCGCGGCGGGCGCGCGGGACGGCGGTGCCGGGGCCGCCGAGGGGAGCGTCAGCTCCAGGCGCTGGGGTCGGCCGCGAGGTCGTTGATCCGGCCGGGCAGGCTGCCGCTGGCCACGTCGGCGATGGTGACCAGTTCGAGGATCTCCCGCTCGCTGGCCCGCAGGGCGATCCACACGTCCTGCAGGGCGCGCGCCGCGCCCTGGTAGCCGAGCTGCTCCGGGCGCTGGCCGCGGACGTGCGCCAGCGGGCCGTCGATGACCCGGATCACCTCGGCGAGGGAGATCTCCGCCGCGGGCCGGGCCAGCCAGTAGCCGCCCTCGGGGCCGCGCTGGGCGTGCACGATGCCGCTGCGGCGCAACTGGAGCAGGATGCTCTCCAGGAACTTCGGCGGGATGTCCTGGGTGCGGGCGATCTGCTCGGCGGTCACCGGCCGGCTCCGCCCGGCGGTCGCGCCGTCGGCGACCGAGGCCAGCTCGGCGGCCGCGCGGAGGGCGTAGTCGACCCGAGCGGAGAGGCGCATGCCGGCAAGGTTAGTCCCCTGGTCAGCCGCCCGGTCTCCCGACCCTCGGCCGAACGGTCACGCTTACCGGTCAGGCGCCGACCCGGCGCAGCAGCCCCTCCTGCACGGCGCTGGCGATGTGCCGGCCGTCGGTGGTGAACATCCGGCCGGTGGCCAGGCCCCGGGCCCCGGACGCGGACGGGCTCCAGCAGTCGTAGAGGAACCACTCGTCGGCGCGGAACGACCGGTGGAACCAGAGCGCGTGGTCGAGGCTCGCGCCCACCACTCCCCCGGGCCCCCACACCTCGCCGTGCACCGACAGCACCGAGTCGAGCAGCGTCAGGTCGGAGGCGTAGGTGAGCGCGCAGGCGTGCAGCAGCGGGTCGTCGGGGAGCTTGCCGTCGAGGCGCATCCAGACCCGCTGGTGGGGTTCGGCGGGACGGTCACCGGGGCGTACCCAGCCGGGCTCACCGACGTAGCGCACGTCGATGGGGCGCGGGATCTGGCCCCAGATGCCCAGCCGCTCCGGGTAGCGGGAGAGCCGGTCGGTCATGGTGGGGACGTCGTCCGGGGCGGGCACGTCGGGCGGGACCGGCGCGTGGTGGTCCAGCCCCTCCTCCTGCCGCTGGAACGAGGCCGACATGAAGAAGATCGGCTTGTCGTGCTGGAGCGCCACGGAGCGGCGCACCGAGAACGAGCGGCCGTCCCGGACGTTCTCCACCTGGTATTCGATCGGCTCGACGGGATCGCCGGGGCGGACGAAGTAGCCGTGCAGGGAGTGCACGAAACGCTCCGGGTCGACGGTGCGTCCCGCGGCGACCAGGGCCTGGCCGGCGACCTGGCCGCCGTAGACCCGCTGCGGGCCCACCGGCGGGCTGATCCCGCGGAAGGTCATCCCGCCGGTCTGGTCGAGGTCCAGCACCTCAAGGAGCTGGTCCACCGCGGCCTGCCCGGTCGCCACCGGACTCCCACTCATTGAAGAGCCCGGGCCGAGGCCGCGTCGACCAGCGACCCGAGCTGGTGCACGCGCAGCGTGTTGGTGGAGCCGGGGGTGCCGGGCGGGCTGCCCGCCACGATCACCACGTAGTCGCCGGGGTTGGCCCGGTTGAGCCCGAGCAGCGCCTGGTCGACCTGGCGGAACATGTCGTCGGTGTGCTCCACGAACGGCATGAGGAAAGTCTCCACGCCCCAGGAGAGCGCGAGCTGGTTGCGCACCTCGGGCACCGGGGTGAAGGCCAGCAGCGGCAGGTCGCAGTGCAGCCGGGCGAGCCGCTTGACGGTGTCGCCGGTCTGCGAGAAGGCGACCATGGCCTTGGCGCCGATGGCCCGGGCGATCGAGGAGGCGGCCACGGTGAGCGCGCCGCCGTGCGTACGCGGGTCGTGCTGCAGCCGCGGCACGCCGATCGAGCCGGCCTCGGTGGTGGTGACGATCTTCGCCATGGTGCTGACCGTGAGCACCGGGTACTTGCCGACGCTGGTCTCGCCGGAGAGCATCACCGCGTCCGCGCCGTCGAGCACCGCGTTGGCCACGTCCGAGGCCTCGGCGCGCGTGGGCCGCGAATTCTCGATCATGGAGTCGAGCATCTGGGTGGCCACGATGACCGGCTTGGCGTTCTCCCGGCAGAGCTGCACGGCGCGCTTCTGCACCAGCGGCACCTGGTCCAGCGGCAGCTCGACGCCGAGGTCGCCGCGGGCCACCATGACGCCGTCGAAGGCGAGCACGATCGCCTCCAGGTGGTCGACCGCCTCGGGCTTCTCGACCTTGGCCAGCACCGGGCGGTGGACGCCCTCCTCGGCCATGATCGAGTGGACGAGCTTGATGTCCTCGGGCGAGCGGACGAACGAGAGCGCGATCATGTCGACGCCCAGGCCCAGGGCGAAGCGCAGGTCGTCGGCGTCCTTCTCCGACAGGGCCGGGACGCTGACCGCCACGTTCGGCAGGGAGACGCCCTTGTTGTTGGAGACCGGGCCGCCCTCGGTGACCAGGACGCGGATGTCGTTGCCGGTGACGTCGCTGACCTCGACCGCGACCCGGCCGTCGTCGATCAGCAGCCGGTCGCCCGGCTTCACCTCCTGCGGCAGCTTGCGGTAGGTGCAGGAGACCCGCTCCTTGGTGCCGAGGATGTCGTCGCCGGTGATCACCACCGAGTCGCCGGTGCGCCACTCGTACGGGCCGTCGGCGAACCTGCCCAGGCGGATCTTGGGACCCTGGAGGTCGGCGAGCACGGCGACCGGCTGCCCGGCCGCCTCGGCCGCCTCGCGGACCAGCCGGTAGACGGATTCGTGGTCCTCGTGACTGCCGTGGCTGAAGTTCAGCCTCGCCACGTTCATGCCCGCCTCGACCAGGCCCCGGATGCGCTCGGGGGACGAGGTGGCGGGGCCGAGTGTGCAGACGATTTTCGCGCGGCGTGTCACGCCCATCAGGCTAGTCTCTCCTCCGGGTCGACCTGCCGGCCGGCCCCTTTCGGACTGCGGAACAGTTGTCCAACGACGCGCGAGACCCGCGCCGGCGGGCGGTGTGGCACCGCACCGGGACGTCGTGTGTGGCGGGCATCGGCGACCGCGCGGCGGAAATCGTACCGCTCGCGTTCATCCCTCGGCGGAGCGCTCCCGGAGATCGACCGGCGCCACCCCGGCGTCGGCGTCCGTCGCCAGCCGGTGCCGGCCGCAGAGCGGGCCGTAGCCGCCGGCCAGGGTCAGCCCGGCCAGCCCGACCGCGCGCACCACGCGGGCGGCCACCACCCGGTCGTACGGTCGCAGGGCGGCCAGCACGTCGGTGGCCGTCGCCCCGCCGCCCACGGTGACCACCCCGGTGCCGGGGTCGAAGTCGACCCGGCGCAGGCCGGTGAGGTCGACGACCAGCCCGCCGGCGCGCAGCGCCCGGCCGGCCCGGTCGTGGCCGCCGGCGCGGACCGACAGCGGGAGCCGGCAGCGCCCGGCGACGCGGACCGCCAGGGCGACCTCGCCGGCGTCCCGGACGCGGGCGACCAGCGCGGGCGTGCCGGCGGGGGCGCCGTTCCAGAGCCGGACGGCGGCGGGGAACCCGGCGTCGGCGGGGGTGAGCAGGCGGTCGCCCGGACGACAGTCAGCTCTGCGCCTTGACGAGGGGGAACTCCAGCGAGCCGGCCGGGCAGAGGAAGGTGAGCACCTCGACCCGGTAGAGCCCGGCCTGCACGGCCGGGTCGGCCTCCATGACGCTGCGCACGTCGTCGACCGAGCCGGTGCGGGCCAGGCCGAAGCCGATCGGCGGGTCGGGCTCGCGGGCCGGGCCGTCCACCGAGCCGTCGACCAGGACGATGCCCCGCCGTTGCAGCGCCTGCATGTGCTGGATGTGCTCGGCCTGGAGGCGTTGCACGGTCTCGTCCGGCAGCGCCCGGCCCGACGGCCCCGGGTAGAGCACGATGCACTCGTACGTGTCGAGCGCGAAGTCGAGCCGTGGCGTCGCGGCCATGCGCACCTCCAGACCACCGTTGCGCCCAGCGTCGCACGGCGGGCCCGGCTCCCGGGGTCGCTCGCCGCAAACTGCCCGCCCCGCGCCGGCGGCCGGGGAAACACCGTCCCGGGACGTTGGCGGCGGCGATTCGCGGGAAAGACTCCCGGTCGGGGCGGCGAGCGCCGCCGACGACGACGCGCAGGAGGACCGCCATGGCGACCAGCACCGGGCCCGCGAAGGCCTCGGGCACCTACCGGATCGGTGGCGACCTTCAGGTCGACCGGCTGGGCTACGGGGCCATGCAGCTCACCGGCCCCGGGGTCTGGGGCGACCCGAAGGACCCGGCCGAGGCGGTGCGGGTGCTGCGCCGCGCGTACGAGCTGGGCGTCACCTTCATCGACACGGCCGACTCCTACGGCCCCTTCGTCAGCGAGCTGCTGATCAGGGAGGCGCTGCACCCGTACGGCGAGGACCTGGTCATCGCGACCAAGGCCGGGCTGACCCGCTCCGGGCCGGGCGACTGGCGGCCGGTGGGCCGTCCCGAGTACCTGCGCCAGCAGTGCGAGCTGAGCCTGCGCCACCTGGGCCTGGACTGCATCCCGCTCTACCAGCTGCACCGGATCGACGCGAAGGTGCCGCTGGAGGACCAGCTCGGCGAGCTGGCGCTGCTGCGGCAGGAGGGGAAGGTGCGGCACATCGGGCTCTCCGAGGTGACCGTCGAGCAGATCGAGGCGGCCCAGCGGATCACCCCGATCGTGTCGGTGCAGAACCTCTACAACCTCGCCGACCGCAGCGCCGAGGACGTGCTGGAGCACTGCGAGCGCAACGACCTGGCGTTCATCCCCTGGTTCCCGATCGCCACCGGCAACCTGGCCCGGCCGGGCGGCCCGCTGGACGCGATCTCCACCGACCACGGCGCGACGCCCGCGCAGCTCGCCCTCGCCTGGCTGTTGCGCCGGTCGCCGGTCATGCTCCCCATTCCGGGTACGTCCTCCGTGGCGCACCTGGAGGAGAACGTCGCGGCGGCCGAGGTGCGGCTCACTGACGAGGAGTTCGAGGCGCTCGCCAAGGCCACCTGAGCGGCCCCTTTCCGAAGCGTGATCGAACCGCTACCGTCAGGAGGATTCTCACGCCCGGGACGAGCGGGGGTCCGGAGTGGACGGTTTCGACTACGTGATCGTCGGTGCCGGGGCGGCCGGGTGCGTGCTGGCCAACCGGCTCAGCGAGGACCCGGGCACCCGGGTGCTGCTCATCGAGGCGGGCGGCTGGGACCGCAGCCCCTTCGTACGCGTGCCCAAGGCGTTCGCCCGGCTCATGGACGACCCGCGCACCGCCTGGCACTATCCGGCGACCATCGCACCGGGGCGGCACGAGACCTGGCAGCGTGGTCGGCTGATCGGCGGTTCGACCGCGATCAACGGCATGGTCTGGAGCCGGGGCGCGGCGGCCGACTGGGACGCGCTGGCGCCCCTCGGCTGGGGCTGGTCGACCATGGGGCCGATCTTCGCGCAGCTGGAGGACCACCCGGCGCGCGACACCGACGGCCCGGTCCGCCTGTCCGTCGCCACCGGCACCGACCCGCTCTGCGAGGAGATGCTGGAGACCGGGGCGGAGCTGGGCTGGCGCCGCGCCGACGACCTCGACGCCGACGACGGCGAGCGGATCGGCTACGTCACGGCCACCATCCACGCCGGCCGCCGGGTCACCGCCGCCGACGCCTTCCTGCACCCGGTGCGGCAGCGGCCGAACCTGACCGTCGCCGTCGACACCGTCGCGCTGCGCCTGCTGGTGGAGGGCGGCCGGGCGGTCGGCGTACGGGTCGCGCACCGGGGCCGGGAGGTCGACCACCGGGCGGCCGCCGAGGTGATCCTCGCGGCGGGCGCCCTGGCCACCCCGCAGCTGCTGCAGGTCTCCGGCATCGGGCCGGCCGACACCCTGCGCGCGGCCGGCGTCCCGGTGCTGCTCGACCGGCCCCGGGTGGGGGCGGGCCTGCGCGAGCACCGGCCGATCCCCCTGCAGTACCGGCTCGCCGAGCCCGGCGGCTACAACGCCCGGTTGGGCAGCCCGCTGGGCCAGGCCCGGGCCGCCCTGCGCTGGCTGGCCACCCGCGGTGGCCCGCTCGCCCTTCCGGTGCTGGACGTCGCGGCCCACGTCCGGTCCCGTCCGGAGCTGGACCGCCCGGACGTGCACCTGTTGATGGCGCCCTTCTCGGCGGCGCCACCGCGCCCCGGGCGGGCGCTGGAGCTGGAGCGGGAGCCGGGCCTGCTGTGCCTGGGCACGGTGACCCGCCCCGACAGCGAGGGCAGTCTCGCGGTCACCGACCCCGACCCCCGCACCCCACCCGCGATCGTGGCGAACTACTTCGCCACCGCGCACGACCGGCGGGTCGCCGTGGACGCGGTGCGCCTCGTCCGGGAGCTGTTCGCCACCGGGCCGATCGCCAAGCGGATCGCGGCGGAGACCCTGCCCGGGCCGGCGGCCCAGACCGACGAGGAGATCATCGAGGCCGGCCGGACGCACGGCTACTGCGGCTACCACGCCATCGGCACCTGCGCCATGGGGACCGGCGACGACCACGTGGTCGACCCGCAGCTCCGGGTGCGCGGGGTGGACGGGCTGCGGGTCGTCGACGCGTCGGTGCTGCCCGCGATGGTGTCCGGCTGGACCAGCGCACCGGTGACCGCGCTGGCCTGGCGGGCGGCCGACCTCATCCTCGGCCGGACCACCGACTGACCGGGGCTCGACGGCCGCCGGCGCGGCGACCGTCGAGCCGGGAACCGGTCTCAGAGCGCGAAACAGTTGGGGCGGATCGCGGCGCCGGCGAGCACCTGCCGCACGACGCTGTACGTGGTGCCGTCGAGGATCAGGCCCAGGTGGCCGACGATCCGCAGCGGGCACCACGCCTGCACCAGGACGTTGGTGGCGCCGTCGGCGAGGGAGGCGTTGTCGACCGGGCGTACCAGCTCGTCCTGCCAGGTCCGGACGGTGGTCCAGCGGACCGCGCCCGGGGTGTCGTCGCCGCCGTTGAGGTCGGCCAGGAGGCTGGACCCGATGGACATCTGCTGGCAGGCGACGATGCCCGCGCAGCTGCCCAGCCCCAGGAAGTTGACGATGTTGGCGACGTAGGTGCCCTGCTGCGGGCTGCCCAGGCTGACGTACTGGTCGACCTTGGCGGCGCCGCCGAGGAACGTGACGTACCAGCGGGAGACCAGGCCGCCCTCGGAGTGGGTGACCAGGTCCACCTTGGCCGCCCCGGTGGCGGAGCGGACCTGGTCGACATAGGACGACAGGGCCCGGGCGGACTCGCGGATGTCGCCGAAGCCGAGGTTCGGCAACTGGTAGATGGAGACCCGGTAGCCGTCGGCGCGCAGCCGGGCGGCGATCGGCTCGTAGGCGATGGAGACTCCGATCAGCCCGCCGACCACGACGACCGGGTCGGCGCCGGCGGCGGCGAGACCGGCGGCGTCGGCCCGGGTGGCCTCGGCGTTGCCGGCGGCGGTGGGTTCGGTGGTGGTGGCCGTTTGGGTGGCGGGCTCGGCGTGGGCGGCGGTGGCCGGGACCAGCAGGGCGGTGACGGCGGCGGTGGCGGCCAGGATCGTTCGGAGCAGCATGGGCTGCACCTCCGGTGGGAGGCCCCGGATTTCCGGGAGACGGGTGGGGGGATCCGATCGATCGTGGAAACGATGATGCGTGTCCGATTTCACAGACGTCAATGGAAAGTTACGCGCTGGTAACCCGATGTTCCGCAGGGGGCACAAACCGGCGTATCCGGCGTCCGGCGGTCCCCCGGCCCGCCCGCCCAAATGGCATGCTGAGCGCCGTGTCCACCCCACCGCCGCCGGAGAAACCGCTCCGGGTGATGCCGTGGTGGTTGGCGCTGCTCGGGCTGCTGCTGGCCGTCCTGCTCGGCTGGCTGGTCCTGGACTGGCTGCTCGGCGAGGCCGACCGGGCCGCCCAACCGGACACCCGGGCCACGCTGCGCGTCGACGCCATCCGCACCGGTCTCACCGTGGTCGCCGGCACCGGCGGCGGGCTGGCGCTGCTGCTCGCCGCCCGTCGACAGTGGATCAACGAGCGCGGGCAGCGGCACCAGGAGGCCGTGGCCGCCCGGGACCAGGCGCACCGCGACCGGGTGCAGGCGCACGCCGAGGCGGTCGCCTACGCCGGTCAGCGGCACCAGGAGCGGCAGGCCGCCGCCGTCGAACACGACGCCGCCGAGCGGCGGCTCACCGAGCTGTACGTCCGGGCCATCGAGCTGGTCGGCAGCGACAACCCCGCGGTACGCCTCGGCGGCCTGCACGCCCTCGAACGGCTCGGTCAGGACAACCCGGAACAGCGGCCGACGATCGTGGCGGTGCTCTGCGCGTACCTCCGGATGCCGGCGCCCGACGACCCGCGCGAGACCGAGGTGCGCCGCACGGCGCAGCGGATGCTCGCCCGGCACCTGCGCGCCGACGGCGACGACTGGTGGCCCGGCATCGCGCTGGACCTGACCGGCGCCCGGCTGCACGACTTCGACGCCGCCGGCTGCACCCTCGTGGACCTGGACCTCACCGGCGCGGTCTGCACGGGCACCACCAGCTTCGCCGGGGCGGTCGTCCGCGGCCGGCTCCGGCTGACCGCGGAGTTCGCCGACGCCATCTTCGAGGACCTCACCGGCGACGCGGAACTCGTGCTGGACGACGCCCGCTTCGCGGGCCCGGTGAGCTTCGACCGGGCCGACCTCGGCGGCACGCTGTCCTGCCGCGGGACGAGCTTCGGGCCGGTCTCCTTCCGCGGCGCCACGCTGCGGCAGCCCAGCAGCTTCGACCGGGCCCGGTTCGCGGGAAGCGCCACCTTCCGCGAGGCGGCGTTCCTGGCCGGACTGTCCATGGAGCACACCACCTTCGCGGCGTACGCGGGCTTCCGCCGGGCCCGGTTCGCCGACCTGGCGCTGTTCCGCTGGACCGAGTTCGGCGCGGAGGCCTGGTTCGAGGGGGCCCGCTTCGAGGGGGCCGCCAACTTCGGCCGGGCCGTGTTCCACGGCCGGGCCAGCTTCGAGGGGGCGACACTGGCCCGCCGGCCGCTGGTCGACCAGGCCCGCGCGTCGGCGTCCGTGACCCACGACTGGCCGGCGGACACCACCGTCGGCCGGCGCGACGACGAGTGGCTCGTCCTCACCGACCCCTGACCACCGGCGGGGGTGGGCGCTCTCAGCTACCCAGCGCCTGGACCTTGGCGATCGTCTCCTGCACGTGCTGCCGGGCCGGCTCGCCGCCCTGCGCAGCCTGGGTGAGCGCCTGCCGGTAAGCGTCGATCATGTTGAGCAGCGGCCCGGCCGCCACGCCCTCCAGCGCGCCCGCCACCAGAGCCCGGGCCTCGGCGGCGTCCTGCGCCGCGGCGGCCGTCCGGGCCTTCGCCTCGTCCAGCTTCTGGGCCGCCGCCGCCAGCCTCGCCATGATGTCCGCTGCGCTCACGCGCCCTCCCCACGTCGCCCGGGTCGACCGCAGCCTACGAGACGACGGCGTGCCCCGCGACCACCGCACGCTGCGGCACCCACCGGCCGGGCGGGGCGCGACGGCCGGCAGAGCCTCGTGTCGCGGCGTGATCCCGTCCGGCCCACCTCCTGATCAGCTGAGCAGCCGGAACACCACCAGGTAGAGGCAGAACAGCGACGGGGCGACCAGCGCGCAGATCACGAAGCCCAGCGGCAGGTACCGCCCCGGCGGGGTGTCGCCGCCCAGCACCGGGCGGCCCCAGCGCCCGAGCACGAGGTGGCCGGCCAGGAAGGACAGCAGCGGCACTCCCGCGCACGAGACGGCGGCCACCAGGTCCAGCCCGGTGGCCGGCAGCGGCGAGCCGATCAGCGCCACCAGCATGAGCAGGGAGCCGGCCAGCGCGCAGGCCGCGTACACGGCGACCGCCCGGGCCGGCGCCGACCAGGTGGGCAGCAGCACGGGCCTCCGCGCCAGGGCCTCGGCCTGCTGCCCGTGCCGGTCGGCCTCGTCGGCCAGCCGCGCGGCCGCGGCCAGCTCGGTCGCCGGGTCACCCGCGCGCGGACCGGGCACCGTCCCTTCGGGATACGCCCCGACCCCCGGCCGCCCCGGCGCGGCGGCTGCGCCGCCGGTCACCCCGCCCCCGGTTCCGGGCGCCTCCGCGCCGGGCGGCACCGGCGCGGCCGTTCCCGCCGCGGGCACGACCGGTCCCGCCGCGGGCCCGGCCGGACCCGGGACCGGCGAGACCGAACCCGCCGCACCCGCGGCCGGTGTCGCGGCGGGCTGGGCCGACGCCGCCGTGGACGGGGCGCCGGCCGGGACCGTCGCCGCGTCCGGGGCCTCGGCGGGTACCGACCGCATCGGCAGGTCGATGGCCTGCCCGAGCTGGTCGAGGCGCTGCCCCTGCGCGGCGAGCCGCCGGCCGAGCTGGTCGACGGTGGACTGCAGGGCGCGCCGGCGTTCGGCCTCGGCGGCGACCGCCCGCTCGCCGCCCCGCTGCCGGGTGGAGAGTTCGCGGAGCAGGGCCGCGTACTCGTCGAACCCGGTCACGACTCGTCTCCGTCGCCGACGAAGGGCACGACCAGGGCGGTGCGGTGCTCGTGGCGGTCGACCAGCAGGGCCCGGCCGTCGCGCGGGGCGTAGGTGAGGTCGTGCACGCCCAGGTGCAGCCCCAGGTCGGCGGCGGGCACGTTCAGCGCGACCAGGCAGGCCACGTCGTCGCGGTTCTGGCTGCCGCCGAGGTCCTCGACGAGCCGGCGCAGCCCGCGCCACCAGCCGAGCAGGTGCACGCCGTGCGCGGGGCCCTGGCGCAGCACCGTCCGCAGGTCGTCGTGGCCGGAGCGGAACGTCTCCGGATCGGCCGCGGCGAGCGCACCCGCGGCGGCGTCCATCCCGAACACGACCAGGTAGGTCCGGCGCGACTCCGGGGCGGGCGGGCCGGCCAGCTCGGCGAGGTGGGCGCGCAGCGCCGCCGCGTCGAGGCGGCGGACCGGGTGGCCGGCCGCGGCCAGGGTCATGGCCAGGTCGTCGGCCGTGCCGGTGGTGCCGGGCGCCAGGGGGACGAACAGGAAGCGGGCCGTGCCGGGGGCGTGCTGCCGGGCCAGGCCGAGCGTGGCCGCGCGGAGCACGTCCGCGCCGGCGGCAGCGGTGCCGACCACGGCGAGGTGCCGGCCGGGCACCGGGTCGAGGCGGAACGCGGCGGTGCTGCCGGCCACGTCGACGGTGCGGCCGACCAGGGCGAGCGGCGGGTCGGCCCCCGGGGCCAGGCCGGCCCAGGTGGGGTCGTCGGCGAGCCGGGGGGTCTCGTACCCGCGGAAGACGGCGGGTGGGCGGGCGCCGGCCGGCCGGGCCGCGAACAGCTCGTGGCGCAGGGCGGCGAGGTCGGCCGCGGCGGCGTGCGCGTCGGGGAAGTGGACGTCGGTGTCCGCGCCGGCCGTGCCTCCGGCGGTGTTGACCACGGCCGTGCCGAGGGTCAGCGCCTTCGCGGCGTCGTTGAGCGGGTCGAGCACGCCACCCCCGCCGGGCAGCGCGACCCGGAGCGGGAACTGACCGAAGATCGCCTCGGCCCGGCCGTAGAGCGCCTCGATGCCGGTGGTGCTCTGGCTGGCCAGCACCAGGTGCAGGCCGTACGAGCGGCCCTTGCGGGCCAGTTCCTCGATGAGGTCGACGGCCTGCCGGGCGAGCGCGTCGTTGCCGGCGAACAGGACCTGGAACTCGTCGACCACGGTGACGATCCGGGGCGGCCGGGCGTTCGGCGGCAGGTCGGCCAGCTTGGTGACGCCGTGCCGCTTGAGCAGGTCGGCCCGGCGGGTCAGCTCGGCGCGCAGCTCGCGGAGCACGGCCACGCCGTACTCGCGGTCGGACTCGATGCCGACCGCGCGGGCGTGCGGCAGCCAGGACGGGTCCCGCTCGGTGGGCACGAACTCGGTGAAGCTGACGCCCTCCTTGAAGTCGAGCAGGAAGAGCTGGAGCTCGGCCGGGGAGTAGCGGGCGGCCAGCCCGTAGAGCACGTCGAGCAGGAACACCGTCTTGCCGGCGCCGGTGCGCCCGCCGACCAGCCAGTGCGGGGTGGCGTCGTCGAAGGCCACGGTGACCGGTTCCCGGGCGCGGCCGAGCACGGTACGCAGGCCGGTGGCGGACGACTCGGCCCAGCGCCGCTCCGGCAGGAGGTCGGCGAAGCTGACCGTGGTGGCCCGCCGGACGGCCTCGGCGAGCCGCCGGGCCAGCGCGGTCACGGTGGCGTGGGACGGGTCCCCGTCGAGCAGGACCGGGGCGGCCAGGCCGCTGCCGTCGGCGCTGAACGGCCGGCCGGGCGGGTCGCCGACCAGGGCGTACCGCTCGTTGAGCCGGAGCTGGGTGGTGGCGCCCAGCGGCGGGGCCTCGGCCGGCCCGGCCGCCGGGTGGCCGGCCAGCAGCACGCAGACCGCCGCGGCGGGCCCGGCGTGGGTGAGCGCGGCGAGCCGGGCCAGCTCGCGCGGCGGCGGGGCGGACGCGGCGACGACCAGCAGCAGCTCCCGGTCCTCGGGCGCGGCCCGCTGGGCGGTCCGGGCGTGCCGTTCCGCCGCGTCCAGCAGGGCGGTCGTCTCCGCGACGGTGGTGGCGGTCGGGCCCAGCGCGCCGGCGTCGAGCAGCGGGCGCAGCGGCAGGAACGCCGCGCCGAACGCGGCCGGGTCGATGCCGGCCACCCGGACCGTGCCGGCCGGCGCGGCGGTGAGCAGGCGCACCACCAGGGCCCGCAGCAGCTCGCCCACCCGGGGGTCCCGCGCGTCGGTGTCTATCGCAAGGTGGGCGCCGGCGCCCAGCGGCACCAGCACGGGGAAGCCGCCGTCCACGGTGGTCGCCTCGCCGAGGCGTACCGGAACGGGGTGGGTGGCGGCGCGGGCGGTGCCGGGCACGGGACCGGCCAGCTCGCCGCCGAGCCGGGCCAGGCGGGCGACCAGCTCGGGGCTGCCGACGGGCGCCGGACCGGCGGCGGCCAGCGCCCGCCGGGCGGTCTCCCAGCGGCGCAGGGCCTGCCGGTGCAGGGCGACCGCCTGCCGGTACGCCGTCGCGAGCCTGCCCACCGTCCGCCCTCCGACGCCGCCGTACCCGATCGGGGGAACCCTAACGGACGCGCGGCGACCCGGCACAGTGCGCGGCGCGCACCCGACGTTGGTCCACTGTTCATCCCCCGGTGGCGGTCGGCGCCGGACGCCGTTTCCGGGGCCCGACTTGCCTCTGTTCCGAAGCAACGCTGTGAACAGGAAGGCGACGACGTGACCTCCTCCCCCATCTCCCGCCGGGCCGTGCTGCACGGTGGCGCGGCCGCCGGTCTCGGCATCGTGGTGGCCGGCAGCCTGGACGCCATCGCCGGTCCGGCGGCGGCCCGGGCCGCGTGCCGCCCGGCGGTCGGCTACGGCGACCTCGTGCCGGACCCGGCCGGCCTGCTGGCCCTGCCCCCGGGCTTCTCGTACACCATCGTGGCCCAGGCGGGCGTGACCCTGCTGGAGTCCGGCCAGGCCACCCCGAGCGACGCGGACGGCACCGGCTGCTTCCGCTCCCCCAACGGGTCGGTGCTGGTGAACAACCACGAGATCGGCGGCGGCGAGCCGTTCCCGGTGCCGGCGCTGGCCGGGCTGACCTACGACCCGGGCGCGCGTGGCGGCACCACCACCATCGAGGTGGACGGGCGCGGCCGGCGGCTGCGCGAGTACGTCAGCGTGGCCGGCACGCACAACAACTGCGCCGGCGGCATCACCCCGTGGGGCACCTGGCTGACCTGCGAGGAGACCGAGCAGAAGGCCGGCGGGCAGTACCTGAAGGACCACGGGTACGTGTTCGAGGTGGACCCGCACGACCGGGCTGCCAACCAGAACCCGGTGGCGCTGAAGTTCCTCGGCCGCTACTCGCACGAGGCCGTGGCCGTGGACCCGTACACCCACGCCATCTACCTGACCGAGGACGCGGGTGGCCCCAACGGCCTCTACTTCCGCTGGACCCCGCCGGCCGGCTTCCGGGCCGGCAAGGGCGCGCTGCGCGCGCTCGCCCAGCGCCCGGACGGGGACACCGCCGGCCGCCTCCAGGCGATGAGCTGCTTCCGGGGCGGCCAGCACGTCGCGGACCTGTCGGAGGCCACCACGCCGGGCACCCGCTACAAGGTGCAGTGGGTGGACGTGCCGGACCGGGACGCCAAGACGGTCTCGGTGCGCAAGCAGTTCACCGACGACGAGGTGACCCGCAGCCGCAAGCTGGAGGGCGCCTGGTGGGCCGACGGCGGCGCGTACTTCGTGGCCAGCTTCGCCCGGCACGACGACGGCAGCGTCAACGAGCACGACGGCCAGGTCTGGTTCTACGACCCGCGCACCGAGACGGTGACGCTGAAGACCATCTTCGGGGTGAACACCGACCCGGAGGCCGACAACGGCAACTTCGACGGGCCGGACAACATCACCGTCTCCCCGTACGGCGGGGTGATCCTGGCCGAGGACGGCGAGGGCGTGTCGCACCTGGTCGGGGTGACCGAGCAGGGCAAGGCGTACCCGCTGGCGCGCAACGAGCTCAACGACAGCGAGTTCACCGGCCCGACGTTCAGCGCGGACGGGAAGATCCTGTTCGCGAACATCCAGTCCCCGGGCTACGTCTTCGCGATCACCGGCCCGTGGGGCCGGCCGAGCAACGCGGATCTCGCCGCGTCCTGATCCGACGGCGACGGCCGGCGGCGCCTGGGGGCCGCCGGCCGTCGCGGCGTCAGCCGGGGCGGCAGCCCGGGTCGGGGCCGCCGTCGGCCACCCCGCAGGCGAACACCTCGACCGGCGGGGTGGCCACGTCGGGCACCCGGGCGACGGTGAGCAGCGCCAGCCGCTTGGCGACCGGCTCGCCGGAGTCCGGGGCGTACCGGACCAGGCCGCCCACCCCCGGGTAGCCGCCGGCGGCGTTCTGCCGCAGCACCTCGGCGTGGACCCCCACCGGGTTGACCGCGTGGGGGTCCCAGCGCCGGCCGGTGTCGGCGTGCCGCAGCCGCGCGGCGAGGCTCTCCAGGGCGCGCACCA
Source organism: Micromonospora halotolerans (assembly GCF_032108445.1). Classification (NCBI taxonomy): domain Bacteria; kingdom Bacillati; phylum Actinomycetota; class Actinomycetes; order Micromonosporales; family Micromonosporaceae; genus Micromonospora; species Micromonospora halotolerans. The sequence continues at coordinate 4,490,907 of NZ_CP134876.1, read as the reverse complement.
CCATCATCGAGGCGTCGTAGGCGAGGCTGACCCGCTCGCCGACGGGCGCGTCGGCGCCGTCGCGGCAGCGCGGCGGGTCGAGCAGGTCGTCCGCGCCGATCCAGGTGAGGAAGCTGCCCCGGGCGTCGTCGCGCCGGGCCTGCGCGGCCCGCAGCGCGGTGCAGGTCGCCAGGGCGGCCTTCGACACGTACGTGACCGGCAGGTTGCCCGGGGCGCTCGCCCGCAGCCCCGGGTTGGCCATGTAGCGGTTCACCGAGTCGTCGGCGACCAGGTGGCGGGGCGGGTCGGCGCCGCACTCCTTGAGCGCCCGCAGGAACCCGTCGAACTCCGACCAGCGCCCGGCGAAGAAGAGCATCCCGCGGTAGCCGCACTCCTGGGTCATCCGCCGCCCGCTGCGCCACTCGTCGAGCCGGGTGAGCCGGGGGCCGAACCGCTCCCGCAGCCCGTCGACCAGGGTGGCCACGTAGAGATCCTGGTCCAGCGAGCTGCCCTCGCCGGTGGTCCAGTAGACGTGCGCCTCACCCACCCGCAGCACCTGCCGGGCGTACGTCTCGATCATCCGGGCCTGCTCCCGGTTGGGCGCCGACATGGCCAGGTAGAGGCTCGAGTTGGCGTCCATCCGGTCGGCCGAGAGGGTGGGGGCGAGCACCGGCAGGCCGACCCGGTTGAGTTCCCGCAGGGCCGACGCCGTGCTGGTGCGGCTGTCCACCAGCCCCACCACGCCGAGGACGGTGGGATCGTCCCGGGCCAGCCCCTCCAGCAGCCGGACCGCGTCGCCGGCGTGCCGCATCTGCCGGCCAGCGTTGGCCACCACGATGTGCAGCAGCGCCGCGTCGTCCGCCGCCGCCGACTCCTTGAGCAGCGCGTACTGGGCGGTCGCCATGCCCTCCAGCTCCTCGCGCTCGGAGACGTACGACTCCTCGTCGGCGCGGGTGCGGTTGCCGGTGAGGCTGCCCAGGTAGACCAGGGTCAGGTAGGGCCGGCGGTGGTCGCTGCGCCGCCACACCTCCTCGGCGGCCCGGTTCTGTGCGAAGATCCGCCGCTGCACCGCGCGGAGGCGGTCCTGCCCGGGCTCGCTGTTGAAGACCTGGCCGGAGGTATCGCTGTAGCCGACGCACTCGCCGTCGACCAGCCGCACGCTCACCCGGTCGGTCGGCCACGGGCGGCAGTCCGGTGCCCACCGCCCGGTGGCCCACACGGCCACCCCGGCCAGCAGCACGAGGACCACCGCGGCCGGCAGGAACCGCCGCGACCACCAGGGCGGTTCCGGCGCGACCAGCCCGGGCGGGGCAACGCCCACCGGGGCGCCGACGTCGTCGCCGTCGATCCGCAGCACCACGAGCCAGGCGCCCGCGCGGCGCAGCCGCCGGATCTCCGGCAGCGCCTCGGCCCACTCCTCGTACGCCTCCTCGGCCTGGGCCACGGGCCGGGTGGCGGCCCGCTCCGGGGGCGGCCCGGTGGCGACCGCCACCACCAGCAACGGGTCGTTGCGGCCGGTCTCGTTGCGCACCTCGTCGAGCAGCCGGACCAGGGTGTGCCCGACGTTGTCCGGGCTCACCCCGTCGAGCAGCAGGACCGGGTACGCGGTGCGCCGCCAGTCACCCGGCCGCCAGAACCGCCTCCGGTACGCCTGCCGCAGGTCCTCCAGGAACGCGTGCAACAGCAGCTTCTGCACCTGCGCCGGGTGCTCGCCGTCGCGCCAGCCGGCGGTGAGCCGCTCGGCGAAGCCGAGGAACGTCACGGACTGCCGGGGCGCGAGGTACTGCTGGCGCATGAACCACCGGTACTGCCGCCCGAACACCGGCACCCGGCCGGAGACGGCGATCCGGAAGAGCACGCTCGGCATCGCCCGGCGCAGCAGCCAGAGCAGCACCTGCAGCGCGGTGCCGACGGCCGACCCGCCGCCCACCTGGGGGTCGTCGCCGGCCCGCCGGCCCCGCCAGTCGCGCAGCCGGTGGACCAGCGCGGCCCGGCCGCCGTCCGCGGCGTCCACGTCGACGGCCAGGGTCTGGTGCATCAGCCAGTCGGCGAGGGGGTAGTGCCGGAACCGCAGCCGGGCCGCACCGAACGCCTCCACGGAGAGCTGCCGGTGCAGCTCGCGCAGCACTCCCGCGACGTCGTCGGGCCCCGGCCGGGCGGTCAGGTCCAGCACGGCGTGCGGCACGCGGCGCCGGTCACCCCGGCCGACGAAGCGGCGCAGCAGGGCGCCCACGACGCCGTCCTCCGCCGGGCGGACCAGCCAAAGCAGGGGCAGCCGGCGGTCGCCGCGGCGGGGTCGCCGGAGCAGTCGCGCCAGCAGGGAGAGCAGTTCGAGGCCGCCCGCGGGGAGCTTCTCCCGGGCCGGCCGGGACCGGGTCGCCGGTTCGCGCATGGTCTCCTCCGGGTGACGGCGGGTGTCGCACCATTGTCGACGTCCGGCGCAACGCGGGGATACCCCTGCCGTCCCTTTTGGACCCTCAGCGGGAGGTGGCGGGGTGGCGCAGGCCGTCCAGGGCGATGGTCAGCACGCGGTCGCGCTGGGCCGGCTCGAAGAACTGGTACGCCATGATGCCGCTGACCAGCCGCACCACGTCGTCGAAGGTGGCGTCCGGCCGGGCCACCCCGGCCTCCTGGGCGCGGCGCAGCAGCGGCTCGCCGGCGGCGTAGATCTCGGTGCGGCAGCTGCGGAACACCTCGGAGTCGTGCACCAGCTCCTCGGCGAGGGCCCGCTTGGTGCCGACGTAGGCGACGAACCGGTGCAGCCAGGCGACCAGGGCTTCCCACGGGGGGCGGTCCGCCAGGTCGGCGGCGGAGGCGCTGAGCGCGCGCACCTCCTCGACGTAGACCGCCTCGAACAGGTCGCGCCGCTTCGGGAAGTTCCGGTAGAGCGTGCCGATGCCCACGCCGGCCCGCCGGGCGATCTCCTCCAGGGACGCGCCGGCGCCGTACTCGCCGAACACCTCCTGGGCGGCGGCGATCAGCGCCTCGTAGTTGCGCCGGGCATCGGCCCGCTTCGGGCGCCGGGCGAAGACCTCGCCCAGCTGGTCCGCGCTGGCCATGACGGGCGTCACCCCTCTCCCCTTGCAAACGGAGGCACCCCTCCGCTACGTTAGTGGAGGCACCCCTCCGGAACTGACCGGAGCCTTGCCTCCGGATAGCTTACTCCGGCTTTCCCCGCCGATCCCACCCGCCGCGGTCGGCGAACCAGACATCGGACCCGGGAGGTCCCACCATGCCCGCAACCCGCTGAGACACCCCCTGGGCCGCCACCGTCGCCCATTCGCGCGAGCGGCCCGCCCGGAACACCCTCGTCCCACGAACGGGAGCCATTTCCGTGATCGACACCGTCCGGCGCGACTCGCGCCGGTTGACCTTCCTCGTCCTCGCCGCCGGCGCCGGCTTCTTCGCGATGCTCCAGTCGCTGATCACCCCGGTGCTGCCCACCATCCAGCACGACCTGCACACCTCGCAGAACACCGTGACCTGGGTGCTCACCGCCTACCTGCTGTCCGCGTCGATCTTCACCCCGGTCCTCGGCCGGGTCGGCGACATGGTCGGCAAGGAGCGGACCCTGGTCGTCTCGCTCGCCGCGCTCGCGCTGGGCTGCCTGCTGGCGGCCGTCGCCCCGAACATCGGCATGCTCATCCTCGCCCGGGTCGTCCAGGGCATCGGCGGCGCGGTGTTCCCGCTCTCCTTCGGGATCATCCGCGACGAGTTCCCGGCCGCCCGGGTCAGCTCGGCCGTCGCGGCGATCTCGGCGATCGTCGCCGCCGGCGGCGGCCTCGGCGTCGTGCTGGCCGGACCGATCGTCGCCACCCTGGGCTACCGCTGGCTGTTCTGGATCCCGATGGTGGTCGTCGGCCTGACCGCGGTCGCGGCGCACCGGTTCGTACCCGAGTCGCCGGTGCGCACCCCCGGCCGGATCAGCTGGCCGGGCACCCTGCTCCTGTCCGGCTGGCTCGTCGCGCTGCTGCTGCCGGTGAGCAAGGGCGCCGCCTGGGGCTGGACGTCCGGCCGGGTGATCGGCCTGCTGGCGCTCGCCGGGGTGCTCCTGGCCGGCTGGCTGGTGGCCGAGACCCGCGCGGCGAACCCGCTCATCGACATGCGGATGATGCGCCTGCCCGCGGTCTGGACGACCAACCTGGTCGCCCTGCTCTACGGCGCCTCGATGTTCGCCGTCTACGCCTTCCTGCCGCAGTTCGTGCAGATCCCCAGCAGCGCCGGGTACGGCTTCGGCGCGAGCATCACCCAGGCCGGGCTGCTCATGCTGCCGATGCTGGTCGGCATGTTCGTGGCCGGCCTCGTCGCCGGCCGGCTGGCGGCCCGGTTCAGCGCCAAGGCGCAGCTGACCACGGGCGCCGTGTTCAACGTGCTCGCCGCCGCGATGCTGACCGTCGCGCACGACACCCGCTGGGAGATCGGCGTGGCCGGCGGCCTGGTGGGGGTCGGCATCGGGCTGGCCTTCGCCTCGATGGCCAACCTGATCGTGGCCAGCGTGCCGGCCCGCCAGACCGGTGTGGCCACCGGCATGAACGCCAACATCCGCACCATCGGCGGCGCCATCGGCGCCGCGGTGGCCAGCAGCGTGATCACCGCCCACCCGCAGGCGACCGGGCTGCCCCGGGAGGCCGGGTTCACCATGGGCTTCCTGCTGCTGACCGGCATCTCCCTGGCCGCCGCGCTGGCCGCCCTGGCGGTCCCCTCCGGTCGCCGGGCGGTGCGGGGACGGCGCGGCCAGCCGTCGGCGCGGAGCACCGAGCCGGAGCTGACCGGCGAGCTGGTGACGGCGCGCTGACCGGGCCGGACACCTCTCACACACCGGCGGGCGGCCGGCGGTCCATCCCGGACCGCCGGCCGCCCGTCGCGTCGGATCAGCCGATCGCGGCGGTCAGTGCGGCCAGGTAGCCGCGGCGGTAGCCGTCGGCGTCCGGGTGGTACGCCTCGATGAGCCCGGACACGTCGTTGATCCACGGGTCGGCGGCGCAGACGCCGTGGCCGGCGAAGAACGGCCGGGCGTCGACGAAGGTGGCCCCGGCCGCCCGGGCCCGGTCGGCGATGACCGTGGCGAGCAGGTCGGCGGCCTGGTTGAGGATGGTCCGCTTGTAGGTGCTCATGGCCAGCAGGCCGCAGTAGCCGGTCTCGAACAGCCGCGGGTAGCCGAGCACCACGAGCCGGGCGTTGGGCGCCCGGTTCCGGATGGCGGCGTAGGTGTTGTCGAGCCGGCCGGGCAGGGTGGTGGTGGCGAAGGCCCGGCTGTCGTTGACGGCGTTCTCGCAGCTCGACGTGCTGCCGAAGCGGCAGCTCGTGATGACGTCGGCGAAGCCGGCGTCGTTGCCGCCGATGGTCACGGTGACCAGGGTGGTGCCGGTGCTCAGCGAGTTCACCTGGCTGCCGATGACGTCGGCGGTGACCGCCCCGCCGCAGGCCGGGAACTTGAAGCTGGTGACCGCGTGCGCGGCGGCCCAGAGCGGGGCGTACGACTTCTGGCTGCGCAGGCAGGTGGACAGGTCGTACGGGCCGGCCCCGACGCCGGAGGAGTAGGAGTCACCGAGGGCGACGTAGTTGACGGTGGCCGCCCGGGCGACGCCGGGGACGAGCACGGCGCCGAGGACGGCCGCGAGGAGTGCGGCCAGGGCGGTGCGGACGCGACGGGACATGACAGGACCTCCACGGGACAGGGGTGGTGGAGCCCGTAGACCGCGCGCGTGGCCAGGGGGTCGGTGCTTGTTACTAGTCGGTAATGGTATCGAAACATCGGCATAAATTGAATAGCGCCGGGAGGCCTTCCGGGGGAGACGGGTTCATCGACGTCGATTAGGTTGGGCGGTGCGTACTACCCCGATGGAGGGAGTCCACCTCGTGCGACGCGCTCTCACGGCGGCCATCGCCGCCCTGACCGTCACCACCGCCGGCACCATCGTGACCGGCGCCCCCGGCCAGGCCGCCCTACCGGGCTGGGGCCGGCCGAAGCCCGCGGCGGCCGCCCCGACCCCGGGCAGCCCCGGGCTGGGCGACAGCTACTTCCCCGACTACGGCAACGGCGGCTACGACGTCGGCCACTACGACATCCGGCTGCGCTACGAACCGGCCACCGACCGGCTCAGCGGCACCACCACGATCCTGGCCACCGCCACCCAGGACCTGTCCCGGTTCAACCTCGACTTCGTCCTCGGCGTCGAGTCGGTCCGGGTCAACGGCTGGTCGGCCGGCTTCACCCGGCAGGGCGCGCACGAGCTGGTGGTCACCGCGCCCCGGCCGGTCCTCAAGGGACAGCAGCTCACCGTCGTGGTGAAATACGCCGGCGTCCCGTCCGAGACGCTGGTCCAGGGCTACACGGGCTGGACCCGGGTCGCCGACGGCGCCCTCGCCGTCAACGAGCCCGAGTCGGCCTGGTGGTGGTTCCCCAGCAACGACCACCCGAAGGACAAGGCCACCTGGGACATCTCCGTCTCCGTGCCCACCGGCCTCGAGGTGGTCAGCAACGGCGTGCAGCCGCGCGCCCCGCTGCCCGAGGCCGGCAACCGCACCCGGTGGAGCTGGCGCAGCGTGAAACCGGGCGCCACCTACCAGGCGTTCCTCGCCATCGGGCAGTACGACATCGTCACCGACACCGCGCCGAACGGGCAGCCGGTGTCCAACGCGTACAGCACCACGCTGGGCGATCTCGGGCCGGCCGCCCGGGCCAGCATCGAACGCACCGCCGAGATCGTCGACTGGGAGAGCGGCGTGTTCGGGCCGTACCCGTTCGAGGCGCAGGGCGGCGTGGCGGGCCCGATCGACGGCATCGGCTTCGCCCTGGAGACGCAGAGCCGCCCCGTCTACGGCCCCAGCTTCTGGCGGCGCGGCGCCAACACGTCGGTGGTGGTGCACGAGAACGCCCACCAGTGGTTCGGCGACTCGGTCTCGGTCGCCGAGTGGCGCAACATCTGGCTGAACGAGGGCTTCGCCTCGTACGCCGAGTGGCTCTGGTCGGAGGAGCAGGGCGAGGGCACCGCCCAGGAGCTGTTCGACTTCACCTACGCCAGCTACCCGGCCGACTCGGAGTTCTGGCAGGTCCTTCCCGGTGACCCCGGGGCCGGCGCCATCTTCGACGACGCGGTCTACGACCGGGGCGCCATGGCCCTGCACCAGCTCCGGCTGGCCGTGGGCGACGAGGCGTTCTTCCGGATCCTGCCGGCCTGGACCGCCGAGCACCGCTACGGCAACGGCACCATCGCCCAGTTCCAGGCGCTCGCCGAGCGGATCTCCGGCCGGGACCTCGACGCGGTCTTCACGACCTGGCTGTTCACCGCCGGGCGCCCCGAGGTGGCCACCACGGCCCGCACGGCGCTCGCCCCGGCGCAGCCGAAGTCGTGGACGAAGATCCGGGAGGCCCACCGGCTGCTCAAGCACTGACCGGCACCGGTCGGGGGCCCGCTCCACGCGGCCAGGAGCGGGCCCCGGCCGGTCAGGCCGGCACGGGAGTGACCGTGGTCGGCGCCGCCGCCTCGACGGCCCGGATGTGCCGGTACGCGAACCAGAGCGGCGGGAACGCGCCGACCGCGAAGGAGAGGTCGACCAGCGTCCAGAACCAGGGGATGTCCCGTGCGTTCGCCGGTCTCGACCAGTCCCGTGCGCCGTGCCGGGTCAGGCGGCCGGGCAGCCGTCGCGGTGCGCGTACGGCGACCGCAGATCGGTCCAGCGGGAGCGGCGCCGGCCCCGGTGGGGCGCGCAGGCCGCGCAGTCCTGGGCCGCGCGGGCCGCCCGGCTGGACCGGAGCCGGCCGGCGCCGGGACGCGCGCCGGCCGGGGCGCCGGGAAGCACCACCGGGGAGGCGCCGGCCAGGACCGTCGGCCGGGGCAGCACCGCGGCGTGGACGGCGCCCAGGCCCGCGCCGGCCGGGCGGACGACCCGGGCGGCGGTGGCGGCGACCCGGCGGACCGGGCGGGCGGCGGGCGCGGCCAGCACCCGGGTGAGCCGGTGCCCCAGCCGGCGCTCGCGCAGCCGGTCCAGGGTCACCCCGGCGGCCGCGGTGGCGACCGCGGTGACCGTGCCGGCCAGCACCAGGGTCTGCCGGGGGCCGGCGTGCTCGGCGAGCCAGCCGAGCAGCGGGGCGCCCACGGCCGCGGAGACCGAGCCGGTGACGGCCAGGGCGGCCAGCACCCGGCCGCGCATGGCGTAGTCGGTGTCGAGCTGGGCCCGGGCGCCGACCGTGGTGTCGATGACCACCGCCGCGGCGGCCACCGGCAGGATCACCGCGGCGAAGCTCAGCGTGCCCGGGGCCAGCCCGGCGACGATCTGCAGCCCGCTGGCGAGCAGGCCGGCCCCGATCAGCACCGCGTAGCCGAGGTCGGCGCGGCGCGCCGCGAACAGGGCGCCGAGCACCGTGCCGACGGCGAAGACGGTGGACAGGAGGCCGTAGCCGGACGCGCCGCCGTGCAGCGGGCCGTCGCTCATGGCGGCCATGGTGACCTGGTAGTTGCGGCCCAGGCTGCCGAGCACGACGGAGAGCGCGAGCGCGACCAGCACCACCGGCTGGCGCCTCAGGTAGCGGAAACCGGCCCGGATGCCGCCGTCGGCCGCGGCCGCGTCGGCCGCCGCCGGCTCGCCGGCGTGCCGCTCCCCCTCGCGTACGGCGAACAGCGCCACGACGACCGCGACGAAGCTGACCGAGTTCGCGGCGAAGAGCAGCGCGGGGCCGACCGCGGCGACCACGACGGCGCCGAGGCTCATGCCGAGGATCCGCCCGGCGGAGTTGGTGAGCGAGCCGAGCGCCAGGGCGTTGCCGAGGCTCTCCCGGTCCACCAGGGTGGAGGCCCAGCGGCCCATCACCGGCCCTTCGATCGCCGACACCGCGCCGGTGGCCAGCGAGATCGCGAAGATCGCCGGGAGACCGCCGGCGCCGGTGACGGCCACCACGGCCAGCCCGGCGGCGAGCAGCGCGTGGGCGGCCTGGGCGCCGATCAGCAGCGGCTTGGCGGGCAGCCGGTCGGCCAGCGCGCCACCCCAGACGCTCAGCACCAGGGTGGGCAACGCCTGGAGCAGGACGGTGAACCCCATCGACGTGGCCGACCCGGTCTCGGCCAGCACGTACCAGTTGACGCCGAGGACCTGCATCCAGGTCCCGATGACCGACACGAATCCGGCCGCGGCCCAGATCCGGTAGTTGCGGTGGCGCAGCGCGGCGAACGTGGCGCCGAGGGCCATGAGTGTTTCCCCGTCCAGACGGTGACACGACGAAGCCGGACCCCCGCGGGTCCGGCCAGCGCACAAGTCTGGCCGCGGTCAAACCTCCCGACGACAGTTGGTGAGAGGGTTCACCAACGGGGTAGGGCGGCCCGGGCACTCCGGGCACGAACCGGACCCGGATGCCACGACACCCCGATCCGGGCCGGACCGGGGTGTCGGTGACGCGCCGGGTCAGCGGGCGGCGAGCGGCTGCCGGGCCGGGTCGACCGGCGCGGGCAGGGTGCCGGCCCCGCCCAGGTGGGCGTGGATGGCCGCGGCGGCGGCCCGACCCTCGGCGATGGCCCACACGATGAGCGAGGCGCCCCGGTGCATGTCCCCGGCGACGAACACGCCGTCGGCGCCGGTCTGCCAGTCGGGGCGGGCGTCGACCGCGCCCCGGCCGTTGCGGGTCACCCCGAGCTGGCCCAGCAGCGGCTGCTCCTCGGTGCCCTCGAACCCGATGGCGAGCAGCACCAGGTCGGCCGGGATCTCCCGCTCCGAGCCGGGCAGCGCCGTGACGATCCGCCGGCCGTCCACCTTCTCGACGGTCACCTCGGCGATCCGGACCGCCCGGACCTGGCCGGTGCCGTCGTCGACGAACTCCTGCACCGCCACGGCGAAGACCCGCTCGCCGCCCTCCTCGTGGGCCGGGTAGCTGCGCAGCACCCACGGCCAGGTGGGCCACGGGTCGCGCTCGGCGTCCCGGTCGGCCGGGGGCTCCGGGTAGAGGTCGAGCTGGTGCACGCCGGCCGCGCCCTGCCGGTGGGCCACGCCCAGGCAGTCGGCGGCGGTGTCGCCACCACCGATGATCACCACGTGCCTGCCGGCGGCGTCGATCGGCGTGCCGTCCGGGAGCGTGGCCAGGGCCGGGCCGCCCTCACCCGCCGCCGCGACGACGCGGTTCGCGGCCACCAGGTGCGACATGGCCTGGTGTACGCCGCGCAGCGCCCGCCCCGGCGTCTCCGGGGTGTCCCGGCCCTGCAGCGCGCCGCAGGCGAGCAGCACGGCGTCGTGCTCGGCGCGCAGCTGCTCGGCGGTGACGTCGACGCCGACGTCCACCCCGGTGCGGAAGCGCACCCCCTCGGCGGCGAGCTGGGCCAGCCGCCGGTCGATGTGCCGCTTCTCCAGCTTGAAGTCGGGGATGCCGTAGCGGAGCAGGCCGCCGAGCGCGTCGTCCCGCTCGTACACGGTGACGGCGTGGCCGGCGCGGGCGAGCTGCTGCGCGGCGGCGAGCCCGGCGGGGCCGGAGCCGACCACGGCGACCGACTTCCCGGTCGGGGCCGGCACCGGCTGCGGGCGCAGCCCACCCCGGGCCACCGCGGCGTCGGCGATCTCCACCTCGACCTGCTTGATGGTGACCGGCTGCTGGCCGCCCAGGCCGAGCACGCAGGCCGCCTCGCAGGGCGCCGGGCAGAGCCGGCCGGTGAACTCGGGGAAGTTGTTGGTGGCGTGCAGCGACTCCACCGCGGCGTCCCAGTTGCCGGTGCGGACCAGGTCGTTCCAGTCCGGGATCCGGTTGCCGAGCGGGCAGCCGTCGTGGCAGAACGGGATGCCGCAGTCCATGCAGCGGGTGGCCTGCTCCCGGATCAGCTCCTCGCCGGCAGGCGGGTAGACCTCCCGCCAGTCCATGATCCGCACCGGGACCGGGCGGCGGGCGGGCAACCGCCGGTCGTAGCGCAGGAAACCGTTCGGGTCAGGCACGAGCCACCTCCTGGGCGACCGCCCGCGGGGCGGGCGGCACCGGCGCGGCGGATGGCGCGAGGGCGCTCATCACCGCGTCGTCGACGTCGTGGCCGGCGGCTTCGGCGGCCCGCATGATCTCCAGCACCCGGCGGTAGTCCCGGGGCACCACGGCGGTGAACTCCTCCACCGCCTCCGGCCAGCGCTTGAGCAGCTCCTCGGCGACCGCCGAGTCGGTCTCGGCGAAGTGCCGCTGGACCAGCTCGTGCAGCCGCTCCCGCTCCTCGACGCCCAGCGGCGACAGGTCGACCAGCTCGGCGTTGACCAGCCGCCGGTCCAGCCGGTGCACGAAGGCCGTGCCGCCGGACATGCCGGCGGCGAAGTTGCGCCCGGTCGGCCCGAGCACCACCACCGTGCCGCCGGTCATGTACTCGCAGCCGTGGTCGCCGACGCCCTCGACGACGGCCACCGCGCCGGAGTTGCGCACCGCGAACCGCTCGCCCACCCGGCCGCGCAGGAAGACCTCACCGCCGGTGGCGCCGTACAGGATGGTGTTGCCGGCGATGATCTGGTCCTCGGCGCGCGCGCCCGGGTCGGCGTCCGCGCCGGCGAACGGCGCGGCGGCGTCCGGGCGGACGACGAGCCGCCCGCCGGAGAGTCCCTTGCCGACGTAGTCGTTGGCGTCGCCGTGCAGCCGCAGGGTGACCCCGCGCGGCAGGAACGCGCCGAACGACTGGCCGGCGGTGCCGTGCAGCAGGAACTCGACGGTGTCGTCGGGCAGCCCGGTGCCGCCGAAGCGGCGGGTCACCTCGCCACCGAGCATGGCGCCCACGCTGCGATGCTCGTTGCGCACGGCCACCTCGACCCGGACCGGGGTGCCGTCGCGCAGCGCCGGCTCGGCCAGGGCGATGAGCTCGTTGTCCAGCGCCAGCTCCAGGCCGTGGTCCTGGGCCCGGATGCCGCGCCGGGCCGCGCCCTCGGGCAGCTCGGGCAGGTGCAGCACCCGGCTGAGGTCGAGCCCGTGGCCCTTCCAGTGGTCGATCGCGCCGGCCACGTCGAGCAGCTCGGTGTGCCCGATCGCCTCGGCGATGCTGCGGAAGCCCAGCTCGGCCAGGTAGCCCCGGACCTCCTCGGCCAGGAACAGGAAGAAGTTCTCCACGAACTCGGGCCGGCCGGTGAAGCGCTCGCGCAGCACCGGGTTCTGGGTGGCGATGCCGACCGGGCAGGTGTCGAGGTGGCAGACCCGCATCATCACGCAGCCCTCGACGATCAGCGGGGCGGTGGCGAAGCCGAACTCCTCGGCGCCCAGCAGCGCCGCGACCAGCACGTCCCGGCCGGTCTTGAGCTGGCCGTCGACCTGCACGGTGACCCGGTCGCGGAGCTTGTTGAGCAGCAGCGTCTGCTGCGCCTCGGCCAGGCCCAGCTCCCAGGGGGTGCCGGCGTGCTTGAGCGAGTTGAGCGGGGAGGCGCCGGTGCCGCCGTCGTGCCCGGAGATCAGGATGACGTCGGCCTTGAGCTTCGCCACGCCGGCCGCCACGGTGCCCACCCCGACCTCGCTGACCAGCTTCACGTGCACCCGGGCGGCCGGGTTGACGCACTTCAGGTCGTGGACGAGCTGGGCCAGGTCCTCGATGGAGTAGATGTCGTGGTGCGGCGGCGGGGAGATCAGGCCGACGCCCGGGGTGGCGTGCCGGGTCCGCGCGATCCACGGCCAGACCTTGTTGCCGGGCAGCTGGCCACCCTCGCCGGGCTTCGCGCCCTGGGCCATCTTGATCTGCAGGTCGTCGGCGTTGACGAGGTATTCGCTCGTGACGCCGAACCGGCCGCTGGCGATCTGCTTGACCGCCGAACGGCGCTCCGGGTCGTGCAGCCGCGCGACGTCCTCGCCGCCCTCGCCCGTGTTCGACTTGCCGCCGAGGCGGTTCATGGCGATGGCCAGGGTCTCGTGCGCCTCCGCCGAGATCGACCCGTACGACATGGCGCCGGTGGCGAACCGCTTGACGATCTCGCTGGCCGGCTCCACCTCGTCCAGCGGCACGGGCGGGCGCACCCCGGTGCGCAGCGTGAACAGCCCGCGCAGCGAGCCCGCCCGGGCGGCCAGCTCGTCGACCTTGGCGGTGTACTGCCGGAACACGTCGTACTGGCGGCTGCGGGTGGCGTGCTGGAGCAGGAAGACCGTCTCGGGGTTGAACAGGTGCAGCTCACCCTCGCGGCGCCACTGGTACTCGCCGCCGACGTCCAGCCGGTCGCTCGCCCGGGCGCCCGCGGGCGGCCAGGCCAGCGCGTGCCGGGCGGCCACCTCGGCGTGGATCTCGGCGAGCCCGATGCCGCTGATCGTGCTCGGGGTGCCCCGGAAGTAGCGCTGCACGAGGCGGGTGTCCAGGCCGACCGCCTCGAAGACCTGCGCGCCGCAGTACGACGAGACCGTCGAGATGCCCATCTTCGACATGATCTTCAGGACGCCCTTGCCGAGGGCCTTGACGTAGTTGCGGATCGCCGTGCCCGGCTCCATGCCGACCAGCGCGCCCGTGGAGATCATGTCCTCGACCGACTCGAAGGCCAGGTACGGGTTGACCGCCGCCGCGCCGTAGCCGATCAGCACGGCCGCGTGGTGCACCTCGCGGCAGTCGCCCGACTCGACGATCAGCGCCACCTGGGTGCGGGTCTGCTCCCGCACGAGGTGCTGGTGCACCGCGGCGGTGAGCAGCAGCGACGGGATCGGGGCCAGGTCGGCGTTGGAGTCCCGGTCAGACAGCACCAGGATGCGTACGCCGTCCTCGATGGCCTCGGAGACGTGCCGGCAGATCTCGGTGAGCCGGGCCTTGATGCCGGCGCCGCCGTCGCGGATCCGGTAGAGCCCGGAGACCCGGACCGCCTTGAAGCCGGGCAGGTCGCCGTCCTCGTCGATGGAGAGGATCTTGGCCAGCTCGTCGTTGTCGATCACCGGGTACGGCAGCACGATCTGCCGGCAGCTCGCCGGACCCGGGTCGAGCAGGTTGCCCTCCGGGCCGATGGTGGACGCCAGGCTGGTCACCAGCTCCTCCCGGATGGCGTCCAGCGGCGGGTTGGTGACCTGGGCGAAGAGCTGGTGGAAGTAGTCGTAGAGCAGCCGCGGCCGGGTGGACAGCGGGGAGATCGGGGTGTCCGTGCCCATCGAGCCGAGCGGCTCCGCGCCGTTGCGGGCCATCGGGCCGAGCAGGATCTTCAGCTCCTCCTCGGTGTAGCCGAAGGTCTGCTGCCGGCGGCGTACCGAGTCGTGGGTGTAGACGATGTGCTCGCGCGGGGGCAGGTCGTCCAGCTCGATGATGCCGGCGTGCAGCCACTCCCCGTACGGGCGGGCGGCGGCCAGCTCGGTCTTGATCTCGTCGTCCTGCACGATCCGGCCGTTGACCGTGTCGACCAGGAACATCCGGCCGGGCTGGAGCCGGCCCTTGGCGACCACGGTGGCCGGGTCGAGGTCGAGCACGCCCGCCTCGCTGCCCAGCACCACGAGGCCGTCGGCGGTGCGCCACCAGCGGCCCGGCCGCAACCCGTTGCGGTCCAGGACCGCGCCGACGATCTCGCCGTCGGTGAACGCGACGGAGGCCGGGCCGTCCCACGGCTCCATAAGGCTGGCGTGGAACCGGTAGAAGTCGCGCTTGTCGGCGCGCATGTCCGGGTCGTTCTCCCAGGCCTCCGGGATCATCATGAGCACCGCGTGCGGCAGGCTCCGCCCGGCCAGGTGCAGCAGTTCGAGGACCTCGTCGAAGTTGGCCGAGTCGGAGGCCGCCGGGGTGCAGACCGGGAAGACCCGGCGGATGTTGCCGGGCAGGTGCGGGCTGCGCAACAGCGCCTCCCGGGCCTGCATCCAGTTCCGGTTGCCGCGGATCGTGTTGATCTCGCCGTTGTGCGCGATGAACCGGTACGGGTGGGCCAGCGGCCAGGACGGGAACGTGTTGGTGGAGAACCGCGAGTGCACCAGCGCGATGGCGCTGACCACCCGCTCGTCGGTCAGCTCCGGGTAGAACGCCGGGAGCTGGTCCGGGGTGAGCATCCCCTTCCACACCATGGTCCGACCGGACAGCGACGGGAAGTACGCCGGCACGCCCCGCTCGGCGGTCTCCCGCTCGACCTGCTTGCGCAGGCAAAACGCCACCCGGTCCAGGTCGAGCCCGCTCAGCGGGGAGCCGGCCGGGCCGGCGGGCCCGTCGGTGAGCCGGTGCGCGGCCAGGAAGAGCTGCCGGACCCGGGGCATCGCCGCGAGGGCGGTCTCGCCCAGGCCGGACGGGTCGGTCGGCACGTCCCGCCAGCCGAGGATGTCGGCGCCCTCGACCAGCGCGTACTTCTCCACCACCCGGCGGGCCCGCGCCTCGGCCGCGTCGTCGTCGGGCAGGAAGACCAGGCCGGTGGCGTACTGGCCGGCGGGCGGCAGCGGGAACTCGACGACCGCGCGCAGGAACGCGTCCGGCACCTGGATCATGATGCCCGCGCCGTCACCGGTGTTGTGCTCCGCGCCCCGGGCGCCCCGGTGGTCCAGCCGGCAGAGCGCCCCGAGACCGTTCGCGACGACCTCGTGCGAGCGCCGCCCGTGCAGGTCGGCCACGAAGGCCACACCGCAGGCGTCGTGCTCGTGCGCGGGGTCGTAGAGCCCCATGCTCGGCCGGGCCGGCTGGGGGCGGAGAGGGTACGGAAAGGCCACCGGGCCTCCTGTCGTCACTCAGGTTCAAACACGGTGGGGACGACGTCGGCCCTCGGGGGTTTTATTGAGTCTACGTTAGGGCGTCCGGCACAAGGCCAGTTCAGATTGATCACACTTCCAGCATCTGGGACATGTAGTCTCGCGCGGTGGATGCCGTACGCACTGACGTGCTCGACCGGTTGGAGCGTTTCTACGACGCGGTGCCCCGCGACGGGTCCCGGACGGAGGAACACGGCGGGCTCGTGCTGTTCGTCCGGGACGGCGCCGGTTGGCCGTTCTACGCCCGCCCCCGGTTGGACGCCACCGAGCCGCCCGCGCTCGCCGACGTGACCGCGGTCCGGGCCCGGCAGCGGGAACTGGGCCTGCCGGAGGCGTTCGAGTGGGTGCACGAGGTCACCCCGGACCTGCTGGCGGTGGCCCGCTCGGCGGGGCTCAGCGTGCTCGAGGCGCCGCTCATGGTGCTGGAGCCCGACCGCCTGCCCGACCCGGCGACGCTCAGCGACGTACCGGTGCGGGTGCTCGACCCCCGCGATCCCAGCTTCGCGGCGGACGTGGCCCTGCGCCGGGCCGTCGCCGCGGTCGGCTTCTCGCACGGCGGCACCGCCCGGGGCGAGGCCGGCCCGGCCGAGCGGGACGCCGCGGTCTCCCGGCTGGACGTGGCCGCGCTGGACGAGGAGGCGGTCCGCATCGTCGACGGCCGGCGCATCTCGGTGCTCGCCGGCACGCCGGACGAGGGGCCCTTGGCCAGCGGGATGGCCATGCGGGTCGGCGACGTGGCGGAGATCGCCGGGGTGGCCACCCTGCCGGCGGCCCGCCGGCGCGGCCTGGGCGCCGCGGTGACCGCCACCCTGGCCCACCGGCTGCGCGCCGCCGGCACCGACCTGGTCTTCCTCTCCGCCGGCAGCGAGGAGATCGCCCGGGTCTACCTGCGGGTCGGCTTCCGCCGCGTCGGCACCGCCTGCATCGCCGAGCCGACCGCCGTGGTCGGCTGACGCCCGCTCCGCGCGGGCCGTTCCGGGGCGGCGCCGTGCCGCGCCCCAGGGCGTCGACCGGTCAGGCCGGCGGGTGCCAGGAGGCGGCGGCGGTGGCGGCCGTGTTGCGCAGCCGCGGGCTGATCGTGCCCAGCGCGGCGTCGCGGGCGCGCAGCGCCAGCCGGCCCCGGGTCTGGAGCACCGCCGACATGCGGCGGGTCTGCCGCACCATGGTGGCCGCGCGGGGCCGGCGCAGCCGGTCGTAGCCGGCCACCGCGTCGGGGAGCCGGGACTCCCGCAGCAGCGCCGACAGGGTGGCCGCGTCCTCGAAGGCCAGGCAGGCGCCCTGCCCCAGGTGCGGCGGCATGGCGTGCGCCGCGTCGCCGAGCAGCACCACACCGCCCGGCCCGGCCGGGAACCCGTACGCCCGGGGCAGCGGGCGCAGCTCACGGATCTCCTGCTGCACCAGGTCGGCCGGGTCGGTGGCGTCGAGCAGGGTGGCGATCGGGGCGGGCCAGCCCGCGTACCAGCGCTTGAGCAGGGCGAGCTGCGTCTCCGGCGGCTCGGGGCGGGGCGCGCCGGCGGCGGTGGCCACCCAGTAGATGCCGCCCCGGCGGGAGGCGCCCGCGGTGCCCCGGTCGCCGAGCGAGGCGGCCACGAAGCGGTAGCCCGCGCCCAGCGTCTCGCCGTGCACCGGCTGGTCGGCGGGGAGCTGCGGGGCCCGGTACCAGGGGATGACGGCCCGCCACGCGGCGCAGCCGGAGCTGACCACGGCCGTCTCCGGGGCGAGCTGCCGGCGGATCTCGCTGTCGGTGCCGTCGGCCGCGACCACCAGGTCCGCCTCGACGGTGTGCCGGCCGTCGCCGACCGCGGGGCGCTCGCCGGGCACCGCCCGCACCGTGCGCACGTGCACCCCGGTGCGCAGCTCCACCTGGTCGCCCAGGCCGGCGATCAGCGCGTCGTGCAGGTCCTCCCGGTGCACCACCACCGGCATCCGCTCCGCGGGCGTGGGGCGGGGCTGCACCAGCCAGTGCCCGTCGGGGCGGCGCACGCCGCCGTCGGGCAGCGGGGTGGCGATCGCGTCCAGCCCCGCGCCGAGGCCCAGAGCGCGCAGCGCGCGTACCCCGTTGGGCCAGAGCACCACGGCGGTCGTCTCCGGACGGACCCGGTCGGCCCGTTCGAGGAGGGTGACCCGCCAGCCGGACCGGGCCAGCGCACCGGCCGTCGCCAACCCGCCGAGGCCGGCGCCGACCACCACCGCGCTCCGCATGACTCCCCCGCTCAGCTGTCCCGGTCGGCGGGGCGGGCGCCGCCGGCGCCGGCCCGGTCGTCGCCGGCCCGGTCCTCGTCGGTCCCGTCCTCGTCGGCCCGATCCTCGCCGGCCGGCTCGCGCTCGGTGCGCTCCGCGTCGGTGGCGGCTTCGTCGGCCTCGTCCCGGCCGGCCTCGTCGGCCGCCGCCGGTTCCTCGGCGGGGACCGCTCCGGTCTCCCGGTACGTCCGGAACTGCTCCTCGGTCACCACCCGGTAGCCCTCCGGCGCGACCGGCTGCGCCCCGGCCTCCCGCCCGGAGAGGTCGACCTGGGACACGTCGCCGCCGGCGGGCGGGACCGGGGTGGCCGGCGCGCCGACCGGGATCAGGTACTGGCGCGGCCCGCGCACCCGCAGGAAGTACACCAGCGCGCCGAGGAAGACCAGCGCCGCGGTCCACACGTTGAGCCGCAGGCCGAGGATGTGGTTGGCCTCGTCGGTGCGCATCAGCTCGATCCAGAACCGGCCCGCCGTGTAGCCCATCACGTAGAGCGCGAAGGCCCGGCCACGGCCCAGCCGCAGCTTCCGGTCGAGGACCACGACCAGCGCGGCGACGCCGATGTTCCAGAGCGCCTCGTAGAGGAAGGCCGGGTGGTAGAGCCCCGGCTGGAGGACCGGATTGCCGGCGTCGTCGCGCAGCGCGTGCCCCGGGTTGTCCGGGTCCATGACGTGGACCTCGAGACCCCAGGGCAGGCTCGTACGCCCGCCGTAGAGCTCGTTGTTGAACCAGTTGCCGAACCGGCCGATGGCCTGGGCCAGCGGCAGCCCCGGCGCCAGCGCGTCGGCGACCACGGCGAACGGGATGCCCAGCTGCCGGGCGGCGAACCAGGCGCCGACCGCGCCACCGGCCACCGCGCCCCAGATGCCGAGGCCGCCCTCCCAGATGGCGAACGCCTTGAGCGGCTGGCCGTCGGCGCCGAAGTATTTCTCGGGCGACGTGATCACGTGGTAGATCCGGGCGCCGATGATGCCCGCGGGCACCGCCCAGACCGCGATGTCGAGCACGGCGCCGGGGGCGACGCCGCGGCGGCGCAGCCGGTACTCGGTGACCACGCAGGCCACCACGATGCCGACGATGATGCAGAGCGCGTACGCCCGGATCGGAACCGGACCGAGCTGCCAGACGGCGGTGCTGGGGCTGGGCAGGGCCGCCAGTGGGGTCATCGGGGCGAGGGTCACGGGTGCACACGGTACCGGTGCGGACCGTGCTCGCGGCACCCCGGTGGCCCGGGTTCGCGGGTCGGATGACTTCTGGTTTGCGCGGCCGTAGGCTCTTTGTCCATGAGCGCGCTCACCTGGGCGGTCGCGGCGGTCGTCACCGACCCCTCCGGCCGGGTGCTGCTCTGCCGGCAGTCCGGCGGTGGCCGGCGCTGGGCGCTGCCCGGCGGGCGGCTGCGCCGCGACGAGAGCCCGCCCGCCGCCGCGCGACGCGAGATCCGCGCCGAGACCGGCTGGGAGGTCGAGCTGGTCGACCTGGTCGGCCTCTACCGGCTCGGCGACCCCGCCGCTCCCCCGCCCGCCGCCGGCCACTGCGGCGCCCTGCCCGACGTGCTGGTGCACGTGTTCCGGGCCCGGACGCTCGCCACCACGCCCGCCGGGGCACCGGCGGGCGGCTGCCATCTCGACTGGCACCCGCCGGAGGCGCTGCCCGAAGCGCTCACCCCGACCACCCGCGCCGCCGTCGCCGACGCCCTGGCCGGCCGCTCCGGCGTCCTCCGCGACACGCTGCCGGGCCAGGTCGGTCCGGGCGGTGAGGCGGGTGTCCCGCCCGAACAGCGGTCCGCGGGCGAGCTGGGCACGCGGCGCTGACACCCGCCCCGGGTGCCGCGCCGCACCACCGGGGGTGCAGACCGGCCGCGGACCGCCCCGGATGCCACGCCGACCCTGGGTGGGCCGGTGAGCGCCGTCAGCGGGCCGGGTTGCGGACGCCCTCGGCGAGTTCGGCGCTCAGGGCGCGCAGGGCGGTCAGGCCGGCCGCCTGGTCGGGGGCGTCGAGCACGCAGCGGACCAGGGCGCTGCCCACGATCACCGCGTCGGCGTACCCGGCGACGGTGGCGGCCTGGGCGCCGGTGCCCACACCCAGCCCGACGCCCACCGGCAGGTCGGTGACCTCGCGCAGCCGGGAGACCAGGACCGGGGCCGCCTCGGAGGTCTGCGACCGGGCACCGGTGACGCCCATGATGGCGGTGGCGTAGACGAAGCCGCGGCAGTGCCCGACGGTCATCTTCAGCCGGGCGTCGGTGGACGACGGGGAGACCAGGAACGTCCGGTCCAGGCCATGCGCCTCGGAGGCGGCCAGCCACTCGCCGGCCTCCTCGGGGATCAGGTCCGGCGTGATCAGGCCGGTGCCGCCGGCCGCGGCCAGGTCGCGGGCGAACGCGTCGACGCCGTACTGCTCGATCGGGTTCCAGTAGGTCATCGTGACCACCGACGCGCCGGTCGCGGCGACCGCCTCGACGGCGCGCAGGGTGTCGGCGGTGCGTACGCCGCCGGCCAGGGCGATGTCGCTGGCCTTCTGGATGACCGGGCCGTCCATCACCGGGTCGGAGTAGGGAATCTCCACCTCGATGACGTCGACACCGGCCTCGACCATGGCGGTCATCGCGGCGATGCTGCCCTCGACGGTGGGGAAGCCGGCCGGCATGCAGCCGACCAGCACGGCCCGCCCGTCGGCCCGGGCCTTGTCGAAGGCGACCCCGATCCGGCTCACGCTCTCACTCCTTGTCGAGGATGCCGAAGTATGCGCCGGCGGTGTGCACGTCCTTGTCGCCCCGGCCGGAGAGGTTGACCACGATGACCGGCTCCCGGCCCAGCTCGGCGGCGAGCTGCGGGGCGATCTTCCGGGCGCCGGCGAGCGCGTGCGAGCTCTCGATCGCCGGGATGATGCCCTCGGTGCGGCAGAGCAGCTGGAAGGCGGCCATGGCCTCGTCGTCGTCGACGGGCAGGTAGGTGGCCCGGCCGCTGTCGTGCAGCCAGGCGTGCTCCGGCCCGACGCCCGGGTAGTCCAGGCCGGCGGAGATCGAGTGCGACTCGATCGTCTGGCCGTCGGAGTTCTGCAGGACGTACGTCCGGGTGCCGTGCAGGACGCCGGCCGAGCCGCCGGTGATGCTCGCCGCGTGCCGGCCGGTCGCCACGCCCTCGCCGCCGGCCTCGAAGCCGAAGAGGCGTACGCCGGTGTCGGGCACGAAGGCGTGGAAGATGCCGAGCGCGTTGGAGCCGCCGCCCACGCAGGCCGCGACCGCGTCCGGCAGCGCGCCGGTGAGGTCGAGGCACTGCTGGCGGGCCTCGACGCCGATGCCGCGGACGAAGTCCCGGACCATCTCGGGGAACGGGTGCGGGCCGGCGGCGGTGCCGATCAGGTAGTGCGTGCTGTCGACGTTGGCGACCCAGTCGCGCATCGCCTCGTTCATCGCGTCCTTGAGCGTGCGCGAGCCGGTGGTGACCGGGACGACGGTCGCGCCGAGCATCCGCATCCGGGCCACGTTGAGCGCCTGCCGCTCGGTGTCCACCTCGCCCATGTAGACCACGCATTCGAGGTCGAACAGGGCGGCGGCGGTGGCGGTGGCCACGCCGTGCTGGCCGGCGCCGGTCTCCGCGATCACCCGCCGCTTGCCCATCCGCTTCGTGAGCAGCGCCTGGCCGAGCACGTTGCGGACCTTGTGCGCGCCGGTGTGGTTGAGGTCCTCCCGCTTGAGCAGGACCCGGGCGCCGATCTGGGCGGAGAGCCGCCGGGCCTCGTAGAGCAGCGAGGGGGTGCCGGCGTAGTCGCGCAGCAGGGCGTCGAACTCGGCGAGGAAGCTCTCGTCGGTCATCGCCTTCCGGTACGCCGCGTCCAGCTCGTCGAGCGCGGCGACCAGGGCCTCGGGGACGAATCGGCCACCGAACCGGCCGAAGTGACCGGCGGCGTCGGGAAGCTGGCCGGCCGGGGCCGCGGCGTCAGTGCTCATCGCGGGAGTCCTCTCGAGACGTCTCTGGGCCCGGCGCGGGGTCAGCGCACCGGGCGGGGCGTGGCCGGGTGGTTGCCGGCGTTCACCAGCTCGGCCACCGCCTCGCGGGGGCTCTTCTGGGTGACCAGGCCCTCGCCGACCAGGACCGCGTCGGCGCCGGCCGAGGCGTACCGGATGAGGTCGTGCGGGCCACGCACGCCGGACTCGGCGATCTTGACGACGTTGCTCGGCAGGCCGGGCGCGATCCGCTCGAACACCGAGCGGTCGACCTCAAGGGTACGCAGGTCACGGGCGTTGACCCCGATCACCTGCGCGCCGGCCTCCATGGCGCGGTCGGCCTCCTCCTCGTTGTGCACCTCGACGAGCGCGCACATGCCCAGCGACTCGATCCGCTCCAGCAGCCCGACCAGGACGTTCTGCTCCAGCGCGGCGACGATCAGCAGCACCAGGTCGGCGCCGTGCGCGCGGGCCTCGTGCACCTGGTAGCTGGAGACCACGAAGTCCTTGCGCAGCACCGGCACGTTCACCGCGGCGCGGACCGCGGCCAGGTCGTCCAGCGAACCGCCGAACCAGCGGCCCTCGGTGAGCACGCTGATCGCCCGGGCGCCACCGGCGGCGTAGTCGCCGGCCAGGTCGGCCGGGTCGGCGATCTCGGCCAGCCGCCCCTTGGACGGCGACGACCGCTTCACCTCGGCGATCACGGCCACGCCGGGCCGGCGCAGCGCCGCGTACGCGTCCAGCGGCGGCGGCGCGGCGGCGGCCAGCTCGCGGATCCGCTCCAGCGGAACCTGCTCCTGCCGCCGGGCCACGTCCTCGCGCACGCCGGCCAGGATCTCGTCGAGCACGCTTACGGACGCCGCCGGACCGGCCTCGTCCCCCTCCGCGTGCGCATGCTCAGCAGTCACCAACGGACTCCCCTCTCCGGGTGTCATGGGCCGATGCTAGGTGGCGCCACCGGGAAGCAAGTGCCCGGGGGTATGGCGCTCCTCACGAAACGGCCTGTGGCATGATGACCGACTTCGGGTGAACACGGTGTCACGCAGCGCCACGGCGCCCATCGACCGGCGTCACCCGGGCGCGTCCCGCGCCCCCGGCCGCCACATCGACCGTCGCCCATGACCTATCTCACCATGGCGGCCCGCCACGTGCAGGGCGGCGACGACCGTCGATGTTGTGAGCAAGCTCAAGGCCGAACGGCCCTCCCCAGGTCGGGCCGGTTGCCGCAGAGTTGACCTGCGTTTCACGGCGGCGAAACGTGAGCCCGACAGCATCTTCCTCGGGCAGACTCGATGAGGCGGCTGCCGACCGTCGCCAACGATCTCGTGCGGGGTGACCATGAGCGCCAACGGGCCGAACCAGAGCCTCGGATTCACGACCATCTCCCGGAACGTCGCGGCGCTCGCCGTCGGCGTGGTGCACACGCTCGAAGCCATGGCCGGCGACGGCCGGACGCGCACCGCCCGGGGCAACGCCTGGGAGGCGGTCTGCGCCGACCGGGCCCGGGCCGCCCAGCGCCGCGAACTGGAGCGCCTGGTGGCCGAGCTGGCCGCCGCCCGCGCGGCGGCCCGTGAGCGCCGGGACGCGCGCGACGCCCAGCCGGTGAGCTGACCCGGCGGGCGCCGGACGGTCAGCGGACCGTCGGGTCCTCGCCCCGGTCCAGCGCGTCCCAGGCGTCCCGGGTGCCCCGCTCGACCGCCGGCCGGTCCTCGCCGGCGGGCTCCGCCGGCCGCGCCGCCCGCCGCTCGTAGCGGGCGCCCATCGCGGGCCAGCCGCCCCCGCGCAGCGCCGTGAGCAGCCCGCCGGCCACCAGGACCAGCCCGCCCGCCAGCACCAGGGCCGGCCACTGCCGGCTCACCCCGGACTCGGTCAGCCCGTAGCCGCCCCCGGCCGCCACACCCAGCCCGAGCAGGGCCAGCAGGCCGCCCAGCAGCCGCCGGACCGGCCCCCGGGTGGCCAGCACCGCGCCGCCGCCGGCCAGCCCCACCAGGGCCAGCGCGGACACCCAGGGCAGCAGTTCCGCGCCGGTGCGGGTGTGCCGGCCGGGCGGCAGCGAGCCGCGCGCGGTCAGCTCGACCGACCACGTCCGGGTCACCGCCCAGAACGCCAGGCCCGCGCCGGCCAGGCAGAGCAGCACCGCGTACGTCAGCTCGCGCCGGCCCCGGGTGGCGGGCGCGCCGGTCGACGCGCTCATCGCGCGGCCCGCAGCGTCTCGGCGGCCGCGATCGCGGCGAGCACGGCGGCGGCCTTGTTGCGGGTCTCCTGGTCCTCGGCGGCCGGATCGGAATCGGCCACCACGCCCGCCCCGGCCTGCACGTAGGCCCGGCCCTCGCGGATCAGCGCGGTGCGGATGGCGATGGCCATGTCCAGGTCGCCGCCGAAGCCGAAGTAGCCGACGGTGCCGCCGTAGAGACCGCGCCGGGCCGGCTCCAGCTCCTCGATGATCTCCATGGCCCGGACCTTGGGCGCGCCGGAGAGGGTGCCGGCGGGGAAGCTCGCGGCGAGCGCGTCGAACGCCGTGCGGTCCTCGCGCAGCTCGCCGACGACCGTGGAGACGATGTGCATGACGTGGCTGTACCGCTCGATGGTGGCGAACTCCGGCACCTCGACCGTGCCCGGCCGGCAGACCCGCCCCAGGTCGTTGCGGCCCAGGTCGACCAGCATGACGTGCTCGGCGCGCTCCTTCGGGTCGGCGAGCAGCTCGGCGGCGAGCCGGGCGTCCGCCTCGGGCGAGCCGCCACGCGGCCGGGTGCCGGCGATCGGGTGCAGCAGCGCCCGGCGCCGCCCGTCCGCGCCGGTGCTCACCTTGAGGTGCGCCTCCGGCGAGGAGCCGACGATGTCGAAGCCGTCGAAACGCAGGAGGTACATGTACGGGCTGGGGTTGGTGGTGCGCAGCACCCGGTAGACGTCGAGCGGATCGGCGTGGGTGGGGCGCTCGAAGCGCTGGCTCAGCACGATCTGGAAGCACTCGCCGGCCCGGATCGCCTCCTTGGCCGCCTCCACCGCCTTCGGGTAGCCGCCCTCCGGCGTGCGGCTGACCACCTCGCCGACGCCGGGCCGGGCGACCGTCGAGATCATGGGCGGGATCGGTCGGGACAGCGCGGTGGTCATGGCGTCCAGCCGGCCCACCGCGTGGTGGTACGCGGCCGCCACCAGCGGCTCGCGGTCGGGCGCGTCGAGCGGGGGCAGCACCGCGTTGGCGACCAGGATCGCCGAGCCGTCGTAGTGGTCGAGCACCACGAGGTCGGTGGCCAGCATCATGCCCAGCTCGGGCACGTCGAGTTCGTCCTCGGTGAGCTCGGGCAGCCGCTCGAAGCGGCGGACCAGGTCGTACCCGAGGTAGCCGACCATGCCGCCGGTGAGCGGCGGCATGCCGCTGGACGGGTCCCAGGCCGGGCCGGCCAGCGCGGCGACGGTCTCCCGGAGCGCGGCCACCGGGTCGCCCCCGGCCGGCACCCCGGCGGGCGGCTCGCCGACCCAGACCGCCGCGCCGTCCCGCTCGGTCAGCGTGGCGCTGCTGCGCACGCCGATGAAGGAGTAGCGCGACCAGGCCATCCCGGCCGAGCCGACGCCCTGCTCGGCGGATTCCAGCAGGAACGTGCCCGGGCCGCCGGCCAGCTTGCGGTAGACGCCGACCGGGGTCTCCGCGTCGGCGAGCAGGCGCCGGGTGACCGGCACGACCCGCCAGCGGGCCGCCAGGTCGGCGAAGGCGGCCTGGTCCGGGCTGACCGTGCCGTCGGTCATGACGTCGCCTCCGGGGCGCTGACCGGCAGCTCGGTGAAGAAGCAGGTGCGGTGCCCGGTGTGGCAGGCCGCGCCGACCTGCTCGACGCTGACCAGCAGCGCGTCGCCGTCGCAGTCCACGGCGACCGAGCGGACGTACTGGTGGTGGCCGGAGGTGGCGCCCTTGACCCAGTACTCCTGGCGGCTGCGCGACCAGTAGGTGGCGCGGCCGGTGGTCAGGGTGCGGTGCAGCGCCTCGTCGTCCATCCAGGCGACCATCAGCACCTCACCCGAGTCGTGTGCGCGGACCACCGCGGTCACCAGGCCGTCGGGGGTGCGGCGCAGCCGGGCCGCGATGGCCGGGTCGAGCCGGGAGGGGCGGGCCGGGCCGGGGGCCGCGGCGGCGCCGGAGCTGGCGGGGGCGCCGGTCACGGGCGCGTCAGAGGCGGGCACGGTTGACCATTCTCCCGCACGGGGCGCCGGCACCGCCGACGTGTCCCGTTGGGCGGTCGCGGGGCGGTCCAGCGCCCGGGTGAGCTGGCCGAGGTAGCGCTCCAGCCGGCCGTCGACCAGGGCCGCGGCCAGGTCCGGGCCGCCGACCGCGGCGATCTCCCCGGCGTACGGGCGGACCAGCGGGACCGTCCCGGTGACCAGCCGGCCGGCGGCGGCCGCCACCTCGGCGGTGCCGCCGGGGCGCAGCCCGAGGCAGAGCAGCATGTCCTCGCGGTAGCCGGGCGGCGCGACCGGCAGGTCCAGCGCGGCGGCCAGGGCGGCCCGGCGGGACACCACCCGGATCGACGGGTTGGCCAGGCGCAGCACCGACGGGCAGAGCCGGGCCAGGTCGGCGGCGGCGAGCCGGACCCCCACCGGGTCGTCGGCCCAGCGGGCGCCGGCCACCTTGCCCAGGCTGGCGATCAGCTCCTCGAGGCGGGGCTCGTCGGCGGGCTGGCAGAGCACCGGCAGGTCGATCCGGCGCCGCCACTCCGGCGCCGCCCAGAGCAGCCGGGCCGGCGCGGCGACCGGCAGCCCGAACGCCCAGTCGGCGGGCCGGCCCAGCCGGTCCACCCAGGAGCGGACGTCCCGGGCGGCCACGGAGACGTGCACGAGCCGGCCGTCGAACTCGGCGAGGTACGCCCGGCGGGCGGCGTACGGAGTGGGGTTGACGGCCGGCCCCGCCGCCACCGTTTCCGTGCGGCGGGCGCCGGGGCGGGCCGGACCCGCCGTCCCGGTCTCCGGGCCGGCGGGTCCCGTCCGCTCGTCGTCGGCCGCGACCAGCACGTCGACGTCGACGTCGCTGTGCTCGGTGGCGGCCCGCCGGGCGTGGCTGCCACGCAGCATGATCCCGACGACGGGACGGTCGGCGGCCTGCCGGAGGCGGGCGGCCCAGTCGTCGAGGAATTCCGGCAACTCCAGCTCGGCGCGTGTGGCGCCGCGCTGCGACCTGGAGCCGCCACCGGTTACGGGCAACGGAGCGGGACCCACGGCGTCATGGTGCCGGACGCCCGATCTTGGCGCAATGACCGATGGCGGACCCGGTGTCCGCTGCGGGGCTAGTGCCCGACCGTTCGCATTCCTGCCGGCGTGTACCTTTCCCCGGCCACGGCGCCGGCCGGCACCGCCCCGCCCAGCCGGTCCCGCTGCTCCGGGGTGAGCCGCACGTCGGCCGCGGCGGCGTTCTCCTCCAGGTAGCGGACCCGCTTGGTGCCGGGGATCGGCAGGACGTCCTCGCCCTGCGCGAGCAGCCAGGCCAGCGCCGCCTGCGCGGGGGTGCAGCCCAGCTCGGCGGCCACCGCGCGGACCGCCTCGGCCAGCTTCAGGTTGGCGTCGAGGTTGCCGTCGGCGAACCGGGGCACGGTGCGCCGCCAGTCGTCCTCGGCGAGCTGCTCGCGGCTCGTGATGGCCCCGGTGAGCAGGCCCCGCCCGACCGGCGAGTACGCCACCAGGGACACGCCCAGCTCCCGGCAGGTCGCCAGCATCTCCCCCTCGACGTCCCGGGTGAACAGCGAGTACTCCATCTGGACCGCCGAGATCGGGTGCACGGCGTGCGCCGCCCGCAGGGTGGCCGGGCTGACCTCGGAGAGGCCGATCAGCCGCACCTTGCCGGCCTGGACGAGCTCAGCCAGCGCGCCGACGGTCTCCTCGATCGGGGTGTCCGGGTTGCGCCGGTGCAGGTAGTAGAGGTCGATGGTGTCGATGCCGAGCCGGGCCAGCGAGGCGTCGCACGCCTCCTTCGCCCACGCGGCGCTGCTGTCCACGTAGGCGCCCGGGCTGCCGGTGCCGCCGAAGTTGTCGCCGCTGGTCCGGTTGCCGAACTTGGTGGCCAGGAAGACCTCGTCCCGCCGCGCCCGGACCACCGGGCCGAGCAGCCGCTCGTTCGCCCCGAAGCCGTACATGTCGGCGGTGTCGAGGTGGTTGACCCCGAGGTCGAGGGCCCGGTGCAGGGTCCGGGTCGACTCGGCGTCGTCGGCGCCGCCGTACGCGAAGCTCATGCCCATGCAGCCCAGCCCGATGGCCGAGACCTCCGGGCCGGTGGCGCCCACCCGTCGCTTGATCATGCCAGTTCCTCCTCCGCCCGGCGGTACGCGTCGATCTTGTGGTCGAGGACCTTGAGGTCCTCCTCCAGCTCGGCCATCCGGGCCAGCACCCGGCTCCGGTGCGCCTCGAACAGGGCCCGCCGGGCGCCGAGCGTGCGGTCGCCCTGCCGGGCCAGTTCGGCGTAGCGCCGCATGTCCCGTACCGGCATCCCGGTGCGCCGCAGCCGGGTGAGCAGGAACAGCCAGTTGACGTCGGACTCGGTGTAGCGCCGGCGGCCGGCGGAGTCCCGGCCGACCGGGGCGACCAGGCCCTCCTGCTCGTACCAGCGCAGCGTGTAGGTGGTCAGGCCGACCCGTTCCGCCGCCTCACCGACGGTGAGGCTCATCTCCCGCGTGCTGATGTCCACGCACCCAGGCTTCCAGTTCGAGGGCACTCGAAGTCAACCTTGCGCCCGAGCGGATAACTCATCTAGCGTTGAGTTCAACGGTTGATGAGTTTTTGGAGGCGCGCATGGACGACGCGGTGTCGGTCCGTGACCTGGTGGTCGAGCGGGGCCAGCGGCGGGTGCTCCAGGGCATCTCCTGCGCGGTGCCCCGCGGCACGGTCACCGGGCTGCTCGGGCCGAGCGGCAGTGGCAAGACCACCCTGATGCGCGCGATCGTCGGGGTGCAGACGGTCGGCTCGGGCACGGTCACCGTGCTGGGCCGGCCCGCCGGGGCGGCCGAGCTGCGCCGCCGCGTCGGCTACCTGACCCAGGCGCCCAGCGTCTACGCCGACCTGACCGTCCGGGAGAACGCGCGCTACTTCGCCGCCCTCCACGGGCGGGACCACGCCCACGCCGACCAGACGGTCGCCGACGTCGGGCTGGCCGGCGCGGCCACCCAGCTGGTCGGCAACCTCTCCGGCGGCCAGCGCAGCCGCGCGTCGCTGGCCTGCGCCCTGGTCGGCGACCCCGAGCTGGTCATCCTCGACGAGCCCACCGTGGGTCAGGACCCGGTGCTCCGGGCCGACCTGTGGGCCCGGTTCCACGCCATGGCGGCCGCCGGCACCACGCTGCTGGTGTCCAGCCACGTCATGGACGAGGCCGGCCGGTGCGACCGACTGCTGCTCATCCGCGACGGCCGGCTGGTCGCCGACGACACCCCGGACGCGGTGCGCGCCGCCACCGGGGTGGACGACCTGGAAGAGGCGTTCCTCCGGTTGATCAAGGCGAGCGAGCAGGAGGCCTCGTGAACCCGCACATCCTGGCCGCCACCACCGGGCGGATCCTGCGCCAGCTCCGGCACGACCGGCGGACCGTGGCGCTGCTCGTCGTGGTCCCCGTCGTGCTGCTCACGCTGGTCTACTTCATGTACGTCGACCAGCCCACCCCGCCGGGGCGGCCCACGGTCTTCGACCGGGTGGCGCTGATCATGCTGGGCTTCTTCCCGTTCATCATCATGTTCCTGGTGACCAGCATCGCCATGCTGCGGGAGCGCACCACCGGCACGCTGGAACGGCTGCTCACCACCCCGCTGGCCAAGCTCGACCTGCTCTTCGGGTACGGCATCGCGTTCGGCCTGGCCGGCGTGGTCCAGGCCACCGTCGCCTCGGCCGTGGCGTACTGGGTGTTCGGCCTGACCACCGCCGGCAGCATCGGGCTCGTGATCATGATTGCGGCGATCAACGCCGTGCTCGCGGTCGCGCTCGGCCTGTTCTGCAGCGCCTTCGCCCGCACGGAGTTCCAGGCCGTGCAGTTCATGCCGGTGGTGGTCGCCCCCCAGCTGCTGCTCTGCGGGCTGTTCGTGCCGCGCGGCGAGATGGCCGGCTGGCTCCAGGCGATCAGCGACGTGCTGCCCCTGTCGTACGCCGTCGAGGCGCTCCAGGAGGTCGGCGCGCACGCCGACCCGACCGGGACGATGTGGCGGGATGTGGCGATCGTGGCCGGCGCGGCCGTGGCGGCGCTCGTGCTGGCCGCCGCGACGCTGCGGCGGCGCAGCGGGTGATGGCCCGGCGCACCGGCCGGCGGCCCGGCAACCCGGACACCCGGGAGGCCATCCTCGCGGCGGCCCGGGCGGCGTTCGCCGAGCGTGGCTTCGACGCCGCCTCCATCCGGTCGATCGCCGCCGCCGCGGGGGTGGACCCGGCGCTGGTGCACCACTACTTCGGCACCAAGGAGGAGCTGTTCCGGGCCACCGTGGCGATACCGGTCGACCCGGCGCAGCTGGTCCCGGCCGTGCTGGCCGGCGACCCGGACCGGGTGGGCGAGCGGCTGGTCCGCACGTTCCTGACCGTCTGGGACTCGCCCGTCGGCGGGGCCGCCGTGGCCCTGCTCCGCTCGGCGGTCAGCAGCGAGTGGACCGCCCGGCTGCTGCGCGAGTTCCTGGCCACCCAGGTGCTGCGGCGCGTCCTCGACCAGCTCGACGTCGACCCGGCGCAGCTGCCGCTGCG
The DNA here is from genome assembly GCF_032108445.1 of Micromonospora halotolerans. NCBI lineage: Bacteria > Bacillati > Actinomycetota > Actinomycetes > Micromonosporales > Micromonosporaceae > Micromonospora > Micromonospora halotolerans. The sequence continues at coordinate 4,460,453 of NZ_CP134876.1, read as the reverse complement.
GGGCGCGCTGGTGGCGACGCAGGTCGCCGGCCTGGCCATGATGCGCTACGTGATCCGCCTCGAACCGGTCGCGTCCGCCGACCCGGAGACCCTGGTCGCCACGATCGGTCCGACCGTCCAGCGCTACCTCACGGGCGACCTGACCTGACTCAGGCGCGCTCGGCGGCGCGCGGGCAGAGCATCGGGTGCAGCAGCCGGGCCAGCTCGGCCGGGCCGGCGACCGGCTGGGCGAAGGCGAGCCGGGTGCGGCGGCGGGCGCCGGGCCGCCCGTGGGAGACCAGCAGCCCGTACCGGTCGATGCGGACCACCCGGGGCGGGCCGCCGGCCTCGGATCCGGTCAGGCCGAGCCGCCGCCGCAGGTAGGCGCCCACCTGGTCGCCGTGGTGGTCGGCGAGGTCGGCCAGCAGCCTCAGCGGGTCTGCTCCAGCCCTGGCGGACCTGAAGATCAGCGGGTCTGCTCCAGCCAGGAGGCGTAGAGCAGGGCGTAGACCGACTCCGGGTCCCGCACCAGCTCGTCGTGCGGGCCGCGCTGCACGATCCGCCCCCGGTCCACCACGATCACCTCGTCGGCGGCCTGGGCGGTGGACAGCCGGTGGGCGATGGCCAGCGTCGTCCGACCCCGGGTGACCGCGTCCAGGGTGCGCTGGAGGCGTACCTCGGTGGCCGGGTCGACGGCGCTGGTCGCCTCATCCAGCACGAGCAGGTCGGGATCGGCCACGTACGCCCGGGCCAGCGCGACGAGCTGCCGCTCCCCGACGCTCAGCGCCTCGCCGCGCTCGCCCACCGGGGTGTCCAGGCCGGCCGGCAGCCCGTCCAGCCAGTCGGCCAGGCCCAGCTCGGAGAAGGCGGCGGTGAGCTGCCCGTCGGTCAGCTCCGGGCGGGCGAAGCGGACGTTCTCCCCGACGGTGGCGTCGAAGAGGAAGCCGTCCTGCGGCACCATCACCACCCGCGAGCGCAGCGACTCGAAGCGCACCTCGCGCAGCGAGACGCCGGAGAGCAGCACCTCACCCTCGGTGGGGTCCATGAGCCGGGTGAGCAGCTTCGCGAAGGTCGTCTTGCCGCTGCCGGTCTCGCCGACCACGGCCACCCGGCTCTTCGCCGGGATCTCCAGCTTCACGTCGTGCAGCACGGGCGGCCCGCCCGGGTAGGCGAAGGTCACCCCGGCGAAGCGGATGTCCAGCGGGCCGTCCGGCAGCTCGCGGCCCTGCGCCCCCGGGTCGGCCACGTCCGGCGCGACGTCCAGGACGTCGAGCACCCGGCGCCAGCCCGCGATCGCGTTCTGCGCCTCGTTGAGCACCTCGGTGGCGATCTGCACGGGCTGGATGAAGAGCGTCACCAGGAACAGGAACGCGGTGAGCTGGCCGACGGACAGGGTGCGGTCGACGCCGAGGTTGACACCGACCACCACCACGCCCGCGAGGGCCAGGCCGGCGGCCAGCTCACCGACCGAGCTGCCCACGATGCTGATCCGGATGGCCCGCTGCTGCGCCTGGCGCTGCCCCTCGATGGCCGCGTCCAGCCGCCGGGCGGTGCGCCCGGAGATCCCGTACGCCCGGATCACCGGGGCGCCCACCACGCTCTCGCCGATGGTGCCGAGCAGGGCGCCCATCCGCTGGCGGACCAGCCCGTAGGCGCCCGCGAGCCGGCGCTGGAGCAGCCGGATCACCAGCACGGCCGGCGCGAACGCGAGGAGCACCACGAGGGTCAGCTGCCAGGAGTAGGCCAGCATGACGGCCGTGGTCACCACGAGCTGGCCCAGGTTGACGATCAGGATCACGCCGCCCCACTGGAGGAACTGGGTGATCTGGTCGACGTCGCTGGTGACCCGGGAGACCAGCGAGCCGCGCCGCTCGGACTGCTGGTGCAGCATGGACAGGTCGTGCACGTGCCGAAACGCCCGGGTGCGCACCCCGGCCAGCGCGGTCTCGCTGACCGTGAACAGCCGGCGCATCATCAGGTAGCCGCAGGTGGTGGTGACCACCAGCACGGCCGCGGTGATCACCACGGTCACCGTGACCACGTCCAGGTCGAGGCCGCCGACGATGCCGTGGTCGATGCCGCGCTGCACGGCCACCGGCACGGCGACCCGGCCGACCATGTAGATCAGGGCCAGCGCCAGGGTGCCGGCCAGCCCGGTCTTCAGCTCCGGCGAGAGCGCCAGCCCCCGCCGCAGCGTCCGCCAGGTCGACTCGGTCGCCTCGGCCTTCTGTTCCGCGCTCACCGGTCAACCTCGACTTCCAGGCCGGAGGTCAGCGGGGTGACCTCGTCGTACGTGCGGGTCTGCTCGCGTTCGTGCTCGGCCTGTTCGTAGGCGGTGACCAGGTCGGCGTAGCCGGGGACGGTGGCGAGCAGGTCGGTGTGCGTGCCCCGGGCCACCACCCGCCCGTGCTCCACGTAGATCACCTCGTCGGCGAGCGCGATGGTGGCCCGCCGGTAGGCGACCACCAGGATCGAGGCGGGCGCGCCGCCCTCCGCCGGGGCGCGCAGACCGGCCAGGATGGCGGCCTCCACCCGCGGGTCGACGGCGCTCGTGGCGTCGTCGAGCACCAGCAGGCGGGGCCGGCCGGCGATCGCCCGGGCCAGGGTGAGCCGCTGCCGCTGCCCGCCGGAGAGCGAGGTGCCCCGCTCGCCGACCATGGTGTCCAGCCCGTCGGGCAGCGCGGCCACGAAGCCGTCGGCCTCGGCCAGCCGCAGCGCCGCCCAGACCTCGTCGTCGCCGATGCCGGCGCGGTCCAGGGTGATGTTGGCCCGCACGGTGTCGTCGAAGACGAACGGCACCTGGGCGACGAGGGCCACCGTCGAGGCCAGCGAGGCGGCGGTCAGGTCCCGCACGTCGACGCCGTCGAGAGTGACCCGGCCGCTGCGCGGGTCGACCAGCCGCACGGCCAGCGAGGTGATGGTGGACTTGCCGGCGCCGGTCGGCCCGACCAGGGCCACCGTCTTCCCCGCCGGCACGGTGAAGGTCACCTCGCCGAGCACCTCGGTGCCGGGCAGGTGGGCCTCGGCCGGCTCGTACCCGAAGTGCACGTCGTGGAAGGCGAGGGTGGCCGGCGCCGGCGTGGCCGGGTCCAGCGTCACGTCGCCGTACGGCATCTCGCCGGTGGCGTCGAGGACCCGGCGGACCCGGTCCCAGCCGGCGACGCTGCGCGGCAGCTCGGCCAGCACCCAGCCGATGGCCCGGACCGGGAAGGCCAGCACGGTGAAGAGGAAGGCCACGCTGACCAGCTCGGTCACGGTGATCCCGCCCTGGCGGAACCGGACCGCGCCGACCACCAGCACGGCGAGCGTGCCCAGGCTGGGCAGCGTCTCCAGCATCGGGTCGAAGACACCGCGCAGCTTGCCGACGGAGATCAGCGCGTCCCGCAGCTCACCGGCCCGGGCGGCGAACCGGGCGGTCTCCTGGGCCTCCCGGCCCATCGTCTTGACCACCAGGGCGCCGTCGAAGCTCTCGTGCGCGATGCCGCTGACCTCGGCGCGCAGCCGCTGCGCGCGGGCCTGGCGGGGCGCCATCCGGCGGGAGTAGACCACGTTGAGCGCGAACAGCGCTGGGAAGACGGCGAGGCCGACCAGCGCGAGGGCCCAGTCGGTGAGGAACAGCGAGACCACCGCGCCGACGAGCATCACCAGGGTGCCGACGGCGAAGGGCAGCGGCGCGATCGGGTACCAGGCGGCCTCGACGTCGGAGTTGGCGTTGGACAGCAGGGTGCCGGTGGCGTTGCGGTGGTGCCAGGCCAGCGGCAGGTCGAGGTAGCGGCGGGTGACCCGGCGGCGGTAGGCGGCCTGGAGCCGGTACTGCATGTAGCCGGCGCCGAGCCGGCGGCCGAAGATGCCGACCACCCGCAGCACGCTGATCCCGAACAGCGCGGCGGCGGCGAGCGCCAGGGCGCCGCCGGTGACCGAGCCGCGGGCGACCGCCGGGACCACCACCTTGCCGACCACCGCGCCGACCACGTACGCGCTGGCGATCACCATGAGGCCGAAGAGCACGCTGCCGGCCACCGCGACCGCGAAGATGCGCGGCTGCTCCCGGATGGCCCGGCCGAGTACCCGTAGCCCTCTGCCGAGGACGTCCCGACTTGTCGCGCTCGCCACGCTCTCCCCCGCCGTAAGCCGCAGTTTTCTCCCTCATCCTTACCGGTCGGGGCCCGCTCCGCCGACCCGGCCCCGATATGTCGGCCGTCACTCGGTCCCGCCGGACCCCGCCGAGCAGGGCGGACGCCTCCCGCCCTGCGCCGTACGCCGGACGGGGGGACGCCGACGCCGGGCCGTGGCGGAAGCGCGAACCGGCCACCGGGCCTACGATCGGGCCATGCCGCGGTACGCCCGAACGGAGCGCGAGGCGCTCGCCGACCTGATGCTGGAGCTGGGACCGGACGCGCCGACGGTCAACGAGGGGTGGACCACCCGGGACCTGGCGGCCCACCTGCTGGTGCGGGAACGCCGGCCGGACGCGGCGGGCGGCATCCTGCTGCCGCCACTGCGCGGCTACGGCGAGGCGGTCCGCCGGCGGATGGCCGCCGGACCCTACCCGGAGCTGGTCGAACGGGTGCGCCGCCCGCCGCGGTGGAGCCCGCTGAGCAACCCGCTCACCGACGAGCTGGCCAACGGCATGGAGTTCTTCATCCACCACGAGGACGTGCGCCGGGCCCAGCCGGGCTGGCTCCCCCGCGACCTGCCGGCCCGGCAGCACGCCGCGCTCTGGAAGCGGGCCACCCTGCTGGCCCGGGTGGCGTTGCGGCGCTTCCCGGCGGACCTGCTGATCCAGGCGCCCGGCTACGGCGAGCGCGCCGTCGGCCGCGGCGGCGAGCGGCTGCGGGTGGTCGGCGCGCCGGGCGAGCTGGTGCTGTTCATCTCCGGCCGGCAGCGGGTGGCCCGAGTCCAGGTGGACGGCCCGACCGCACCGGCGGAGCGGTTGCGCGCAGCCAACCTGGGCTTCTGACGGAGCGCGCCGGGCCGGTCACCAGACCGCGTGGGAACGGCTCCGGCCCAGCGACGAAGGCCGATCCGCGCTGCCGTACGCTCCTGACCCGCCGCCCAACCCCGGGGCGGCGGGACAAGGGGAGACGGATGCGAGGCTTCGCGCTCTCGGCACTGCATGAACCCCCCTTCCCGGCGCGCCGACACGCCGCCGTCGAGCTGGTCGCCGGGGAGAGCGCGGGGTGGGTCGTCGACCTGGGCCTGATCGACACCCCGGCCGGGTTGCGCCGGCTGGCCGGCGCCCACCCGGTCGAGCTGGCCGGCCGGGCCTGCCCGGACGCGTCGGTCGCCGACCTGCGGCTGCTCGCCGACCTGATCAGCTGGCTGTTCGTGATGGACGACGCGTGCGACGAGGACGGCCTGGGCGCCAGCCCGACCCGGCTCGCGCCGACCGTGGCAGCCCTGCTGGAGGTGCTCGACCGGCACGGCGACCCGGTCGCGCCGGCCCCGGCCGGGGGCGGCCCGCTGGCCGTGGCGCTGGACGACCTGTGCCGGCGGGCCCGCGACCGGGGGCGGCCGGCGCTGCTGCTGCGCCTGGTCAGCCAGTTGCGCGAGTACCTGCTGGCCCTGCTCTGGGAGGCGGCCAACCGGGAGCACCACCGGGTGCCCGGGGTGGCCGAGTACGTGCAGATGCGCCGGCACACCGGTGGCGCCCGGCCCAGCTTCACGCTGACCGACCTGGCCCACCCGGACGTGCCCGGCCCGGACCGGCGGGCCGACCCGGCGCTGGCCGCCCTGGACGCGCTCGCCGCCGACCTGGTCTGCTGGTGCAACGACCTCTTCTCCTACGACAAGGAGCGGGCCACCGGCCCGGACGCGCACAACCTGGTCACCACGATGGCCTCCGAGGCCGGGCGGGGCGAGGAGGCGGCGCTGCGCGCGGCGGCCACCCGGTTCAACGAGAGCCTGGCGGCCTACGTGGAGCGGGACGCGGCGCTGGCCGCGACGGGCGACGAGGGGGTGCACGCCTTCCTCACCACCCGGCGGGACTGGATCCGGGCCACCTACGACTGGTCGCGCGCCGCCACCCGGTACGCCTGAGCCGGGTCCACCTCCCGGGACGGCGGTCGTCGCAGGCCACGGGGGCTAGCCGCTGCCCGGGTCCAGGCAATACTCTTCGGTAACCGCAGACTGGCGTGACCCCCGTCACGTCCCTCCACCCCTGAAGGCGGCTACAGCGATGGCTCTCGATGTACCGTACCGTTCCGTACCCGACATGTTCCTCAAGCGCGTGGCGGACTCCCCCGACCGCCACGCGTTCGCCCATCCCGCCCCGGACGACTCGGGCCCGGTCTGGCTGACGTGGGAGCAGGTCGGGCAGCGTGCCAAGGCGATCGCCGCCGGGTTGCACGGGCTCGGCGTCGGCCTGGAGGACCCGGTGGCGATCCTCGCCAACACGCGGCTGGAGTGGGTGCTCGCCGACTTCGGGATCATGTGTGCCGGCGGGGCCACCACCACGGTCTACCCGACCACCGAGCCGGAGGACGCGACATACATCGTCGCCGACTCCGGGTCGAAGGTGCTCTTCGCCGAGAACCCGACCCAGGCGGCGAAGATCGCCGGCACGGCGGTCCCGGCGCTGACCCACGTGGTGCTCTTCGACGGCGCGCCCGACCCGGCCGCCACCGTCCCGCAGCTCACGCTGGCCGAGCTGGAGGAACGGGGGGCCCGGGCGCTGGCCAACGAGCCCGACCTGATCGACATGCTGGTCGCCGGCATCGGGCCGGACCACCTGGCCACCCTGATCTACACCTCGGGCACCACGGGCCGGCCCAAGGGTGTGGAGCTGCTGCACGGCGGCTGGTGCTGGGAGGGCGTGGCGCAGGCCGAGCTGGGCCTGCTGCACGTCGACGACCTGCAGTACCTGTGGCTGCCGCTGTCCCACTCGTTCGGCAAGACGCTGCTCTGCGGCGCCACCCACGTCGGCCTGCCCACCTACGTGGACGGCCGGGTGGACAAGCTCGTCGACCTGCTCGGGGTGATCCGGCCGACGCTCATGTGCGGCGCGCCGCGGGTCTTCGAGAAGGTCTACAACAAGGCGGTCACCACGGCCCAGAGCGCCGGCGGCGCGAAGGCGAAGATCTTCGCCTGGGGCGTCGCCGTGGGCAAGGAGAAGGTCGCGCTGGAGCAGGCCGGCAAGCCGGTCCCGGCCGGGCTGAAGCTGAAGTACGCGCTGGCCGAGAAGCTGGTGTTCAGCAAGCTCCAGGCCCGGCTCGGCGGCCGGATGCGGGTGCTGGTCTCCGGCGCGGCGCCGCTCAGCAAGGAGATCGCCACCTTCTTCGCCGCGGCCAACCTGCCGATCTCCGAGGGGTACGGGCTCACCGAGACCAGCGCCGGCGCGTTCGTGAACCCGCCCGGCGGGCTGAAGATCGGCAGCGTGGGCCGGGCCATGGGCGACCTGGAGTGCCGGATCGACACCGACGGCGAGATCCTGATGCGGGGCAAGCCGGTCATGCGCGGCTACCACAACCTCCCCGAGGAGACCGCGGCCGCGTTCACCGAGGACGGCTTCTTCCGCACCGGCGACATCGGCACTCTCGACGACGACGGCTACCTGCGCATCACCGACCGGAAGAAGGACCTGGTCAAGACCTCGGGCGGCAAGTACGTCGCGCCGTCGCACATCGAGGGCATGTTCAAGGCCGTCTGCCCGTACACCTCGCAGGCCGTGGTGATCGGGCAGGCGCGCAACTACTGCACGATGCTCGTCACGCTCGACCCGGACGCGATCCAGGGCTGGGCGGCCGGCACGCCGCTGGAGGGCCGCGACTACACCGCGATCGTCACCTCGCCCGAGGCGCAGGCGATGGTCGAGGGTTACGTGGCCGAGCTGAACAGCAAGCTCAACCGCTGGGAGACGATCAAGAAGGTGACCATCCTCCCCCGGGACCTCACCATCGAGGACGGCGAGGTCACCCCGTCGCTGAAGATCAAGCGCCGGAGCGTGGAGACCAACTTCGCCGACGAGATCGACAAGATGTACGCGGGCAGCCTCGCCGAGCTGTAGCGGCCCCCCAGCGCCCGGCGGCCGTGCCCCTCCGTCCCGGGGCACGGCCGCCGCCGCGTCTCCGGCGCCGGATCACAGGTGCTGCTGTCGCCAGTGGCTCTGGTCCGCCTCCGCGGCCAGTTGCTCCTCCAGCGCGAGCTGCCGCACCTGCCGCCGCCGGCCGTCCTCGCTGAACGTCTCCGCCAGCACCCCGGCGGTCGTGAGCACCGCCAGCACGCCCAGCGCGGCCAGTTCCGGGATGGCGGCGGCGAACGGGGCGACGGCGGCGACCACCACGATCGTGCCGAGCAGCGGCCAGCGCAGCTCCCGCAGCGCCACCCGCGCGCAGCTGACGAGGCTGAGCAGGGAGAGGGCCACCCCGCCGTAGAAGACGGTGACCCAGAAGCCGCCCAGCGGCTCGCCCCACGCCGGCGTGTCGGCGGCGCTCGCCTCGGTCAGCAGGTCCTTGAGGCCGAGGGCGAAGAGGATGATCCCGGCGATCAGCGGCAGGTGCAGGAACGTGTAGACGTCCCGGGCCAGCCGGAGCCGGGCGGCCGGGTCACGGGCGTGGTGCAGCGCCTGCTCCAGCGCGTACGCCAGGGTGTCGAAGTACGCCCACCAGAGCATCGCCACGACCACGACGCCGAGCAGCGCGGCGACCGCCACCGGTCCGCTGAGCGGCAGACCGGTCTTCGGGCCGAGCCCGAGCGCGATGATCGACTCGCCGAGTGCGATCAACACCATGAGCGCGTGCCGTTCCGCCCAGTGCCCGGCGGAGACCACCACCCACCACCGCTGGGCCAGGATCACTCCGCCCACGTACTCGACCAGCAGCGCCACGGTCCAGAGCGCCAGCTGCAGGGCCACGCCGACCGGCGGGTCGGGCAGTCGCTGGGGCACCGTGCCCGCGACCGCCAGCAGCACGGTGGCCACCGCCGGCAGCGCGAAGCGCAGCAGCAGCCGCCGGCGCCAGTCCGGACCCGACCGGTCCACCCAGCCGAGGACGGCGATCTGGGTCATCCGGATCAGGAAGTAGCAGCCCGCGAAGACCAGCGGGCCGTTCAGCCAGCCGGGATGGTCGACGAACGCGTCCGGCACGCTGAGCACCAGCAGGAACGTCGCGGCGATCGTGAGCACGCCGATCAGCGGCAGCACGCCCTGGTCGGCGCGGATCACGTTGCCCACCCGGGCGAAACCGGTCCACAACCACCAGAGCAGCGCCAGCACCAGCAGGCAGCGGTAGAGGTTGGCCGGGGTGAGCCGGTTGGCGGTCAGGGTGGTGACGTTCAGGAACGCGAAGACGAAGACCAGGTCGTAGAAGAGTTCCATCCGGGTGGTCCGGGATCCGGGCGCGCCGAGACGCACCACCTGCGACCACCGGCCACCCCCGCCGTTCCCCACCCGGGAAGTCTCCGCAACCCCCGCCCGGGGCGGCCCCGATCGGAGGATCCGTACCGGAACGGGGCCTACCGGCCGGGCGTGCCGCCGGCGCCGTGCTCCTGGAGGAACTCGTCGCGCAGCGCGCGGCGGGTCTCGCCGAACAGCGCCATCTCGGCCACCACCATTCCGGCGCAGACCGCGGCGAGCAGCCCCAGCGCGGCCAGCGCCGGCAGGTGGTCGGCCACCGGCAGGAGCAGCACCAGCAGCACGGTGGTCGCGACGCGGGGCCAGTTGACCGAACGCATGTTGCGCAGCCGGAAACCGACGTGCCCGAGCAGGTAGACGATCACGCCGCCGTAGAGGGCGAGCAGGCCCAGCCCGTGCAGCGGGTCGGTGAGCCGGTGGTGGGTGCCGTCGCCGACGTACGACAGGACCTTCTTGAAGCCGAGGGCGAGCAGGATGATCCCGGTGACCATCGGCAGGTGCAGGTAGGTGTAGGAGTCCCGGCCCAGCGCGGCCCGCTCGGCGCCCCGGGCCCGGGCCAGCACCCGCTCGGCGGCGATCGACACCACGTCGAAGTACGCCCACCACAGCGCCGCCGCCACCGTGACGCCGAGGAACGAGGCCACGATGATCGGCCAGGAGATCGGCAGCGCGGTGATGCCGACGCCGATGGCCACCAGGGACTCCCCGAGCGCCACGATGATGATCAGGCCGTGCCGCTCGGTCCAGTGCGCGGCGGAGAAGATCTGCCAGCCCGCCGCGCCGATGGCCATGATGCCGCCGTAGTCGACGGCCAGGGCGAGCAGCCACAGCAAGGTCCGCAGCGACAGGACCCGCGCCGGGTCGTCGGTGAGGTACGGGGGCAGCAGCGCGGCGGTGAAGAGCAGCACCGCCCCGCCCAGCATCGGCAGGGCGGCGCGCACCAGCTGCCGGCGCAGCCCGGCGTCGCCGCGGGCGGCGTACCAGTAGAGGACCAGGTGCAGGACCCGGACGGCCAGGTAGCAGGCGGCGAACACGACCGGGCCGGAGAGGCCGCCGGGCAGGTCGACGAAGGCCTCCGGGATGGTCGCGGCGACCACGAACATGGTGGCCACCACGGCGAAGAGGACCACCCGGACCACGCCCTCGTCGGCGCGGACGGTGTTGCCGAGCCAGGCGTAGCAGCACCAGCACCACCAGAGCAGGGCCAGCAGCAGCAGGCCCCGGCCCATGCCGGGCCAGGTCAGGTCGGCCGCCATGAGCGCGGTCACCTGGGTGAGCGCGTAGACGAAGACCAGATCGAAGAAGAGCTCCAGCGGGGTGACGGAGGCGCCCTCGGTCATCACCCGCATCCGCGGCCCCCGCCGCGTCCCGTCCGTCACGGCGGACAGTCTCGCAGCCGGGCGGCGCAGGCGCTGCCCCCCGGACCACCCGCGCGCCGGCCGGATCAGGCGATGACGGAGGGCTCCCGCCACTGCGGGCGGCCGGCCCGGTCCAGGTCGTAGCGGACCGCGGCGAGCCGGCCGACGGCCTCCACCAGGTCCGCGGCGGGCAGGGTGAAGGGCAGCCGCAGGAACCGCTCCAGCGTGCCGTCCAGGCCGAACCGGGGTCCGGGCGCCAGGCGTACGCCGACCTCCTCGGCGGCCCGGGCCAGCGCGCTGGAGATCGGGCCGTCCAGCTCCACCCAGAGCGTCACGCCGCCGCGCGGCACGGTGACCCGCCAGTCGGGCAGCCGGTCGGCCATCGCCTTGACCAGGGCGTCCCGCTGGGCGGCGAGCTGGACCCGACGGTCGGCCACGATGCCCGGCCCCTGGGCCAGCAGGTGCACCGCGACGAGCTGGTCGAGCACGGGGCTGGCCATGTCGACGCCGACGCGGGCGGCGGCCAGCCGCTGCACCTGCGGCGCGGAGGCCCGGACCCAGCCGATCCGCAGGCCACCCCAGTACGGCTTGCTCATGCCGCCGATGCTGATCACCCGGGAATGCCGGTCGAAGGTGGCCACCGGCGGCGGCAGCGGGGTGCCGTCCAGCGGCAGGTCCACGAAGGACTCGTCCACGACCAGGTCGGTCCCGGCGGCGTGCGCCGCGCCGACCAGCCGCTCCCGCAGGTCGGTCGCCATGAGGTGGCCGGTCGGGTTGTGGAACTCGGGGATCACGTACGCCAGCCTGGGCCGGGTCTGCCGGATGCTGCCCAGCAGCAGGTCGGCGTCCCAGCCGTCCCCGTCGGCGGCGAGCCCGTGGGTGGTGATCCGGGCCCGGCGGGCCGCGAGCGCGGCGAGGGCGTTCGGGTACGTGGGCGACTCCACCAGCACCCCGCCGCCGGGCGACAGGGCCAGCCGCAGCACGAGGTCCAGGGCGTGCTGGGTGCCGCTGGTAACCATGATCTGTTCCGGGCTGGTCGGCAGCCCCCGCTCGGTGTACCCGCGGGCCACCGCCTCGCGCAGCTCGATGATGCCGGTCGGGTGGTAGCCGGCCCCGCCGAGGTAGCGCGGCAGGTCCTCGGCGGCGGCCCGGGCCGCCGGCACGAGCTGCGGCGGGGCGGAGAGGGCGGCCACCCCCAGGTCGATCATGTCCCGGTCGTCCAGCGGGGTCCAGAGCCCGGTGCTGGCCACCCGGTGGGTGCCCGGGAGCATGGTCCAGCTTCCGGCGCCCCGCCGGCTGGCCAGGTGGCCGGTCTCCCGCAGCTCCCGGTAGGCGGCGGTGACCGTGGTCCGGCTGATCCGCAGCGCCTCGGCCAGGTCCCGCTCGGCCGGCAGGCGTACCCCGAGGGGGAGCCGGCCGTCGGCGAGCAGGCCGCGGACCGCGGCGGCGAGCGCCGCGTAGTCGGGGCTGCGCCGGCGGCCCGGCAGGGCATGCCACTGCCCGAGGAGCCGAGCCAATTGGACGCCACGCACCTGACTGGTCATGGCCACCCCTCCGAAATTGGCTCTGTCCTGGGCAAGATTGGCCCCTAGGGTGGCATGCATGGCACAGATTGGCAATCTCCGGTACCGGCCGGCCCGGCGGCTCGTCCAGCTCTGCGTCGGGCTCGCCCTCTACGGGATCAGCATGGCGCTGATGATCCGGTCCGGCCTCGGGCTCGACCCCTGGGACGTGTTCCACCAGGGGCTCGCCCGGCAGACCCACCTCTCGTTCGGCACGGTCACCATCGCCGTGGGTGCGCTGGTGCTGCTGCTGTGGATCCCGCTGCGGCAGCGCCCCGGCCTCGGCACCGTCAGCAACGTCGTGGTGATCGGGCTGGTCGTCGACGCCACCCTGGCCGTGCTGCCGCCCGGCGAGGGCCTGCCGCTCCGCGCCGCCCTGCTGGTCGTCGGGATCGTCGCCAACGGCGCCGCCACCGGCCTCTACCTGGGCGCCGGGCTCGGCCCCGGCCCGCGCGACGGCCTCATGACCGGCTTCACCGCCCGCCGGCCCCGCTACTCCCTCCGGCTGGTCCGCACCGTCATCGAGGTGACCGTGCTGGGCCTCGGCTGGCTGCTCGGCGGCACCGTGGGTCTCGGCACCGTGGCGTACGCGCTGGCCATCGGGCCGCTCGCCCAGCTGTTCATCCCGATCTTCGCGGTGCCGGCCCAGCCGGCCGTCGAGCCGGCGGTCCCCGGCGCGCCGCGCCCGGCCGGCGAGGCCGCCTGATCCGGCCTCCCGATCACGCGGCGTCACCGCCGCCGCGCCGACCGCCACCTCCTGGGACACCCCGGGACGCCGCTGAGCTGCGACGACGTCCGGCAGCGAAACCGGGTGTTTTCTCCGCCGTCGCGGCCGGGCATCATTCGTCCATGGGGGAGAACGGTTGGCGTCGGAGCGACGCCTGGATCTTCGTCTCACTGGTCATCGCGAGCGGCGCCGGTCGGCACCGCCGGGCCGCCGCCACCCGGCGCCCGGAGGGCGTGCGCCTCGCCGACGTCCTCTCCACCGCCGACCACCTCAACCAGGCCATCCCCGAACGCCACGAGGTGGAGGGGGCGGTCCGCCGGCTGGTGAGCGCGGGCCTGGTGAGCGTCACCGACGGCTGGTTCCGGGTCACCCCGGACGGCGAGCGGCTCTGGCGCACCCGGCCGAGCGCCGGGCTGGGCACCACCGTGGACACGGTGCAGGGCGTGCTGAGCCGCCGCCCCGCCCCCGACGAGTTCGACTGGCAACTGGACGAGGACGACCACGCCGCCGCGGTGCAGGAGTACGCGGTCCGCTCGATCCCCATGCCGCGCCGCTCCCCGGAGGGCCACCCCGGCCGCCCCTGACCTCCGCCGCCGGCGCCCGGCGGTGCGGGGTCAGCGCACCGGGTGACCGGCGCCGCGCAGGGCGTCCTTGACCTCGCCGACGGTCAGCTCGCCGAAGTGGAAGACGCTGGCCGCGAGCACCGCGTCGGCGCCCGCGCCGACGGCCGGCGGGAAGTCGGCCACCCGGCCGGCCCCGCCGCTGGCGATCACCGGCACGTCGACGACCGCGCGGACCGCCTCGATCAGCGGCAGGTCGAAGCCGGCCCTGGTGCCGTCGGCGTCCATCGAGTTGAGCAGGATCTCCCCGGCGCCCAGTTCCGCGCCGCGCGCCGCCCACTCGACCGCGTCGAGGCCGGCGCCCCGCCGCCCGCCGTGGGTGGTCACCTCGAACCCGCTGGGCGTGGCGCCGGCCGGCGCCCGGCGGACGTCGAGGGAGAGCACCAGCACCTGGCGGCCGAACCGGTCGGCGATCTCGGCGATCAACTCGGGGCGGGCGATGGCCGCGGTGTTCACCCCGACCTTGTCCGCGCCGGCGCGCAGCAGGGTGTCGACGTCGGCCACCTGGCGGACGCCCCCGCCGACGGTGAGCGGGATGAAGACCGACTCGGCGGTGCGCCGCACCACGTCGAGCATCGTGCCGCGGTCGCTGCTGGAGGCGGTGACGTCGAGGAAGGTCAACTCGTCGGCGCCGGCCCGGTCGTACGCGGCCGCCAGCTCGACCGGGTCGCCGGCGTCACGCAGGTCGAGGAAGTTGACCCCCTTGACCACCCGCCCGGCGTCCACGTCCAGACACGGGATCACCCGCACCGCCACCGTCATGCCGCGAGCCTATCCAACCGGCGCGCCGCGGCGGCCGGCCCGACCGGGCCGGCCGCCGCGAACGAGTGCCGGGTCACACCCGGACGAGCATCTTGCCGAGGTTCTCGCCGCGCAGCAGGCCGAGGAAGGCCTCCGGGGCCCGCTCGATGCCGTCGACCACCGTCTCGTCGTAGGAGATCCGGCCGTCCCGCAGCCAGCCGGCCATCTCCTGGACGAACTGCTCGCGCAGGTGCCCGTGGTCGCCGACCAGGAAGCCGCGCAGGGTGAGCCGCTTGCCGATGAGCAGCGCCAGGTTGCGCGGGGCGGCGGGCGGCTCCGTGGCGTTGTACTGCGCGATCATGCCGCAGATGGCGGCCCGGCCGTGCAGGTTCATCGCCCCGATGGCGGCCTCCAGGTGCTCGCCGCCGACGTTGTCGAAGTAGACGTCGACCCCGCCCGGCGCGGCGGCCCGGAGCTGGTCGCGGACCGGCCCGTCGTGGTAGTCGAACGCGGCGTCGAAGCCGAGCGCCCTGAGCCGCTCGACCTTGGCCGGCGAGCCGGCGCTGCCGACCACCCGGCCCGCGCCGCGCAGCTTCGCGATCTGCCCCACCATGCTGCCGACCGCGCCGGCCGCGCCGGAGACGAAGACGGTCTCGCCCGGCTTCATGGCCGCCACGTCGAGCAGGCCCGCGTACGCGGTCAGCCCGGTCATGCCGAGCACGCCCAGGTAGGCGGTGACCGGGGCCAGGCCCGGATCGACCTTCCGTGCGCCCTTGGCGTCGACCAGCGCGTACTCCCGCCAGCCCAGGCCGTGGAGCACGACGTCGCCGGGCGCGAAGCCCTCGGCCTCGCTGGCCACCACCTCGCCGACCGCGCCGCCGTCGAGCGGGGCGTCGAGCCGGAACGGCGGCACGTACGACTTGACGTCGTTCATCCGCCCGCGCATGTACGGGTCGACCGACATGAACTGGTTGCGGACCACGAGCTGGCCCGGCCCCGGGGTGGGCACCTCGGTGGTGACCAGCCGGAAGTTCTCGGCGGTCGGCCAGCCCTGCGGCCGGGACGCCAGGTGGATCTCCCGGTTGGCCGTCATGCGGCGTCCCGGACGGTCAGGGTGAGGTCGATGTTGCCCCGGGTCGCGTTGGAGTACGGGCAGACCTGGTGGGCGGCCTCGACGAGCTGCTGCGCGGCGGACCGCTCGACGGCGGGCAGGTCGACGACCAGGGTGACCGCGAGACCGAAGCCGCCGCTGCCGTTCGGGCCGATGCCGACCTCGGCCTCGACGACCGAGTTCGAGACGTCCGCCCGGGCCTTGCGGGCGACCAGGCGCAGCGCCGAGTGGAAGCAGGCCGCGTAGCCGGCCGCGAAGAGCTGCTCCGGGTTGGTCGCGCCGCCGGCGCCGCCCATCTCCTTCGGGATGGCCAGGTCCAGGTCGAGGCCGCCGTCGGAGGTGCGGACGTGGCCGTCCCGGCCGTCGCCGGTGGCCTGCGCGGACGCGGTGTAGAGCACCTGCATGGTGGTCACTGCTCCTTCTGTCGGTGGATCGTCTCGGTGACCCGGGTGAGGGTGTCGCGCAGGGCGACCAGCTCGGCCTCGGTGAGGCCGGTGGCGCGGGCGATCCGCCGCGGCACCTCGTCCATCCGCTCCCGCAGGGCCCGGCCCTGGGTGGTGAGGCCGACCTCGACCCGGCGCTCGTCGGCCGCCGAACGGGTGCGCACCACCAGACCGGCCGCCTCCAGCCGCTTGAGCAGCGGGGAGAGCGTGCCGGAGTCGAGCCGGAGGCGCGCGCCGAGTTCGGAGACGGTGGGGGCGTCGTCGCCGCGCTCCCAGAGCACCAGCAGCACGAGGTACTGCGGGTAGGTCAGGCCGTGCTCGTCGAGGATGGGCCGGTAGACGTCGGTGAGGGCGCGCGACGCCGCGTAGAGGGCGAAGCACACCTGCCGGCGCAGCACCAGATCATCGGTCACACCCCGAACAGTAGTCCACAATTAGGTTGTGCACAATTCAATTGGCCCTGTGAACGCCGCCACAGCAGCGGTCGACGGCGCCCGGATCAGCCCTCGGCGACCCACGCCTCCAGCTCGACCTCCACCAGCAGGTCGGGATCGATCAGGCCGGCAACCACCACCATCGTGGCGACCGGCCGGACCGCGCCGAACACGGCGTTGTGCGCGCGCCCCACCTCGTCGGCGTACGTCCGGTCGGTCACGTACATCCGGGTGCGCACCACGTCGGCCGGCCCGGCGCCCACCTCGGCGAGCGCGTCCAGGCCGATCCGAATCGCCTGGGCGGTCTGCGCGGCGGCGTCCCCGACGTGCGCCACCCGGCCGTCCACCGTGGAGGTGCAGCCCGCGGTGATCGCCAGCTGCCCCGCCCGGACCACCCGGCAGTAGCCGTAGACCGCCTCCCACGGGCCGCCCGAGCCGAGCCGGGTCACGGCGGCGCCATTCGGCAGCTCCGGCGCCGGCCGGGAACCCTCGCCCACGACGGCCGTCACGCCCCGCCCCGCAGGGTGGCGAGCGCCTCGGCGACCGTGAACGCCCCGGCGTAGAGCGCCTTGCCGGTGATCACACCCTCCACCCCCACCGGCTCCAGGGTGGCCAGCGCGCGCAGGTCGTCCAGCGTGGACACGCCACCGGAGGCGACCACCGGGGCGTCGGTGCGGGCGCAGACCTCACGCAGCAGGTCCAGGTTCGGCCCCCGCATGGTGCCGTCCTTGGTGATGTCGGTGACCACGTAACGGGTCGCGCCGGCCTTGTCCAGCCGGGCCAGCACCTCGAAGAGGTCACCGCCGTCGCGGGTCCAGCCCCGCGCCGAGAGGGTACGGCCGCGCACGTCCAGCCCGATGGCCACCCGGTCGCCGTACTCGCCGCAGACCCGGTCACACCACTCCGGGTCCTCCAGCGCGGCGGTGCCGATGTTGACCCGGGCCGCGCCGGTGCCCAGGGCGGCCTGCAACGACTCGTCGTCCCGGATGCCGCCGGAGAGTTCGACCTTCACGTCGAGCCGGCGGACCACCTCGGCGAGCAGATGGGCGTTCGTGCCCCGCCCGAACGCGGCGTCCAGGTCGACCAGGTGGATCCACTCCGCCCCGTCGGCCTGCCAGGCGAGGGCGGCCTCCAGCGGATCGCCGTACGTGGTCTCGCTGCCGGCGGCGCCCTGGACGAGCCGGACGGCCTGCCCGTCCGCAACGTCCACGGCGGGCAACAGGGTGAGGCTCAACGGATTTCTCCTCGCATCTTCAACGTCGGTCCAGCGCGATCACCACGACCGCGGGCAGGACCAGCAGCAACAACACGACCAACGCCAGCCGCAGCGCCAGGTCGTCGACGAAACTCCAGATGCCGGCCACGGCCGCGCCGGTGAGCAGCACGATCGCCGCCCGCTCGCCGCGACTGTGCCGGCGCAGCCGGCCGGTGCGGCCCCGCCGCACGGCGGGCGTCAACCGGCGTACGACGGCACGCCGCCGGTCCCGGCGCGCCACCCTGCGGGCGCGCGCGGCGCGTTCCCGCTCCAGCTCGGCCCGGCGCGCCTCCCGCCGCCGCGCCCGCTCCTTACTCAAGCTGCGCTGCCGGTCGTTCGCGACTGCGGGGCTCGCAGAACCGGCTCACTCCTCGCGCTCACAGCGCTGCCGGTCGTTCGCGACTGCGGGGCTCGCAGAACCGGCTCACTCCTCGCGCTCACAGGGTGCCCAGCCAGTTGCGCAACAGAGTAGCCCCCGTGTCGGCCGACTTCTCCGGGTGGAACTGGGCCGCCGACAGGGGGCCCCGCTCGATCCCGGCGACGAAGTCCGTGCCGTGGTGGGCCGTGGTGACGGTGGCCCCGGCGGCGGCCAGCGCGGCCGGCGCGATCACCCCGTAGGAGTGGACGAAGTAGAACCGGGCGTCGGCCGGCAGGCCGGCGAAGAGCACCGACCCGGCCGGGGCCTGCACGGTGTTCCAGCCCATGTGCGGCAGCCGCGGCGCGGGCAGCCTGGTCACCCCGCCGGGCAGCAGCCCGAGCCCCTTGGTGACCACGCCGTGCTCGTCACCGTGCTCGAAGAGCACCTGCATCCCCACGCAGATGCCGAGCACCGGACGGCCGGCGGCGACCCGCTCGGCGATGACCGGACCGGCGCCCAGCGCCTCGATGCCCGCCATGCACGCGGCGAACGCGCCGACGCCCGGCACCACGAGGCCCTCGGCCTCGGCGGCCGCGGTCAGGTCGGCGGTGACGGTGACGTCCGCCCCGACCCGCGCGAGGGCCCGCTCGGCCGACCGCAGGTTGCCCGACCCGTAGTCGAGCACCACCACCCGCCTGGTCACGACGGCACTCCGCAGCGCCCGCTCATCAGCTCTCCCCCGGCAGCAGCCAGAGCAGCCCGCCGGCGGTGGCCAGCACGGCCAGCAGGCCGGTGATCACCACGGCGCCGCGGGCGGCGCCCTGCTTGTAGAGCGACCAGGTCCCACCGACCAGCACCCCGGCCAGGATCAGCAGCAACGTCGGCAGCGCCCGCCCCATCAGAGCCGCCCTTCATTCACGACTGCCGTACTCCGCTGCGCTGCGTTCCTCGCGCTCATCAGAGGGCACCCTTCGTGCTGGGGATCGCGCCCGCGGCGCGCGGGTCGATCGAGGTGGCCTCGCGCAGGGCCCGGGAGACCGCCTTGAACTGGGCCTCGACCACGTGGTGGGCGTCCGGGTTGCCGCCCGGTCGGGCCGCGCGCAGCACGTCCACGTGCAGGGTGACCCGGGCGGCCTGGCCGAAGGACTCCCAGATGTGCCGGGTCATGCTGGTCGGGTAGACCGGCCCGATGTACGGCGCGAGCGCCGGCTCGTCGTGCACCACGTACGGCCGGCCGGAGAGGTCGACGGCGGCCCGGACCAGCACCTCGTCCATGGGAACGGTGGCCGACCCGTACCGCCGGATGCCGGCCTTGTCCCCCAGCGCCTGGTCGAACGCGGCGCCCAGGGCGAGCGCGGTGTCCTCCATGGTGTGGTGGGCGTCGATCTCCAGGTCACCGACGGTGTGCACGGTCAGGTCGAAGCCGCCGTGCCGGGCGATCTGGTTGAGCATGTGGTCGTAGAAGCCGACGCCGGTCTCGATGTCGGCCTTGCCGGTGCCGTCGAGGTCGATCTCGACGAGGACCTTGGTCTCCTTGGTGATCCGCTCCACCCGGGCGGTCCGACTCATTGCTCGCCTTTCGGTCGCGACTGCGGGGCTCGCAAGCTCGCTCCTCGCGCTCCCACTACAGCTCCTCCATTGCAGACAAGAAGGCGTCGGTCTCGGCGGGGGTGCCGGCGGTGACCCGCAGCCAGCCGGGCAGGCCGACGTCGCGGACCAGCACGCCGGCGGCGAGCAGCGTGCGCCAGGCGGCGGCTTGGTCGACGGCTCCGGGTCGGGGCTCGGCGTCAGACGCGCCGAGCCGGAGTTGTCGGTCGCCGCCGACCTCGAAGAGCACGAAGTTGGCGTCGCTGTCGGCCACCCGGTGCCCGCGGGCGCGCAGCTCGGCGACGATCCGGTCGCGCTGCCGCATGATCGCGGCCACCGTGCCCAGCAGGGCGTCGCGGTGGGCCAGCGCCGCGCGGGCGGCGGCCTGGGTGAGCGCCGAGAGGTGGTACGGCAACCGGACCAGCTGCACCGCCTGCACCACGGCCGGGTCGGCGGCCAGGTAGCCGAGCCGGCCGCCGGCGAAGCCGAACGCCTTGCTCATGGTGCGGGTGACGACCAGCCGGGGGTGCCCGGGCAGCACGGCGAGCGCGCTGACCGTGCCGGGCCGGGCGAACTCGGCGTACGCCTCGTCCACGACCACCATGCCCGGCGCCTCGGCCAGCACGGCGGCGACCACGGCCGGGTCGAGCGCCGTGCCGGTCGGGTTGTTCGGCGAGCAGAGGAAGACCAGGTCGGGCCGGTGCGCCCGGACCTGGGCGACCGCGTCGGCCACGGTCAGCCCGAAGTCCGCGTCGCGGGCCCCCGGGATCCAGCCGGTGCCGGTGCCGAGGGCCAGCAGCGGGTGCATCGAGTACGCCGGGGTGAAGCCGAGCGCGGTGCGCCCGGGGCCGCCGAACGCCTGGAGCAGCTGCTGCTGGATCTCGTTGGAGCCGTTGGCCGCCCACACCTGGTCGGCGGTGAGCCCGTGGCCCAGGTACTCCGCGAGGTCGGCGCGCAGCGCCACGGCGTCCCGGTCCGGGTAGCGGTTGAGGTCGCGCAGCTCGGCGGAGAGGGCCTTGCCGATCGCCTCCACCACCGGCTCGGGCACCGGGTAGGAGTTCTCGTTGGTGTTCAGCCGCACCGGGACGTCGAGCTGCGGCGCCCCGTATGGCGTGAGGCCCCGCAGGTCGTCGCGGATCGGCAGGTCGTCGAGGGTGGTCACGGGGTCTCCCCCGGGAAGCGTGCGCTGACCGCCTGGCCGTGCGCCGGCAGGTCCTCGACGCCGGCCAGGGTGACCACGTGCGGGGCCACGTCGCGCAGCGCGTCCCGGGTGTACTCCACGAGGTGGACGCCGCGCAGGAAGGACTGCACGGACAGGCCGGAGGAGTGCCGGGCGCAGCCGCCGGTGGGCAGCACGTGGTTGGAACCGGCGCAGTAGTCGCCGAGCGACACCGGCGACCAGGCGCCCACGAAGATCGCGCCGGCGTTGCGCACCCGCAGCGCCCACTCGCGGGCGTCGACCGTCTGGATCTCCAGGTGCTCGGCCGCGTACGCGTCGACCACCCGCAGCCCGGCCTCCAGGTCGTCGACGAGGACGACCCCGCTCTGCTCGCCGCGCAGCGCGGTGCCGATCCGCTCGGCGTGCTTGGCGGCCGGCACCTGCCGGGCCAGCTCGGCGTCGACCGCGTCGGCGAGCGCCGGCGACGGGGTGACCAGCACGCTGGCCGCGAGGGGGTCGTGCTCGGCCTGGCTGATCAGGTCGGCGGCGACGTGCGCCGGGTCGGCGGTGTCGTCGGCCAGGATGGCGATCTCGGTGGGCCCGGCCTCGGCGTCGATGCCGACCACGCCGCGCAGCAGCCGCTTCGCGGCGGTGACCCAGATGTTGCCGGGACCGGTGATCATGTCGACCGGCTCGCAGCGCTCGGCGCCCGCCGGGTCGACGGCCGCGCCGTACGCCAGCATGGCCACGGCCTGGGCGCCGCCGACCGCGTAGACCTCGTCGACGCCGAGCAGGGCGCAGGCGGCGAGGACCCGCTGGTCGGGCAGGCCGCCGTTCTCCTTCTGCGGCGGGCTGACCACCACCAGCGAGCGGACCCCGGCCGCCTGGGCAGGGACGACGTTCATGACCACGGTCGACGGGTACATGGCCAGGCCGCCGGGGACGTAGAGCCCCACCCGGTCGACCGGCACCCAGCGCTCGGTGACCGTGCCGCCCGGCACGACCTGGGTGGTGTGGTCGGCGCGGCGCTGGTCGGCGTGGACCTTGCGGGCCCGGGTGATCGACTCCAGCAGCGCGGCCCGGACCTGCGGGTCGAGGGTGCCCTCGGCGGCGCGGATCACGTCGACGGGCACCCGCAGGTGCTCCGGGGAGACGCCGTCGAACCGTTCGCTCGCCTCGCGGATCGCCGGGTACCCATGCTCCCGGACCGCCTCCACGAGGGGGCGGATCCGCTCGACGGCCACGGACACGTCGAGTTGGGCACGGGGCAGCAGGCGGCGCGGGTCACGGGCCCCGCCGCGCAGGTCGATCCGATTCAACACCCTTGCGAGTCTAGGCTGCCGCCCCGCGGGCGGACCGGAGCCGCCCGTACGCCGGGACGGTGAGGCGGGACACGCCGCCGGGACGCGATCGGGATAGTCTCGATCACGTGACCGCACGGCTGCCGGTTTTCCCGCTCGGGACGGTCCTCTTCCCGGGGCTGGTCCTCCCGCTGCACATCTTCGAGGAGCGTTACCGGGCACTGGTGCGCCACCTGGTCGGGCTGCCCGAGGGCGCGCCGCGCGAGTTCGGGGTGGTGGCGATCCAGAGCGGCTGGGAGGTCGCGACGGCCGGGCCGCCGGGCCGGCCGGCCCCCACCGGCGGCGAGGTCACCCTGCACGAGGTGGGCTGCACCGCCGAGCTGCGGCAGGTCACCGAGCTGGCCGACGGCGGGTTCGACATCGTCACCGTGGGGCGGCGGCGGTTCCGCGTCGCCGAGGTCGACGACGCCGCCGCGCCCTACCTGACCGCCGAGGTGGAGTGGCTGCCGGAGCCGGCCGGCACGGACGAGGTCGCCGACCTGCTGGCCGCCCGGGTCATCTCGGTCTTCCGGCAATATCTGGGCCTGGTCCGCCCGGACCCGCAGGAGATCTCCGAGCAGCTGCCCGAGGATCCGACGGTGCTCTCGCACCTGGTCGCCGCGACCGCGGCGCTGACCGTCGACGACCGGCAGCGGCTGCTCGCCATCGACGACACCGCCGGGCGGCTCCGGGCCGAGCTGCGGCTGCTCAACCGGGAGACCTCCCTGCTGCGCGAGGTCCGGGCCGTCCCGGTGCCGCTCAGCGAGCTGGCTGGTCCCCCGGCGCCGAACTGATCCCCGGCCCGCCGGGCGCCCAGCCGCCGTCCCACTCCGGCTCCGGCCGCAGCGAGGGCCACCGCGACCAGCCGGCCAGCAGGGTGTACGTCACGGCGGCGCCGAACGCCGCCAGCAGCAGGTTGCCGTGCGGGACGGGCAGCGGGCCGTACCAGTCGATCCCGCCGGCACGCAGGTCGGCCGGCTTGGTGAAGTCGGTCCCGGGCGGCGCGGTGTCCAGCAGCCGCTGGTAGGTGCCGAGCCCGATCCGGCGGCCGACCTGCCACGCCACGACCGCCGCGCCGAGCCCGCCGAGCGCCCCGGCGACCAGGCCGACCGGCCCGCGCCGGCGGCGCAGCACCACCCAGAGGGCGATCGCGGCGAGCACCCCGAAGCCGAGCCCGAGCAGGCTGAACCAGCCGTCCGCGGCGATCGGCTGCTCCGGTTGGGGCGTGGCGTAGACGGCGCCGTCGGGGGTCATCTGCACCGGCGTGCCGGGTGCCACCAGCGCCCAGAGCACACCCAGGGGCGCGCCGAGCACGGTCAGCAGCAGCGCCGCGCCGAGGGCGACCGCGACGGCTCGGCCCCCGGACCGGCGGGTGGCGGAGGGCGCACCGGGCACAGCTCCGACGACGCCGGGGTAGCCGGCGAGCGGATCCGCGCCGGGCGCGGTGACCGGGGTGCCCGCGGGCACCGGCAGGCCGCCGGGCCAGGCGGGCGCCTCCCCCTCGACCGGGGCCCGGTCCGGCGCCGCACGGGTGGCCGGGGACGGGCCGGGCGACGCACCCTCGCCGGGGGACCCGTCGGGCGGGGCGGAGTTGGTCGGCCGGTCGGGGCGCGGGGAGCTGCCCGCACCGGCGGGCGGGCGGGCGACGTCGCCGGGCGCGCCGGGACCCTCGGCGGCCCGCTCGGAATCAGGGGTGTCCGGACTCACCCGGTGATCCTCTCAGGCGAGGGGGCGGCGCGGGGCGGCGGTGGCGGTCAGCGGGCGAACGGTTCCAGCATCACCGAGGCCGCCTTGAGCCAGCCCTGCCGCGTCTCCGCCTGGAGCTGGTGATATTCGATCGAGGAGCCGGTCTCCAGCGCCGGGTCGTACGGCACCACGGCCACCGCCCGGGTCCGGGTGGCGAAGTGCCGTTCCAGGTCGTCCTGGAGCGCGGTGCGGCCCGGGGTGGGGCAGGAGATGAGGGTGACCGCGTTGTCGGCCAGCTCGCCCATGCCCTCCTCGTGCAGCAGGTCGAGCATCCAGTCCGCGCTGAAGGCGGCGTCCTCCCGGGGCACGGTGGTCACCACGAGCTGGTCGGCGGCCTGCATGACGGTGCGCCAGTTGGGGCTCTCCACGTTGTTGCCGGTGTCCACGCAGACCACGTCGTGGGTGCGGCGCAGCAGCTCCAGCACCCGCTTGACGGTGAACTGGTCCAGCCGCTGGGCGAAGCGCGGGCTCTCCTCGCCGGCCAGCACGTCGTAGGAGCCGTCGGAGGCGTGCCGCAGGTAGTCGTCGAGGTGCTCCAGGAGAGTGGCGTCCTCCAGGATCTCGATCTGCGCGAGGTCGTGGATCAGGTGCCGGATGGTGCGGGCGTGCCGGGCGCTGCCGGCGCGCAGGCCGAGGGTGCCCCGCAGCTCGTTGTCGTCCCAGGCCAGCACCCCGCGCCCGCGCACGCTGCCCACGGTGGCCGCGGCGAGCACCGTGGCGGTGGTCTTGTGCACCCCGCCCTTGGGATTGGCGAAGGCGAGCACCCGGGGCCCGCCCAGCTCGCGGCGCAGCACCCCGGCGGCCCGCTCCAGCTCGGCGTCCGGTGCCGGTGCGCGCCACTCCACACGGGCCGGCTCGATCCGCGCCGGCTCATTCCGGGCCGGCTCGATCCGGGGCGGGTAACTCTCGGCCTGCGCCGGGTAAGCCTCGGGCTGGGCCGGATAGGTGGGGACGGCGGGTGGGGCCGGCTCGGGGGCGGGGTGGGGCTCCGGCCGGTAGCGGCCGCGGTCGAGCAGCGCGTAGCGGGACTCCGCCGGGGGCGGGTCGGGCTGGTAGCCGCTGTCGAGCAGGGAGTACCGGGACTCGACCGAGGCGGTGCCCCGGCCGCGCGCCTGCGGCTCGGGATAGCCCGGCTCCGGCGGGCGGACCGGCTCGGCCCGCCAGGACGGTTCGGCCCGTGGCTCCGGCTCGGCGCGGTACGCGGGCTCCGCCCGGTAGGCCGGCTCGCCGCCGTGGCGCGGGTCGGCCCGGTAGGCCGGCTCCACCCGGTAGGTCGCCTCGACGCGGTAGGCCGGCTCGGCGTCGAACGACCCGTCGGCGGGGCGGGCGACGGCCTGTGCCCGGCCCGTCCAGCCGCTGCCGGCGGCGCGCCGGGGCAGCGGATCCGGTGCCGGCGGTGGGGGTTCGTCGGTGCGGTGGTCCGGGTCGGGGTGCTCCGCGCCGCGACCACCGAGCCGGGCCCGGTCGAGCAGCGCCCGCCACCGTGGTGCCGGCTCAGCCTGCCGACCCCAACCGGTTTCGCTGCCGTCCAAGGCCTCGCCCCTCCCCCAGCCCATCGATCTCCGCCTGACAGGCTACGAACGAAACCCTATTCGGACCACACCCCGGTGCGCACATCCCCCGGTGCCTCTCCTCACCGCCCCGCCGGGTACGGGGCCGCCCACCTGCACATCTCAGGAGGTGGGAGCGGGATTCGGCGGTCCCGCCCCGGTGGCGGGCCGGCCGGCGGCCGGTGAGGATCCGGTCACCGTCGGTGCGGATTCCGACGAATCGGCCATACCGGCGCTCGACGCGAGCCCGGTGTCGGCCGGCGGCCGCACCACGTCCCGCTGCTCCGGCAACGGTGGCGTGAACACCGTACGGTCCAGCCGGGTCACCTCGGGGGCGGGGTCGACCGCGCGGACGCCGGACCGGGCGGCCAGCGCCCGCAGGGCGTCCGGGGCGTCCCGGACCACGGCGGCGTAGACGCAGGCGCAGGCCGCCCGGTAGCCGGCCGCCTCCCGCGCCGCCACAACGGCCCCGGTGTCGTACACCCGGCGCAGCTCGGGATCGGCGGTGGCCGCCGGGGCGGCGGCGCGGGCCCGGTAGTCGGCGGCCTCCCGGTCCTTGCGCCCGGCCACCTCGGCCATCCCGGCGACCACGTCGCCCGGGACGCGCATCGCGGCGATCCGCACGATCTCGGTCTGCCGCCCGGGCACCGGCACCCGCGCCAGCACGGCGGAGACCGGGGCCTCGCCCAGCGCGGTGGCCACCTGCGCCGGCGTCAGGTACGCGGCGAACGACACGAGGGCGTAGCCGCCGGGCGCCGGGGCGTCGAGCCGGGCGAGTTCGCTGCCGGCGGCCCGCAGGTAGGCCGGGACGGAGTCCCCGTCGGCCACCCCGACCCGGGTCACCTCGCCCACCGTACGGTCCCCCACGGGCTCGTCCCGCCGCTGCGCGACGGCGACCAGCAGCACCACCAGCGCGCAGGCCAGGGCGAGCCAGGTGAGCGCGGCGGAGCGCGACCGCCGCGGCGGCCCGGTGTCGGTGCTCATCGGCGGGTCAGTCGCGGAGGATCTCCAGCGCCCGGGCCAGGTCGTCCGGGTACTCGCTGACGAAGGTGACCTCGTCGCCGGTGCGCGGGTGCGCGAAGCTCAGCGAGCGGGCGTGCAGCCACTGCCGGCTCAGCCCGAGCCGGGCGGACAGCGTCGGGTCGGCGCCGTAGGTGAGGTCGCCCACGCAGGGGTGCCGCAGCGTGGAGAAGTGCACCCGGATCTGGTGGGTACGCCCGGTCTCCAGCCGCACGTCGAGCAGGCTGGCCGAGGGGAACGCCTCGAGGGTGTCGTAGTGGGTGATGCTGGGCTTGCCGCCGGAGACCACCGCCCACCGGTAGTCGTGGTGCGGGTGCCGGTCGATCGGCGCGTCGATGGTGCCGCGCAGCGGGTCCGGGTGGCCCTGCACCACGGCGTGGTAGCGCTTCTCCACCTCGCGGTACTTGAACGCCCGCTTCAACGCGGTGTACGCCTGCTCGCTCTTGGCCACCACCATGACGCCGGTGGTGCCCACGTCGAGCCGGTGCACCACGCCCTGCCGCTCGGCGGCGCCGCTGGTGGAGATCCGGTGGCCGATCCCGGCCAACCCGCCGATCACGGTCGGGCCGGTCCAGCCCGGGCTGGGGTGGGCGGCCACCCCCACCGGCTTGTCCACCACCACGATGTCGTCGTCGGCGTAGACCACGGTGAGGCCGGGCACGGCCTGCGGCACCACGGTCGGCGGTGCGGCCGGCGCGGGCAGCGTGACCTCCAGCCAGGAGCCCGCCTTGACCTTGTGCGAGTTGGGCCGGGCGGTGCCGTCGACCAGCGCGTCCCCGGCGTCGACCAGCGCGGCGGCGGCCGTCCGGGACAGCCCGAAGAGCCGGGAGACGGCCTGGTCCAGGCGCATGCCGTCGAGCCCGTCCGGTACGGGCAGGGAGCGGTGGTCGCCGCCGGCGGCGAAGGCGGAGGTCACGCGCGCTCCCGCTGCTCGGCGGGGGTCTCGTCGCCGGACCGCGCGGCGGTGGCCCGGGAACCGTCCCGCTGCCGGCCGGTCAGCTCCAGGAACACGGCCAGCAGCACGCCGCAGACGAGTGAGCTGTCGGCCAGGTTGAACACCGGCCAGACCTGCCCGTACGGGTCGAAGAGGCTGATCATGTCGACCACGTGGCCGACGAAGTGCCCGGGGGCGCGGAAGACGCGGTCGGTGAGGTTGCCCAGCGCCCCGCCGAGCACCAGCCCGAGCGACACGGCCCAGGGCAGCGACCGTAGCCGCAGCGCCATCCATCCGATCCAGGCGATCACGCCGATGGTGATCAGCGGGAAGACCCAGGTGTGGTCGGAGCCGATGCTCCACGCGGCGCCGCTGTTGCGGGTCAGGCTCAGGTAGACCGCCCCGCCGAGCAGCGACACCGGGCCGCGCCCGGTGAGCTCCGAGAGGGCGAGCTGCTTGGTGACCAGGTCGGCGACGAGGGAGGCCAGGGCCACGCCGAGCAGCAGGCCGGCCGCCTTGCGGCGGGGCGTGCCGGCGCCCGACTCGGTGGTGCCGGACCCGGCGGGCGGTGCTGCGGTCATCTGCTCCCCATCGACGCTTGCGACGGTGGCGGTCACCGTCTGCCGTTCGGCCGCTGGGGAACGGACGTCAGCGCCGCTCCTCCAGCTGCTTGCAGCTCACGCAGAGGGTGGCCGACGGGAAGGCGGCGAGCCGCTCCACCGGGATCGGGTTGCCGCACCGCTCACACCAGCCGTAGCCACCCTCGTCGAGACGCTCCAGCGCGCGCTCGACCTGCGTGATCCGTTCCTTGATGCTGTTGGCGAGTGAGATCTCCTGCTCGCGCTCGAACGTCTTGGTGCCCGTGTCGGCCTGGTCGTCCCCGGCCGAGTCGGTCAGCCGGTCGCGCTGCAGCTCGGTGATCTCGCTCAGCGTCTGATCGTACTCGGCGTTGAGCTCGTCCCGCCGTGCCGCCAGGGCGGCCCGGATCTTCTCGGTCTCCGCCGCGCTGCGGGTGGCCTTCGCCACCGGTTTGCGACCGGCGGTCCTGGTGTCGGCTGGCTTCGCCATCGTCAGCTCCCTCAGCCGCGTGCCGCGGCGGTCAGCGTGCGTGGGCGGGGGTCGCCGGCAACGGGCGTCCCCCATGTACAGAACGGGCGCACGGCGACAGGGCCGCGCACTCCGGAGGGTGGCAAGAATACGGAACGTACAGGCGTCCGACAACGTGCCGCACCGTCGCACCGCGATTCAGCCCCAAACTGCCACCAATCGGGGCAAAGGGAACGCTAGCAGATCAGCTGGTCCGGTCCTCGCCGTACTCGCCAAACCACCGGGCCAGCCGACCGCGCCGGCTCACCGCCCGCAGCCGCCGCTCCGCCTCGTCCCGCACCTCCGCGGTGGCCACGATGAGCAGGCTGTCGCCGACCTTCAACCGGGTGTCCGGGCCGGGCACGAAGCCCACCCCGTCGCGCAGCACCAGCGTCACCGAGGCGCCCACCGGCAGCCGCAGCTCGTCCACGTGCACCCCGCCCATCCGGGAGCCCGGTGGCACCTCCAGCTGGAGCAGGTCGGCCCGCATCCGCTCCAGCGGCGCCGTCTCCAGCAGGATCTCCGTGGCCTCGGCGGGCGCGGTCACCCCGAGCCGGCGGGCCGCCGGCGCCAGGGTGCCGGCCTGGAGCAGCGTGAAGATCACCACGAGCACGAAGACCGCGTCGAAGAGCCGGTCGGCGCCCGGGACCCGCAGCGAGAGCGGAATGGTGGCCAGCACGATCGGCACCGCGCCGCGCAGCCCGGCCCAGGAGAGGAAGAGCTGCTCGCGCAGCGCGAACCGGAACGGCAGCGCGGAGACCGCCACCGACAGCGGGCGGGCCAGCAGCAGCAGAGCCAGCCCGGTGACCACCGCCGGCAGCACCGCCGCGTCCAGCCGGCTCGGCGACACCAGCAGGCCGAGCAGCACGAACAGACCGATCTGGGCCAGCCAGGCCAGCCCGTCGGCGAAGCCCAGGATGGCCTGCCGGTGCGGCAGCCGCGCGTTGCCCAGCAGCACACCGGCCACGTAGACGGCCAGGAAGCCCGAGGCGTGCAGCACCGAGCCGGCGGCGTACGCCAGCACCGTGAAGCCGACCACCGCGATCGGGTAGAGGCCGGCGGACGGCAGGGCGGCCCGGCGCAGCGCGTACCGGCCGGCGATCCCGGCGGCCACCCCGACCGCCGCGCCGACGCCCAGCTCGTAGCCGACCAGGAACACCTCGTACCACCACGGGTGGGCGGCCTCCGCCCCCGCCCGGGACAGCAGCAGCACCAGGATGACGACCGGCGCGTCGTTGATCCCGGACTCGGCCTCCAGGGTGGCCACCAGCCGGGGCGGCAGGCGCAGCCGGCGCAGGGTGGCGAAGACGGCCGCCGCGTCGGTGGAGGAGAGCACCGCGCCGTAGAGCAGCGCCAGCCGCCAGTCCAGGCCGAGCAGCAGGTGGACCACCACGCCGACGACCAGGATGCTGACCACCACGCCGACCGTCGAGAGCGCGGCGGCCAGGCCGAGCACCGGCCGCAGGGTGCTCCACCGGGCACTCAACCCGCCCTCCGCGATGATCACGATGAGCGCGCAGAAGCCGAGCACCCGGGTCAGCTCGACGTCGTCGAAGCGGATGCCCAGGCCGGCCTCGCCGATGGCCACCCCGAGCGCCAGGTAGGCGAGGAGGCTCGGCACGCCGAGCCGGGTCGAGAAACGCACCGCGCCCACCGCGACCAGCAGGACGGCGGCGCCGACCAGCAGCGCGACATCGAGCCCCGGCGTCATCCGCGGCCGGTCCGCAGCCGCGTCACCCGGCCGATCCGTCGCGGAGCCGCCGGAGCACGTCGGGCAGCCCGGGGGCCGGGTGCTCGACCAGGAAGAGCTTGTCCCGGCTGGCCGCGCCGGACCGCAGGGAGACCGCCGCCGGCCGGACGCCGAGCGCCTCGGCCAGGGCGCGGCGGGCCGCCTCGGTGGCGCGGCCATCCACCGCGGGCGCGTTCACCGCGACGACGAGGGCGGGGCCGTGCGGCCCGTCGAACCGGCCGCCGACCCGGGCCCGCGAGACGCCGGGCTTCACGCGTACGGCGATGGTGAGCGTGTCGTCCATGGTCACCATGATCAGCGCGGCCGGGCCTCGGCCAGCAGCGTGGTGGCCGGCGCGCAGCGGCCGCACGGGGTGAAGCCCAGCCCGACCGCCTCGGCGACCGGCAGCGGCTCGTCGGCCCGGCCCACCAACTGGGGGCAACCGGGCAGGTGGAAGCGGGGGTGGCCGTCGACCACCCGGACCTCACCGTCGAGCCGGACCAGCCGGGCGACCTCACCGTCGGTGAGGAACTCGGTCGGCGGGTCGCCCTCGAACGGGCCGTCCGGCGCCGGCGAGGTGGGCGTCGGCGCGTCGGCGGGCGCCTCGGCGCGGGACGGGCCGCGCGGCGCCGGTGGCGAGTAGGGCTCGGCCGGTGGCTCGACCGGATCGGGCTCGAACGGATCGGGCTCGAACGGATCGGCCGGCGGCCCATACGCGGCGGCCGGCGGGTCGACCACGTCGGCCACCGGTGGCCCGGGTGGTTGCCGCCACCCGGGTCCACCGGCGCCGACCGGCGATGTGATGTGCGGGACCGGGACCTCCGGCTCGTCCAGGGACGGGCCGGCCGGTGCGGTCCGGCGACGCGGTCCGGTCTCCCGGCCCACCGTGGCCCGGGCGGCGGCCGCCTGGCGGGCGAACGCGACGAGGGCTACGGCGGCCAGCAGGCTGACCGCGATCGAGGTGATCAGCAGCGGGCTGGACCCGGCGGCCAACCCGGCCACCAGGAGCACGACCGCGACGAGGATGAGAAGGATGCTGGCTGCTATCACGGCTCACCCCCGGCCGCGTCGTGTCGGTCTGTGTCGCCGGTGGCCGCCGCGGGGACGGCCACCGACGCCGGGATCAGCGGCCGGACTCGAGCGAGCCCGTGCGGCCGCCGCCGTAGGAACCGGCGAGGCCGGCCGTGGCGAGGCCGTTGCTGCCGCCGGCGGCACGGGCGCCCTCGGAGCGGTTCATCTCGACCTCGAGGCCCTGGCCGCGACCGTCGAGGTCACGCAGCTGGCTCTCCAGGTACGCCTTGAGGCGGGTGCGGTACTCGCGCTCGAACTGCTTGAGCTCCTCGATGTGCTTCTGCAGCGCGGTGCGCTTGGCGTCCAGGCCGCCCATGGCCTCCTGGTGCCGCTGGCGGGCGTCCCGCTCCAGCGCGTCGGCCTTGGCGCGGGCCTCGCGGGTGACCTCCTCGGCCTTGGAACGGGCCTCGGAGAGCAGCTGGTCGGCCTCGCGCCGGGCGTCGGACACGTGGTCGTCGGCGGTGCGCTGGGCCATCATGAGCACCCGCAGCGCCTGCTGCTCGCCGTCGGCGGCGGCGGAGGTCGCCGGGCCACCCTGGGCGCGGACCTGCTCGAGCTCGGCCTGCATCGCCCGGGCCGCCTGCTCGGCGGCCGCCTTGTCGCGCTGCACCCGGTCGAGCTGGGCCTTGACGTCGTTGAGCTCCGCCGCGAGCCGGGCGTCGCCGCCGGGGCCGGCGGGAGCCCCGCCCCGACCGCCGCGCTCCACCTGGGCGCGCAGCTCGTTGTTCTCCTCGATCAGACGGGCGAGCTCGCGCTCGACCTCGTCCAGGAAGGCGTCGACCTCCTCCTCGTCATAGCCCCGCTTGCCGATCGGCGGCTTTTTGAAGGCGACGTTGTGGACGTCGGCCGGGGTCAGCGGCATCGAAACTCCTCGGGTCAGTTGCGGCCGCGAAAGCGCTCTGGTCAGGCAAAGGCCAGGATCAGACGCCTAAACACGAACTCCATCAGCACGAACAGGATAACCAGGAGCACAAGGGAGGCCAGGTCGATGCTCACGGTACCAATTCGCAGTGGTGGGATCACACGCCTCAACGCGCGCAGGGGCGGATCAGTGACGCTCCACACGACTTCCAGTCCCGCGGATGCTCCACGGCCCGGTTGCCAGCGGCGTCCATACGCCAGAACAGCGCTGAGGACAAATCGGGCCAACAACACAAGTAGGAAGAAATACAGGAGCAGATAGAGCACCTGGAACAGGATCGACAACACGGCAGGCGACGTCCCTCGGTCGTGCGGGCTAGCTCAGGCTGAAAAAGCCGCCCTCAGCGATCTTGGCCTTGTCCTCCGCGGTGACCTGGACGTTGGCCGGTGAGAGCAGGAACACCCGGTTGGTCACGCGCTCGATCGTACCGCGCAGGCCGAACGCGAGCCCGGCAGCGAAGTCGACAAGCCGGCGGGCATCCGCCTCGTCCATCTCGGTGAGGTTGATGATCACCGGCACGCCGTCGCGGAAGTGCTCACCGATGGTGCGCGCCTCCCGGTAGGTGGTCGGGTGCAGCGTGGTGATCTGGTAGCGCTGCTCGTCCTCGGGCGCCACGGCCCGCTCGCGCGGCTGGGCCTGCGGCGCCAGGGCGAGGTTGTCCCGGGTGTGGTAGGTCAGCGCGCCGGAGGTCTCGCCCGCGCCGGAGCGGGTGATCGACCGGACGCTGGACCGCTCGGTCCGCTCCGGCCGCTCCACCTCGGCACGGTCGGTGTCGACGGCGCGGCTCGACGCGCGCTCGGTCAGCCGGCCGCGGTCACCGGACCGGCCCCGGCTCGCCGGCGGCTCCTCGGACTCGTCGTCCTCGTCGTCGGCGAACTCTTCCGCGTAGCGGCTCGACCGGTAGCGCGACTCGCGGTAGCCACCCTTGTCGTAGCCACCGTCCTCGTACGCCCGCTCCTCGTCCTCCTCGACGAGACCGAGCCAGACCCCCGCCTTGCGCAGTGCACCCATCCCCGCGCCCTTCCGTCCGCCGTGCGGCACGCGCCCCCGTGCCGTGTCGCTTGATCACGAGTGGACAACGATGCCCACCGGACCGGATCGGCAATCCCCTGGCGAGCGATTCGCGGTCCGCTCGCCACGGCCCCCGGCTACGGGAACGCCGTTCCTGAACAACACTGCTGTAATTTGCTTCTTTCGCGGTCAGGCTACCGCAGCGTGGGGCGCATTCCGAGCAACGCGCTGCCGACGCGGACATGTGTCGCGCCGTATCCGATCGCAATTTCCAGATCGCCGCTCATGCCCGCCGAGAGAACCGTCGCACCGGGATGGTCGGCGCGGAATCGCGCCGCCACCTCGGCGAGCCGGGCGAACGCCCGGTCCGGCTCCCAGCCGAGCGGAGCGACCGCCATCAGACCGGCGAGCCGCAACGCGCCGGCAGCGGCCACCGCGTCGGCCACCGGACCGAGCCCCCGGTCGGGGTCGGCCGCGTCCGGCAGCGCCCCGCCACGGGCGGGGTCGCCGTCGACGCTCACCTGCACCAGCACGTCCAGCGGCCGGTCCCGGGCGGCGGCCGCGGCGCCGTCCAGGGCGGCGGCCAGCCGCACGCTGTCGACCGACTGGACCACGTCGGCGTAGCGGACCACCGAGCGGGCCTTGTTGCGCTGGAGCTGGCCGATGAAGTGCCAGCGCGGCGCCGCCCCGGCGGCGGCCGCCTCGGCGGCCTTCGGTGCGGCCTCCTGGTCGCGGTTCTCCCCCACGTCGGTCACCCCGAGCCCGGCCAGCGCGACCACGTCGGCCGCCGGGTAGGTCTTGGTCACCGCGACCAGCGTGACCTCGCCCCGGTCCCGCCCGGCCGCCGCGCAGGCGTCGGCGATGCGGGACCGGACCCGGGCGAGGCCGGCCGCGAGCTCGGCGCGACGGTCGGGTCGCACCGTGGTCGGTGAGTCGGTCATCGGTGCGGCTCAGGACCCGTTCTTGAGGAAGTCCGGCACGTCCACGTCGTCGAACAGCACCCGGCGCGGCGACTGCTGCGGGGCCGGCATGGTGGCCGGCGGGCTCACCGGAGCGTTCGCCTGGGTCGGCGGGTTCTGGTTGGTCTTGCGGGACGGCTCGACCGCCTTGTAGGCCGGCGCGCCCCCGTCGAAGCCCGCCGCGATCACGGTCACCCGCACCTCGTCGCCGAGCGCGTCGTCGATGACCGCGCCGAAGATGATGTTGGCGTCCGGGTGGGCCGCGTCGGTGACCAGCTGGGCCGCGTCGTTGATCTCGAACAGGCCCAGGTCGGAGCCACCGGCGATGGAGAGCAGCACGCCCCGCGCGCCGTCCATGCTCTGCTCCAGCAGCGGGCTGGAGATGGCCGCCTCGGCCGCCTCCACGGCGCGGTTCTCGCCGCGGGCGCTGCCGATGCCCATGAGCGCGCTGCCCGCGCCGCTCATGACGCTCTTCACGTCGGCGAAGTCCAGGTTGATCAGACCCGGCGTGGTGATCAGGTCGGTGATGCCCTGGACACCGGAGAGGAGCACCTGGTCCGCCGTGCGGAAGGCGTCCATCATGGAGATGTTGCGGTCACCGAGCGCGAGCAGCCGGTCGTTGGGGATCACGATGAGCGTGTCGCACTGGTTGCGCAGCTCCTCGATGCCCGACTCGGCCTGCACCTGACGGCGCTTGCCCTCGAAGGAGAACGGCCGGGTGACCACGCCGATGGTGAGCGCGCCGAGCTTGCGCGCGATGTTGGCCACCACCGGCGCGCCGCCGGTGCCGGTGCCGCCGCCCTCACCGCAGGTCACGAAGACCATGTCGGCGCCCTTGAGCACCTCCTCGATCTCGTCGCGGTGGTCCTCGGCGGCGTTCTTGCCGACGTCCGGATTGGCGCCGGCGCCCAGGCCGCGGGTCAACTCCCGGCCGACGTCGAGCTTGACGTCGGCGTCGCTCATGAGCAACGCCTGCGCGTCGGTGTTGATCGCGATGAACTCGACGCCCTTGAGCCCAACCTCGATCATCCGGTTGACGGCGTTCACGCCACCGCCCCCGATGCCGACGACCTTGATGACCGCCAGGTAGTTGTGCGGAGGTGTCATCTCCGGTCCTTTCCCTTCGAGATTGGCATGGGCCGACCCCACACGGCTTGGCCAAGACCAGCGGCAGAGCATTCCCCGGCGATTCCGACGGCTGAAACCCTCACCCTCTACTAGAGGCTTAGAGCTATGTCAACCACTGATCTCTTCGGGGCAACGTATGCGCCGCCGCGCGCTGAGCCAAGGACCTTTCCGGCGTGTCGCCCGGGGAGCGGGCCGGCTCACGTCGGCCGACCGGCAGATCACTGGAAGGTGACCACGTCCGGAGCGCTGACGTCGATCGTGTCGGCCTTCCGACCCAGCAGGGCGGTGGCCACCTTGGACTTGTCCCCGCTGCGGGTCGCGTCGCCCCAGACCACCTTCCGGTCCTCGCGCAGCAGCAGGGTGATCCGGGCCAGCCCGGCCACGTCCACCGCGACCAGCTCGGCGCGCAGCTGCGGGCTGAGCGCGGCGAGCACGGCCAGCCCGGCGCGGGTGCCGGGATCGTCGGGAGCCGGCCTGCCGACCCGGACGACCGGCAGCCCGGCGGGCGCCTGGTCCAGGTTCTGGAAGACCACGCCGGCCCGGTCCACGACCGCCCAGCGCTCGCCCTGCGGCACCGCGGCCACCGGGGACCGCTCCACCACCCGGATCACCAGGGCGCCCGGCCAGTCCCGCTCCACCGTGGCCCGCTCCACCGCGGCGAGCGTGCCCACCCGGCGGGCGGTCGCGGCCAGGTCCACCCGGGCCAGCGGAGCGTCGTCCGGCACGGCCGCGGCGTCGCGCACCTCGACCGGGGTGACCAGCGTCGCGCCGACCACCCGTACCTCCCGGACACCGAACAGGCCGGTGCCCAGCACGGTCCAGGCGACCAGCCCGGCGATCGCCAGCACGGCGGCGGCGACCGCCCAGGGCAGCGCCGCGCGCATCCGCCGCTGCCGGGCCCGGGCCATGAAACGCCGGGTGGACGGGGGTACGGCGTCCGCGCTCGCCCGGACCAGCTGCCACCGGCGGGCCGGGCTGCGCCGGCCGGCCCCGCCGTCCTGGCCGGGGGTGCGGCCACGGGCCGGGCCGGGGCTCATCCGGCCGTGGCCGCCGCGCCGTCCGGGTCGACGCCGGTGCCGATCGCCGCGGCGTCAGCGCTCCGGGCCAGCAGGGCGTCGAGCAGCTGGTCGCCCATCAGCGAGATCGGCGGCGCGCCCATGGTCACCACCACGTCGCCCGGCCGGGCCCGGCGGGCCACCTCGGCCGGCACGTCGTCCCACGCCTCGACGAAGACCTTCCGGTCCGCCGGCAGCGGCACCACCTGCAGCAGCGCGGCCGAGCCCTCGCCGGGCTGGCGCAGCTCGCCTGGGCCGAAGACCTCCAGCAGCACCAGCTCGTCGGCGATGCCGAGAGCGGCGGCGATCTCCGCCTGGAGGTCGCGGGTGCGGTACAGCCGGTAGGGCTGGAACACCACGATGAGCCGGCCCTCGCCGGCCACCTCCCGCAGCGTCTGCAGGGCCAGCGTCATGGAGGTCGGGTGGTAGGCGTACTCGTCGTAGACCAGCACGCCGTCGGCGACGCCCTTGCGCTCGAAGCGCCGCCGCACGCCGGGGAACGCGCCGAGCGCGGCCTCCGCCGCCGTGATCGGCAGCTCCAGCAGGTACGCGGCGAGCACCGCGGAGGCGCTGTTGAGTCCCATGTGCCGGCCCGGCACCGGGAGCCGGATCTCGCCCAGCGACCGGCCCTCGATCTCGGCCAGGTAGCGCACCCCCTGCGCCGAGGAGGCCATCTCGCTGAGCTTCAGGTCGGCGTCGGCGGACTCGCCGTACGTCCAGACCCGGCGCCCCTCGGCCCGCAGCGTCTCGGCCAGCCGCCGCCCGCCCGGGTCGTCGGCGCAGGTGACGATGAAGCCCTCCGGGTCGGTGAGCCGGGCGAACTCGGCGAAGGTCGCCTCCAGGTTGGCCAGGTCGCCGTAGGTGTTGAGGTGGTCCGCCTCGACGTTCGTGATGATCGACACGTACGGGCGGTAGATGAGGAACGAGCGGTCGCTCTCGTCCGCCTCGACCACGAAGTACTCACCCGTGCCGTGGTGCGCGCCCGAGCCGACCTCGGAGATCTCGCCACCGATCACGAAGGACGGGTCGGCGCCGGCCTGCTGGAGCACCATGGTGACCATCGAGGTCGTGGTGGTCTTGCCGTGGGTGCCGGCGACCGCCACGGTCCGGCGGCCGGTCATCGCGGCGGCCAGGGCCTCGGAGCGGTGCAGCACCCGCAGCCCGCGCCGGCGCGCCTCGACCATCTCCAGGTGGTCCTGCGGGATGGCCGAGGAGTAGACCACCGTGTCCACGCCGTCGAGGTTGGTCGCCTCGTGGCTCATGTGGATGGTGCCGCCCAGCGCCCGCAGGCCGGCCAGGGAGGGCCACTCCCGCAGCTCGCTGCCGGAGACCGGCAGGCCCCGGGTGAGGAAGAGCCGGGCCAGGCCGCTCATGCCGACGCCGCCCACCCCGATCAGGTGGATCCGGCCCAGGTCCTCCGCGGTCATCGTGCCGGCGGGGGTGAACTGCGCGGTGTTCATGAGACGTACCTTCCGGTCGCGGCGCCCCACATCAGCGGGACACCGCCTCGTAGACGAAGTTCAGCAGGGCCACGTCGCCGTCGCGCCGGCCGTACGCGGCCGCGGCGGCGCCCATCGCGGCGAGCCGCTGCGGGTCGCGGACCAGCGGGATCACCGTGCGCTCCACCCAGGCCGGGGTGACCTCGGCGTCGTCGACGAGCAGCCCGCCGCCGGCCTCCACCACGGGCAGGGCGTTGCGCTTCTGTTCCTGGTTGCTGTGCGGGTACGGCACGTAGATGGTGGGCAGGCCGATGGCGGCCACCTCGGCGCAGGTCATGGCGCCGCCCCGGCCCAGCATCAGGTCGGCGGCCGCGTAGCCCAGCTCCATCTCGGACAGGTAGGGCAGGGTCACGTACGGCACCGGCAGGTCGGTGGGGACGGAGACCGGCTCGTTGCGGGCGCCGATCACGTGCAGCACCTGCACGCCGTTGCGGGCCAGCTCCTTGGCGGCCCCGGAGACCGCCAGGTTGATCGAGCGGGCGCCCTGCGAGCCGCCGGCCACGAAGAGCACGGGCAGGTCGGGGCGGAGCCCGAAGTGGGCGCGGGCGGCGTTGCGCACGGCGGCCCGGTCCAGCCCGGCGATGCCCCGGCGCAGCGGCACCCCGACCACCCGGGCGTCGCGCAGCGACTCGGCCTGCGCCGGCTGGTGCGGGAAGCCGACCGCGACGTTCTTGGTGAACTTCATCCCGAGCCGGTTGGCCACGCCCGGCGGCACGTTCACCTCATGGATGACGATGGGCAGCTCGCGCCGCCACGCGGCCAGGTAGCCGGGGACCGAGACGTACCCGCCGAAGCCGATCACGACGTCGGCCCGCACCTCGTCGAGCACCTTGCCCGCCGCGCGGGCCGCCTTCCACATCCGGTCCGGCGTGCGCACCAGGCTCATGTTGACCGAGCGGGGCAGCTGGTAGGCCGGGATCTGGCGCAGGTCGTAGCCGGCCGGCGGGATCAGCTCGTTCTCCAGCCCTTTCGGTGTGCCGAGGCAGGTGATCCGGACGCTCGGGTCGTGTCGGCGCAGGCAGTCGGCGAAGGCGAGCAGTGGGTAGATGTGCCCACCCGTACCGCCCCCGCAGAGCACCACCGAACGCAGCGGACCCATCAGCGTCTCCTCTCGCTCGCCGTGCCGGCGCGCGTCCGGTCGGACCGGACGCCGCGGGCCGCGGCCTGGTCGTCCTGCCGTCGCGGGCGGGACCGGGGCACGGACCCTCGGTCCGCCGGTGGCGACGCCGGGCGGCGCCGGCCGGGAAGCGGCGGCAACGGGGCCCACACTAGTCGGACCCACCGGGCCGGCGGACGGGCATGCAGGGCCCGGGCCGCGTCCGGCTCGGCCCGGGCGAAGGAGGCGAGCATCCCGACCGCGGCCAGCGTCACCACGAGGGCGCTGCCGCCGTCGGAGATGAAGGGCAGGGGTACGCCGGTGAGCGGCAGCAGCCCGGTGACCCCGCCGATGTTGATGACGGCCTGGCCGACCAGCCAGGCGGTGACCCCGGCGGCGGCGAGCCGGCGGAACGGGTCCTCCACCCGGCGGGCGATCCGCAGCCCGGAGTAGGCGAGCACGGCGAAGAGCACCAGCACCACGGTGCAGCCGACCACGCCCAGCTCCTCGGCGATCACCGCGAAGATGAAGTCGTTGTGCGCCTCGGGCAGCCAGCCGAACTTGGCGCTGCTCTTGCCGAGTCCGACGCCGAACCAGCCGCCGTTCTCCAGCGCGAAGCGGGCCTGGACGAGCTGGTAGCAGTTCGGCAGCTGCTCGTCGAAGCAGGTCTTCGGGTCGGGCGGGTGGAGGAACGAGGTGAGCCGCCCCAGCCGGTAGTTGTCGGCGTCCCGGGACCCGGAGCCGGCGCCGAGCGACGCGGCGGCGACCAGCAGGCCGACGCCGGCCAGGCCGACCGCGGAGAGGGCGGCGAACACCCGCATCCGCACCCCGGCCGCCCAGAGCATCCCGACCACCAGGGCGAGCAGGCAGAGCATGCTGCCCAGGTCGTTGTAGCCGACCAGCACGAAGAGCAGGCCGACCACCGGGAACAGCGGGGTGGCCAGCTCCTTCCACCAGCCGAGCGCGGCGCCCTTGCGGGCCAGCACGTGGGCGCCCCAGAGCACCAGCGCGAACTTCGCCACCTCGACGGGCTGCACCGAGATCGGGCCGACGTAGAGCCAGAGCAGCTCGGCCTTGAGCGGGCCGAGCGACGTGACGCGGAACAGCGCCTCCAGCGCGACCAGCAGGTTGAGGACCAGCAGGAGCACCACGGCCACGCCGAGGAAGGGCCGGGCCACCGCCCGGAACGTCCGGCCGGGCAGCCGTTGGCAGGCCCAGAAGGCGACGATCCCGATCACCGCGAAGATCGTCTGCTTGACCAGGGACGCCGTGGCGTTCCCCTCCTCGGCGTAGTCCTTCACGCTGGTCGCGGAGAAGACCATGGTGAGGCCGATCAGCAGCAGCAGGCCGGCGCTGGAGAGCAG
The DNA here is from genome assembly GCF_032108445.1 of Micromonospora halotolerans. Taxonomy (NCBI): domain Bacteria; kingdom Bacillati; phylum Actinomycetota; class Actinomycetes; order Micromonosporales; family Micromonosporaceae; genus Micromonospora; species Micromonospora halotolerans. The sequence continues at coordinate 4,420,260 of NZ_CP134876.1, read as the reverse complement.
CAGGTAGTAGGAGGCCAGCGGCCGGGCCAGCAGGCCGCGCAGCGCGGCCAGCCCGCCGGCCGCGTCCAGCCCGAGCAGCGGCCCGGGCGGGTCGGCCGGACGGGTCGCCGCGGGCGGCCGCCGGGCCTGCGTCTGGGTCGCGCCCTCGGTGTTTCTCGCCTCCCCCACCCGCCCATCATGGCGGCTCGACCCGCCCGTCCGTGGCGCAACCGCCCGGTCGGCGTGTCGGACCTGAAGGAAGGGCCCCTTCTTAACAGACGTCTGTTAAGAAGGGGCCCTTCCTTTCGCTGGTGGGTCAGCTCATCGCGGCGAGGAACTCGCTGTAGAACAGGCCCAGCGCGATGGCCACGCCGATGCCGGCGATGATCCAGAACCGGACCACGATGTTGACCTCGCTCCACCCGGCCAGCTCGAAGTGGTGCTGGAGCGGTGACATCCGGAACACCCGTTTGCCGGTGGTGCGGAACGAGATGATCTGGATCACCACGGACATCGTGATGATCACGAAGAGACCGCCGATGATCGGCAGCAGCAGGATGGTCCGGGTGGACATCGCCATGCCGGCGATCAGCCCGCCCAGGCCCAGAGCGCCGGTGTCGCCCATGAAGATCCGGGCCGGCGAGGTGTTCCACCACAGGAAGCCGACGCAGGCCCCGGCCGCCGCGCCCGCGATCAAGGCGATCTCCAGCGGGTCCCGGACCGTGTAGCAGTACGCCCCGGCGGGGTAGTTCGGGTCGGCGCACCAGTGCCGGTACTGCCAGAAGGCGATCAGTGCGTACGCGGCGAGAACCATCACCGAGGCGCCGGTGGCCAGGCCGTCGAGGCCGTCGGTGAGGTTCACCCCGTTGGTCGCCGCCATCACCACCAGGATGATCACGATGACCGCGCCGATCTTGCCGATCTCCAGGGCCGGGATGTCCCGGATGAAGCTCAGCATGGTGCTGCCGACGGTCTCCGTGTTGGTCGCGTTGCCGCGGACGTCGGTCATGCTGCTCGGGAAGTAGAGCGCCACCACGCCGAAGATCGCGCCGACCAGGATCTGGCCGGCGAGCTTCCCGCGCTTGTTGAGGCCGCCGCTGTGCCGCTTGCGGACCTTCAGGAAGTCGTCGATGAAGCCGACCGCGCCGGAGAACACCATGAGCCCCAGCAGCACCAGCGCCGTGATGGTCGGCTCGACCTGGGCGATCTGCGCGTCCGGCAGGGTGGTCAGGGCCAGGTGGCCGGCGACGTACGCGATCACCGTGGCCAGGATGAAGACCACGCCGCCCATGGTGGGCGTGCCCTTCTTGCCCTGGTGCATGGCCGGGCCCTCGGCCCGGATCGGCTGGCCCGCCTTGAGCCGGGTGAACACCTTGATCGCGATCGGGGTGCAGAAGAGCGAGATGAGGAAGGCGACCCCGATGGCGACGATCACCGCCCTCATGCGGCCGAACCTTCCCCGGCGTCCGCGCGCAGCGCGTCGGCCACCTCCCAGGTGCGGTACCGGGAGCCCTTCACCAGCACCACGTCACCCGGACGTAGCTCGCTCCGCAGCACCTCGACGGCCGCCGCCTGATCGGTGAGCAGCACCGACTCTCCTCCCCAGTTGCTTACCGCTGTCGCGCCTTCGTGGATCGGCGCCGCCGACTCGCCCACCACGAGCAGCCGGTCGACCCCCAGTTCGGCCGCCAGGCGGCCGACCTGCTGGTGCCCCTCCCGTTCGAAGTCGCCCAACTCGGCCATGTAGCCGAGCACCGCGACGGTACGCCCCGTACCGCGCATGCTCGCCAGCGCCCGCAGCGCCACGCCGGTGGAGGCCGGGTTGGCGTTGTACGAGTCGTCGATCACGGTCACCCCGTCGGGACGCTCGAACACGTCCATCCGGCGGGTGGAGACCAGGCCCAGCTCGCCCAGGGCCACCGCCAGCTCCGCCAGGGGCAGGCCCAGCTCGCGGGCGACCGCCGCGGCGGCCAGCGAGTTGGACACCTGGTGCCGGCCGGTCAGCCCGAGCCGCACCGGAGCGCTCCCCTCGGGCGTGACGAGGGTGTACGACGCCCGGCCCCGCCCGTCCAGCGTCACGTCGACCGCCCGCACGTCGGCCCGCTCGGACTCGCCGTAGCGGACCACCCGGGCCCCGGTGCGCGCCGCCATGGCGTCGACCCGCGGGTCGTCGGCGTTGAGCACGGCCAGCCCGTCGGCGGGCAGCGCCTCGACCAGCTCCCCCTTGGCGAGCGCGATGGTCTCCACCGAGCCGAACTCGCCGATGTGCGCCACCCCGACGTTGAGCACCACCGAGATCCGCGGCGGCACCACGTCACACAGGTAGCGGATGTGACCCACCCCCCGGGCGCCCTTCTCCATCACGAGGTAGCGGGTCTCCGGGCCGGCCTGCAACGCCGTGTACGGGTGCCCCAGCTCGTTGTTGAACGAGCCGGGCGGCGCCACGGTCGGGCCGAGCCGGACGGCCAGCTGGGCGATCAGGTCCTTGGTGGTGGTCTTGCCGGAGGAACCGGTCAGCCCGATGACGGTCAGGCCGGGCAGCCGGTCGACCACCGCGCGGGCCAGCCGCCCCATGGCGTCGAGCGCGTCGCCGACCAGCACCATCGGCACGCCGGGCACCTCGCGGGTGCCGAGCACGGCCACCGCGCCGGAGGAGACCGCGCCGGCCGCGTAGTCGTGCCCGTCCACCTTCTCGCCCGGGAAGGCGACGAAGAGGCCGCCGGGGGTGACCTTGCGGGAGTCGAACTCCACCGAGCCGGTCACCCGGGTGTCCGGGTCGGCGGCGACGAGCCGGCCGTCGACCGCGGCCGCCACCTCGGCCAGGGTCAGCGGAATCATGGCTGCCCAACCAGGTCGCCGAAGCGGGCGCGCAGCGCCTCCGCCAGCTCCACCCGGTCGTCGAACGGCAGCACCTCGCCGTTGATCTCCTGGCCGCGTTCCTGGCCCTTGCCCAGCAGCGCCACGATGTCCCCCGGTTCCGCCACCCGGACCGCCTCCTCGATGGCGGCCCGCCGGCCGGGCGCCTCGATGATCCGCGCGCCGGTGCCCGCCTCGTACGCGCCGGCCAGCACCTCGGCCCGGATCGTGGCCGGGTCCTCGGTGCGCGGGTTGTCGTCGGTCACCAGCACCACGTCGGCGCCCCGCGCGGCGGTGCCGCCCATCACCGGCCGCTTGCCCCGGTCCCGGTCGCCGCCGGCGCCCAGCACGCAGATCAGCCGGCCGTCGGTCAGGCCCCGCAGCGCCGCCAGGACCGCCTCGATGGCGTTCGCCTTGTGCGCGTAGTCGACCACCCCGCGCACCGGGGCGTCGCCGCTGACCAGTTCCAGGCGGCCGGGTACCCCGCCGCAGGCGGCCACGCCGCGGGCCGCCGTGGCCGGGTCGACCCCGGCGGCCACCAGGATGGCGACGGCCAGCAGCGCGTTGGCCACGTTGTGCCGGCCGGGCAGGGCCACCCCGGTGGGCAGGGCCACCCCGTCCGGGCCGTGCACGGTGAAGCGCTGCGCGTAGCCCTCGCCGCCGATCCCGTCGGCCCACCAGGTGGCGGCCGGGTCGCCGGCCGCCGAGTAGGTCACGGTCGCCGGCTTGCGCAGCGGCCGCAGCGCCGGGTCGTCGTGGTTGAGCACCTCGACCCGGCAGCGCCCGTCGAAGAGCTTCGCCTTGGCGGCGAAGTAGTCCGCCTCGTCGGCGTGGAAGTCCAGGTGGTCGGAGCCGAAGTTGGTGTAGCCGCCCACGTCGAACCGGACCCCGCCGACCCGGCCCATGGCCAGGGCGTGGCTGGACACCTCCATGACCACGGTGTCCACCCCGCGCTCGCGGGCCACCGCCAGCATGGCGTGCAGGTCGGTGGCCTCCGGGGTGGTCCGGACGCTGTCGATCACCAGGTCCCCGAGCCGGGTCTCCACCGTGCCGATCAGGCCGGTGGTGTGCCCGGCGGCGCGCAGCCCGGACTCGATGAGGTAGCTCGTGGAGGTCTTGCCGGCGGTGCCCGTCACGCCGATCATGGTCAGCCCGGCGGTCGGGTCGCCGTAGACGGTGGCGGCGACCTCGCCGAGCACCGCCCGGGGGTCGTCCGCGACCAGCACGGGCAGGCCCGCCCCGGCGGCCAGCGCGACGCCGGCCGGGTCGGTGAGCAGGGCCACCGCGCCCGCCCCGGCCGCGGCGGCGGCGAACTCCGCGCCGTGCCGGCGGGCACCGGGCAGGGCCGCGTACAGGTCGCCGGGGCGGACCTCCTGGCTGGCGTGGGTCACCCCGGTGACGGCCACCTCGGCGGCCCCCTCCGGCGGCGCGACGGCCAGCCGGGCGGCGAGGTCGCCGAGCCGGACGGGATTCACGGTGGCGGGTCGTGGATTGCCGGGCACGGCGTCAGACCCTACCCGGTCGTCCGGTTCCGACCGCACAGCCGCCCCGGTGGTTCGTCGCCACTCACCGATCATGTCCCGCCCCGCCGGTTCAGTGCGGAAAGACCTCGAACTTCGGGGACTTGTTGGTCGCCGAGGGCGGCACCCGGTAGTGCCGGAGAGTGAAGGACATCATCTCCCGGAACGCCGGGGCGGCCACCGCGCCGCCCTCGCCGCCCGGGCTCCAGGCGAAGACCGCCACCACGTACCTCGGCTTCTCGGCCGGGGCCATCCCGATGAACGAGGCGACCTCGCCGGGCTGGCGCTTGCCGTTCTCGTAGCGCAGGCCGGTGCCGGTCTTGCCGGCGACCCGGTAGCCGGGCACCGCGGCGGCCAGGCCGGTGGCCCGCCCGTCCGGGCCGTCGACCGTGGTGACCGCCTCCAGCATCCGGCGCAGCGCGGCGGCGTTGGCCGGGCTGAGCACCGAGCGGGTGACCGGGGCGGCGCCGGGCTTCTTCTTCCCGTCCGGGCCGATCACCTGCTTGATCAGGTGCGGCTGCACGTACGTCCCGTCGTTGGCGATGGCGGCGTACGCGGCGGCCATCTGCAGCGGGGTGGCGTCCACGCTGTGCCCGATCGGCACCGACCCGTACGACGAGCCGCTCCACTGGTCGGCCGGGAGCAGCCGGCCGCTGGCCTCCCCCGGCATGCCCTCACCGGTGGGCTGGCCCAGCCCGAACCGCTTCTGGTAGTCGATCAGGCGATCCCGGCCCAGCTTCTCGGCGATCTCGATGGTGCCGACGTTGGACGAGAAGGCGAGCATGCCCGGGATGCTCATGGTCCGGCCGTTGGCCGGGTGGGTGTCCGTGAAGGGCACGCCGCCCCTGGTGATCGTGTTGGCCACCGGGAAGGTGGTGTCCGGGGTGATCACGCCCTCCTGGAGGGCCGCGCCGTAGGTGATCGCCTTGTGGATCGAGCCCGGGTCGACGATGAAGCTGGTGGCCGCGTCCTCGCGGTCGGCCGGAGAGTTGACCTTGGTGGGGTCGGCCGCGTTGTAGGTGGGGTAGCTCGCCTGGGCCAGCACGTCGCCGGTGCCGACCTCGATGACCACGGCGGCGCCGACGCTGTTGTGGGTCTGGGCCATCGCGTCGGACAGGATCCGCTGGGTCTGGAACTGGAGGTCGCGATCGGTCGTGAGCACCAGGGAACTGCCCGGTTGCGCCGGGGTGGTCTGGCTGTAGCCGCCCGGGATCGGCGCGGCCAGGTCGCCCTGCCCCACCTCGTACCGCTTCCGGCCGGGCTTGCCCTCGAGGACGTCGTCGTACTTCGCCTCCAGCCCTTCGAGCCCGGTCATGTCCTGGCTCACGAAGCCGATGAGGTTGGCGGCCAGGTCGCCGCCGGGCACCTCGCGCCGCTCGTCGCGGTGCACGCCGATGCCCAACAGGTCCAACGCCATGATCTGCTTGGCCCGGTCGATGTCGACGCCGCGCGCCAGGTACTCGAACTGCGACCAGCCGCCGCCGGGCAGCTTGCGGGGCTTCATCTTCCCGGCCAGCTCGGAGGCGGGCACGCCGAGCAGCGGGGACAGCAGCTTGGCGGTGGCGACCGGGTTCTTGACCTGGGTGGGGTCGGCGAAGACGTACCGCGCCTCGACGCTGTGGGCCAGCGGGGCGCCGGTGCGGTCGTAGATCGCCCCGCGCGGGGCCGGCAGCTCGACCACGGCGAGCCGGCTGTCCAGCCCGCCGTCGGCGTACGCCGGGGTGCTGGCGGCCTGGAGGTAGACCAGCCGGATGCCGATGGTGGTGAAGAGCGCCAGCACGAGCAGGGTGCCGAGCCGCAGCCGGCGGCGCGGGTCGGCGAGCTTCGGCGGGCGGCGCGGCTTGCGGACCGGCCGCCGGGCGGCGGCCGGCCGCGCGGGGCGGCGCGGCCCGGGCCGGCGCCGCGGCGGCGCCGGCTCGTCGTCGCCGAACGGCTCGCGCACCGGGCGGGCGGAGACGGTCCGCACCACCCCGCCCCGGCCGCCGGACGCGGTCTCCCGGCGGCCGGCGCGGGTCGCCCCGGTGCGGCCGCCGTCGAGCACCTGCAACGCCGGGCGGAACGGGTCGCCGGAGCGGCTGCTGCGCGGGGTACGCCGCTGCTCGGCGCCCCCGCCGGTGCGGGCCGCGCCGCCGCCCTCCCGGATGGTCCGGCCCCGCGGTGTGTACGCCCGGGCGTCGGAGATCCCGCCGACGCCCGGCTCCCGGTGCTCGTCGCCCCGGGACGAGCCGCGCCGGGAGCCTGTGGCGTCCCGGCGCGGTTCATCCGATCTCGGCGGCACTGCTCAGCCTCCGTTGCCCTGCTGGCTGGTGATCGCCGGCGCGCCCTCCACCGGGTGCGGGACGCCGATCACCTTCCCGTCCGGCAGCCGGATGTAGGCCAGCTCGTCGGAGTCGACCAGGCCCAGCTTGCGGGCGTTGGCGGTCAGGTTGCCGGGCGCCTTCTGGTCGGCGATCTCCTTCTCCAGCTGCTGCTGGTCGACGTCGAGCTTCGCCTGCTGCTGCTGGAGCTTCTCCAGCTTGAAGGCGTTCTCGTTGATCTTGGTGTTGACCGCCAGGATGCCGAGCACCCCGCCGACCACGAGCACCAGGATCAGCCCGACGAACGGCGCCCGCGGCACGCGGACCGGCGGCGGCGGGGCGACCCGCAGCCGCGGCGAGGTGTCGCCGGTGGCCCGGGCGCGCTCGGCCGGGCGCAGCGCGGCGCTCCCCTGGGTGGGGAACTCGCGCGCCCCCCGGGCGCGAGTCTCCCCCCGGCGGTCGGGCCGGTCGGCCGCCACCGTCGACGTGGTGCCGCGCGGGGCACGCTGCGCCGCGGTCCGGCCCCCCGACCGCGGTGCGCGCTGCCCGATGCCGGTGTCCCGGCCGTCGCGCTGGTTGACGTTCATGTCCCCTCCCCCTCTTCGTCCGTCCCGTTCCCGTCCCCCGGCGCCGACCGCGGGTCCGTTCCCGACCCCGGTGACCCCGTCCCCGGTTGGTGCATCGCCCTCACCCGGCGGCGGTACCGTTCGCGGTCGGTACGCCCCTGCCGGGTGGCCTCCGGGTCGAGCCGTTCCGCGGCCCGCAGCCGCACGGAGGCGGCACGCGGGTTCGCCGCGACCTCGGCCTCCCCGGGCAGCTCCGCGCCCCGGCTGAGCAGCCGGAACGTCGGACCCGACCCGGGCAGTTCGACCGGGAGGTCGACCGGGCCCTTACTGCGGACCCGGTCGGCGAGCGCCTGCTTGGTGAGCCGGTCCTCCAGCGAGTGGTAGGACAGGACCACCATGCGGCCGCCCACGGTGAGCTTGTCCAGAGCGGCCGGCAGCGCCGTCTCCAGCGCTGCCAGTTCCCTGTTTACCTCGATCCGTAAAGCCTGAAACGTTCTCTTTGCCGGGTGTCCCCCGGTTCGTCGGGCTGGTGCCGGAATGCTCTCCCGGACCAGCTCGGCCAGTCGCGCCGACGAGGTGATCGGCGCGCGCTCGCGCTCGCGGATGATCGCCGAGGCGATCCGTCCGGCGAACTTCTCCTCGCCGTACACCCGCAGCACCCGGGCCAGATCCGGGTGGGCGTAGGTGTTGACCACCTCCTCGGCGGTCACCCCCCGGGTCTGGTCCATCCGCATGTCCAGCGGCGCGTCCTGCGCGTACGCGAACCCGCGGTCGGGCGCGTCCAGTTGCAGGGACGAGACGCCGAGATCGAACAGGATCCCGTCGATCGCCGGGTAGCCGAGCCGGTCGAGCACCTCGGGCAGTTCGTCGTAGACGGCGTGCTCCAGGTGGATCCGATCGGCGAACCGGGCCAGCCGGACCCGCGCGTGGGCGAGGGCCTCGGTGTCCCGGTCCAGGCCGACGAGCACCGTGTCCGGGTGCGCCTCGAGCACCGCCTCGGCGTGCCCGGCCAGGCCGAGCGTGGCGTCGACGTAAACGGTCCGACCGGGCCGGCCCAGCGCGGGGGCCAGCAACTCGAGACACCGCTCGAGCAGCACCGGCACGTGCGTGCCGCGTAGCTCCCCCATCTCGACCCCCACTGGTTGAAACCCGTTTCCGTCCCTGTGTCCGTCGTCGTCACGGCGCCTCGTCATACCGCCAGATCCCCATCCGCTCCCGCCCGCCGGAGGCCGCGGCCCTCCGTATCGGATCGTGCGCCTGGCACCGGGGAAGGGGTGCCAGGAACTCGAAAGCGGCTGGAGATCTCGCAGTACGTCGGGCGCCGTCACGCCCTACAGACCGCCGGGCAGCACCCCCTCCTCGATGTCGGCGAAGTCGTCTTCGCTCTCCGCGAGGTAGGCCTCCCAGGCCGCCCTGTCCCAGATCTCCACCCGGGTGCTCGCCCCGATCACGACCAGGTCGCGGTCGAGCGCGGCGTACGACCGGAGGTGCCCGGGGATGGTGACCCGTCCCTGCTTGTCCGGCACCTCGTCGTGCGCGCTCGCGAAGAAGACCCGGCTGTAGGCCCGGGCCGCCTTGCTCGTCATCGGCTGCGCGCGCAACTGGTCGGCGATCCGCTGGAACTCGGGCATCGGGAAGACGTAGAGGCAGCGCTCCTGCCCTTTGGTGATCACGACACCCCCCGCCAGCTCGTCCCGGAACTTCGCCGGAAGGATCAACCGGCCTTTGTCGTCCAGGCGCGGAGTGTGGGTGCCGAGGAACATCGGCCCAACCCCCTCGCCCTGAGCGGCGTTCGCGGCGCCGCTGACCCCCCGGGCCGGTGTGGCCCTCCCGGCCTCACCATCGCGCCCCACTCTACTCCACTTCCCTCCACCCGCAACCAGAAACGCCCGCGTGGCGCGCCGTTTGCGCGCGCAAAACAGCACGTCAACGGGGGTGGGGCGGAGTGGAGGGCCCCGGCGCGCCCCGTGCGCGGTCCGCTTCCCGACATTGATCGACTCCGTCCGGTGGAGCGCGCGGTGGCCGTCCGCCGGAGCTCCCCGGCCGAACGGATCGCCGTCGGCGGCGATCTGGGGGGCCCGGCGGTCCGGTAACCTCGCTCGGGTGACGGACGCGAAGATGCCCCTGCGGGCAAAGGTGGCCAGCTCCGTGTCGCGGACCGCCGCGGCGCTGTCGCGGGCCGCGGGTCGTGGCGACGGCTCGGTCATCGGCGGGTGGATCGGCCTCAAGATCGACCCGGACCTGCTCGCCCACCTCTCGGCCGGGCGGGCCATCGCCCTGGTGTCCGGCACCAACGGCAAGACCACCACCACCCGGCTCACCACCGCCGCCGTCGGCGTGCTCGGCCGGGTCGCCACCAACTCCTTCGGCGCCAACATGCCCAGCGGGCACACCTCGGCGCTGGCCAAGGCCGGCAGCACCCCCTACGCGGTGCTGGAGGTGGACGAGCACTACCTCGCCCAGGTGCTGGAGGCCACCGAGCCGCACGTCGTGGCGCTGCTCAACCTCTCCCGCGACCAGCTGGACCGGGCCAAGGAGGTCGCCATGATGGCGCAGCTCTGGCGCGCCGCGCTGGTCCGGCACACCGACGTGCGGGTGGTCGCCAACGCCGACGACCCGATGGTGGTGTGGGCCGCCACCCCGCCGGCCGACCCGGCTCAGGGCCACGTCCCGCCGCACGTCACCTGGTTCAGCGCCGGCCAGCGCTGGCACGACGACTCCTGGGTCTGCCCCGAGTGCGGCTCCACCATCCAGCGCTCCGGCGAGCAGTGGTGGTGCACCGGCTGCCCGCTGCGCCGCCCCCAGCCGCAGTGGACCGTCGAGGACGACGGGGTGCTCGACCCCACCGGCGCCTGGCACAAGGTGCAGCTCCAGCTCCCCGGCAAGGTCAACCTCGGCAACGCGGCCACCGCCCTGGCCGTCGCCGCCGAGTTCGGGGTACGCCCCGTGGACGCGGTCTCCCGGCTCGGCTCGGTCACCTCGGTGGCCGGCCGCTACGCCCAGGTCGACCGGGACGGGCGCAACATCCGGCTGCTGCTGGCCAAGAACCCGGCCAGCTGGCTGGAGGCGTTCGACATGGCCGACGTCGCGCCGACACTGCTCTCCATCAACGCGCGCGACCCCGACGGAATGGACACCTCCTGGCTCTTCGACGTCGACTTCTCCCCGCTGGCCGGCCGGCAGGTGCTCATCACCGGCGACCGGGCGTACGACCTGGCGGTCCGGCTCGACGTCAACGGCGTGCCGTTCCAGCACGTCCGGACCTTCGACGACGCGGTCCGCGCCGTGCCGCCGGGCCGGCTGGAGGTCATCGCCAACTACACCGCCTTCCAGGACATCCGAGCGGAGCTGGACCGTGTCAACTGAGAGCCTGCGCATCGTCTGGATCTATCCCGACCTGCTGTCCACCTACGGCGACCGGGGCAACGCGCTGATCCTGGCCCGCCGGGCCCAGCAGCGTGGCATGCCGGTCGAGGTGCTGGAGGTCCGCTCCGACCAGCGGCTGCCCGCCACCGCCGACATCTACCTGCTCGGCGGCGGCGAGGACGGCCCGCAGGCACTGGGGGCGCAGCGGCTGATCGCCGACGGCGGCCTGCACCGGGCGGTCGCCCAGGGCTCGGTCGTGTTCGGCGTCTGCGCCGGCTACCAGCTGCTGGGCACCTCCTTCTTCGCCAAGGGCACCCGGTGCACCGGCCTGGAGCTGCTCGACATCTCCTCCGACCGGGGTCCCACCCGGGCGGTCGGCGAGCTGGCCGGCGAGGTCGACCCGCGGCTGGGCATCCCCTACCTGACCGGGTTCGAGAACCACGGCGGGCGCACCCACCTCGGGCCCGGCGTGTCGCCGCTGGCCCGGGTGACCGCCGGGGTCGGCAACGACGGCACCACCGAGGGGGCCTGGCGCGGCAAGCTGCTCGGCACCTACTCGCACGGCCCGGCGCTGGCCCGCAACCCCGCCCTGGCCGACCTGCTGCTGCGCTGGGCGACCGGCGTCCACCAGCTCCCCCCGCTCGACGACACCTGGGCCGACCGGCTCCGGTCCGAGCGCCGCGCCGCGGTGGCCGCCGCCGCGAGGGCATGACCGGCGCCGCCCGACGGTGGCGGCGACTCACCCGCCGGCTCGTCCGACTGCTCCGGCAGCCGTCGGCGCGCCGGTTCGCGCTGCTGCTCCTGCTGCTCGCCGGGTGTGGGATCACGCTGCTGCTGGTCCCCCACCCCGACCCGGGCGACCTGCCCCGGCTCGCCCACTCGCTCGGCGCGTTCGCGCCGGTCGCCGCCGTGGTGGGCGGCGCGCTGCTGCTCGTGGCGCTGGTCCCGCGTACCTTCGTCACGCTGGCCGCCGGAGCGATCTTCGGCCCGGTGCAGGGCGCCGCGTACGCCCTCGGCGCGGCGCTGCTCGCGGCGGCCCTCGGCTTCGCGGTCGGCCGCCTGCTGGGCCGGCAGTTCGTCGCCGAGCGGGTCCGCGGCCGGCTGGCCCGGCTGGACGGCTGGTTCGCCCGGCAGAGCGTGTTCGGCGTGATGACCGTCCGGCTGCTGCCGATCGCCGGGTTCGGGCTGGTCAGCTACGGCTACGGCACCACCGGGGCGCGGGTGCTGCCGTTCCTGGCCGGCAGCGTGATCGCCGCCGCCCCCACCGCCATCGGCTACGCGGCCATCGGCGCGGCGGTCAGTTCCCCCGACTCGATCAACTGGTACGCCGCCGCCCCGGCCAGCCTCGGCCTGATCGCCAGCGTGCTCATCATCCACCGCTGGTGGCGCGCGGAGCGGCACCGCCGGCTGGGCCCGAGCTGAAATGGCCGCCGCGGAGGAGCGGCTGCCCGGCGGCTTCGTCACCGAGGTGATCCGGATCGGCGACACCGTACGCCGCTCTCCCCCGGCGCGGGCCGGGTTCGTGACCGCCCTGCTGCGGCACCTGGCCGCGACCGCGCCCGGCCTGGCGCCGCGCCACCTCGGGGTGGACGAGCAGGGCCGGCAGGTGCTCACCCACCTCGCCGGGCGGGTGCCCTGGCGGGACCGGGAGGATCCCACCTTCTTCGCCGACCCGGCCCTCGCCCGGCTGGCCGAGCTGATCCGGGCGCTGCACGACGCTTGCGCCGGAACCCCGCTGGCCGGCGGCGCGGAGACGGTCTGCCACCGGGACCTGTCGCCGAAGAACACCGTCTACCGGGACGCGCCGGCCGGGCCGCTGCCGGTGGCGTTCCTGGACTGGGACCTGGCCGGGCCGGGCCGACGGATCGAGGACGTGGCCTTCGCCGGCTGGCACTGGGCCGCGCTGGGCGGCGACGCCGACCCGGCCGAGCTGGCCCGGCGCGGCCGGCTGCTGTGCGACGCCTACGAGGCGGCCGCCCCCGGGGTGTCGCTGCCCCGCGGCGAGCTGGTCGCCGTCATGCTCGACCAGCTCGACGGCACCTGGCGGGGCATCGACGCCGGCGCCGACCGGGACGAGCCGGGCATGCGCCGGCTCCGCGCCGCCGGCGCGGTCGATGCGGTACGGGGCTGGCACGAGTGGCTGGGCCGGCATCGCCCGGCGGTCGAGGCCGCCCTCGGCACCCGGTGACCGCTCGCTGGTTCCTCCGGGGGCGGCGACCGCCGGAGGCGCGCCCGAGCAGGGACGCGCCTCCGACGATCGAAAACGGTCAGGCGACGACCGAGACCATCCGGCCCTTCACCACGATGACCTTGCGCGGCTCCTTACCGGCCAGCGGGCCGGCGACCGCCTCCAGGGCGGCCGCGCGGACGTCGTCCTCGGACGCGTCGGCGGCCACCTCGACCCGGCCCCGGACCTTGCCGTTGACCTGCACCGGGTAGGTCACCGTCTCGGCGACCAGCAGCGCCGGGTCGGCGGTCGGGAAGTCCGCGTACGCCAGCGAGGTGTCGTGGCCCAGCCGCCGCCACAGCTCCTCGGCGATGTGCGGGGCGAACGGTGCCACCATCAGCACCAGCGGCTCGGCCACCTCGCGCGGGGTCTGAGCCAGCCGGGTCAGCCCGTTGGTCAGCTCGATCAGCTTCGCGATCGCCGTGTTGAACCGGATCGCCTCCATGTCGCCGCGGACCCCGTCGACGACCTTGTGCAGCAGCCGCCGGGTGGCCTCGTCGGCCGGCGCGTCGGTGACCCGCAGCGCGCCGGTCTGCTCGTCGACGACCGCCCGCCAGACCCGCTGCAGGAACCGGTACGAGCCGACCACCGCCCGGGTCTCCCACGGGCGGGACACCTCCAGCGGACCCATCGACATCTCGTAGACCCGGAAGGTGTCCGCGCCGTACGCCGCGCACATGTCGTCCGGGGTGACCACGTTCTTCAGGGATTTGCCCATCTTGCCGTACTCGCGCCGGACCTCGGTCTCGCCGTGGAAGTAGCGGCCGTCGACCTCGACGACCTCCTCGGCCGGCACGTAGGCGCCGCGCGGGTCGGTGAACGCGTACGCCTGGATGTAGCCCTGGTTGAACAGCCGGCGGAACGGCTCGAAGGACGAGACGTGGCCCAGGTCGTACAGCACCTTGTGCCAGAAGCGGGCGTACAGCAGGTGCAGCACGGCGTGCTCGGCGCCGCCGACGTACAGGTCGGTGCCGCCGCAGTCGCCCGCGCCGCGCGGCCCCATCCAGTACGCCTCGTTCTCCGGCTCGGCGAAGCGCCGCGAGTCGGTCGGGTCCAGGTAGCGCAGCTCGTACCAGCAGGAGCCGGCCCACTGCGGCATCACGTTGGTCTCCCGGGTGTAGCGCTTCGGCCCGTCACCCAGGTCCAGCTCCACCTCCACCCAGTCGCGCCGCCGGGACAGCGGGGTCTCCGGGTTGCTGTCGGCGTCCTCCGGGTCGAACGTCTTCGGCGAGAAGTCGTCCACCTCGGGCAGTTCGACCGGCAGCATCGACTCGGGCAGCGCGATCGGCGCCCCGGTCTCGTCGTAGACGATCGGGAACGGCTCGCCCCAGTAGCGCTGCCGGGAGAACAGCCAGTCCCGCAGCCGCCAGGTGACCGCGCCGGCGCCGTGCCCGTTGGCCTCCAGCCACTCGATGATCCGCGCCTTGGCGTCGGCCACCCCCAGGCCGTTCAGGTCCAGGCCCCGGTCGGGGGCGGCGCTGTTGATCGCCGGGCCCTCGCCGGTCCACGCCTTGCCGGCGAAGCCCTCCGCCGGCTGCACGGTGCGCACGATCGGCAGGTCGAAGACCTCGGCGAACTCCCAGTCCCGCTCGTCCTGCGCGGGCACCGCCATGATGGCGCCGGTGCCGTAGCCGGCCAGCACGTAGTCGGCGATGAAGATCGGGCTCTGCCCGCCGGTGACCGGGTTGGTCGCCCAGGCGCCCACGAAGACGCCGGTCTTCTCCTTGGTCTCCGCCTGCCGCTCCACGTCCGTCTTGGCCGCGGCGGCCTTCCGGTACGCCTCGACGGCGGCCCGCGGGCTGGCGTGCCCGCCCGTCCAGGCGTCCCGGGTCCCCTCCGGCCAGGCGGCCGGAACCAGCACGTCGACCAGCTCGTGCTCGGGAGCCAGCACCATGTAGGTGGCACCGAAGACGGTGTCCGGCCGGGTCGTGAACACCCGGACCGGGCCGCGCTCGGTCGGGAAGTCGATGTGCGCGCCGGTCGACCGGCCGATCCAGTTGCGCTGCTGCAGCTTGATCGGCTCGGGCCAGTCCAGCTTGTCCAGGTCCTCCAGCAGCCGGTCCCCGTACGCGGTGATCCGCATCATCCACTGCTTCAGGTTCCGCTTGAAGACCGGGAAGTTGCCCCGCTCGGAGCGGCCGTCGGCGGTGACCTCCTCGTTGGCCAGCACGGTGCCCAGGCCCGGGCACCAGTTCACCGGCGCCTCGGAGACGTACGCCAGCCGGTGGTCGTCGACGATCTTCCGCCGCTCGCCCACGGTCAGCTCGGCCCACGGCCGGCCGTCGGGGGTGGGGCGGGTGCCGCCCTCGAACTCGGCGATCAGCTCGGCGACCGGGCGGGCCTTGCGCGCGTCCGTGTCGTACCAGGAGTTGAAGACCTGCAGGAAGATCCACTGGGTCCAGCGGTAGAACTCGGTGTCGATGGTCGCCACGGAGCGCCGCTCGTCGTGGCCCAGGCCCAGCCGGCGCAGCTGCTCCTTGTACCGCTCGATGTTGGCCTCGGTGGTCGTCCGCGGGTGGGTGCCGGTCTGCACCGCGTACTGCTCGGCGGGCAGGCCGAACGCGTCGAAGCCCATCGCGTGCAGCACGTTGCGCCCGGCCATCCGCTGGTAGCGGGCGTAGCAGTCGGTGCCGATGTAGCCCAGCGGGTGGCCGACGTGCAGGCCGGCGCCCGAGGGATAGGGGAACATGTCCAGCACGTACAGCTTCTCGGCGCCCGCGCGCGGGTGGGTCGGGTCGGCCAGCGGACCGGCCGGGTTCGGCGCGTAAAAGGTGCCCTCCCGCTCCCAGGTGTCCTGCCAGCGGTGCTCGATCTCCTCGGCCAGGGCGGCGGTGTACCGGAACGGGGGAATGTCGGTCGCCGGTGCGGCTGCCTCACTCATGGCGTGTCTCCTCGGCGCGGGTCATGTCGGATATGGGAGGTCTGCTGCGGGCACAAAAAAGCCCCTCGCGCAGGAGGGGCCGCCGTGCTGTCGCGCGCTCAGCGCATCAGCACGGCTCGGTAAGAAGCAGGAAGACTCCGGCCATGACCGGCAGTGTACCCCGTCGGCGGGTCGCGCCTCTCCCCCGCCGCCGGCACGGCAACCGGGACCGGGTCCCGGGGGGCGAGCCGGACACCCGTCCCCCGGTCCGGCGAATATTCCGGGCGTAACCGGCCGACCGCCTGCGGGGGTCGGCGACAACGAGAAACATGGTTAGCCTGAGAGGCCAGTGAGATTTTTGCGGCAGAAGAGGCTCGGCGTCGCGAACCCAACGGCGGGTCCAGGTGCTCTATTCAGAGCTGCCGTCCGGCGACGAGGAGGAGGCCCGTGACACAACAGACCTGGGACGAGGTGGGCGGTCTGCTGCCGCACGACGAGTTCCGCGCCGCCAGCGAGGCCATCGTGGCCAACATCGAGCAGGTCATCGAGGGCAAGACGGCCACCGTCCGGCTCGCGCTGGCGGTGCTGCTCGCCGAGGGCCACCTCCTGATCGAGGACGTGCCGGGCGTCGGCAAGACCAAGCTGGCCAAGGCTTTGGCCCGGTCGATCGACTGCTCGGTGCGCCGGATCCAGTTCACCCCCGACCTGCTGCCCAGCGACGTCACCGGCGTCAGCGTCTACAACCAGGAGACGCACGACTTCGAGTTCCGCCCGGGCGCCGTCTTCGCCAACCTGGTCGTCGGCGACGAGATCAACCGGGCCTCGCCGAAGACCCAGTCGGCGCTGCTGGAGTGCATGGAGGAGCGGCAGGTCACCGTCGACGGCGTGACCTACCAGCTGCAGACCCCGTTCATGGTGGTCGCGACGCAGAACCCGATCGAGATGGAGGGGACCTACCCGCTGCCGGAGGCGCAGCGCGACCGGTTCACCGCCCGGATCGCGATGGGCTACCCGGACGCGGGCGCCGAGCTGGCGATGCTGGACGGTCACGGCGGCAACGACCCGCTGCACGAGCTGCGGCCGGTCTCCGACGCGGCGACCGTCCGCCGGCTGATCGGCCACGTCCGGCAGGTGCACGTCGCCGACGCCGTCAAGCAGTACGCCATCGACCTGGTCACCGCCACCCGCGAGGCGCCCGACCTGCGGCTCGGCGCGTCCCCGCGGGCCACCCTCCAGCTGCTGCGCACCGCCCGCGCGGTCGCCGCCCTGGAGGGCCGCGACTACGTCCTGCCCGACGACCTCCAGGCCCTCGCGGTGCCGGTGCTGGCGCACCGGATCATCCCGACCGCCGACGCGCAGCTGGCCCGGCGCACCACCGACGCGATCGTCGCCGAGCTGGTGCACCGCCTTCCGCTCCCGCACGACCGCAAGCGCTCCCCCTACGACACCCGGCCCCCCGCCCCCGGCAACGGGCACGGGCCGTACGAGCCGCGGAGGCCGTGAGGTGCGCGACGGCCTGCGAGGGCTGACCACCCGCGGCCGATCCTTCCTGGCGGCCGCGGTGGCCGCCGCGATCTCCGCCGCGATCCTGGGCGAGAAGGACCTGCTCCGGGTGGCCGTCCTGCTCGCCATCCTGCCGCTGCTGGCGGCGGCCTACGTCGGGCGCAGCCGCTACAAGCTCGCCTGCAACCGGTCCCTGGAGCCGCACCGGGTGCCGGTCGGGGCCAACTCGCGGGTGGTGCTGCGGCTGCAGAACCTGTCCCGGCTGCCCACCGGCACCCTGCTGCTGGAGGACCGGCTGCCCTACGCGCTCGGCAGCCGCCCGCGGGTGGTGCTGGAGCGCCTCGGCGCCCACCAGGCCAGCTCGGTGGCC
The DNA here is from genome assembly GCF_032108445.1 of Micromonospora halotolerans. Classification (NCBI taxonomy): domain Bacteria; kingdom Bacillati; phylum Actinomycetota; class Actinomycetes; order Micromonosporales; family Micromonosporaceae; genus Micromonospora; species Micromonospora halotolerans. The sequence continues at coordinate 4,402,716 of NZ_CP134876.1, read as the reverse complement.
TACACGGTCCGGGCCGACGTGCGCGGCCGCTACGAGGTCGGGCCGCTGGTGATCCGGCTGACCGACCCGTTCGGGCTCTGCGAGCTGAGCCGGGCCTTCCCCAGCACCGACCACCTCACCGTGATCCCGCAGGTCACCTCGCTGCCACCGGTCCGCCTCCCCGGCGAGTACGCGGGCAGCGGCGACAGCCGGGCCCGCTCGGTGGCGGTGCACGGCGAGGACGACGCGGCCACCCGGGAATACCGGATGGGTGACGACCTGCGCCGCGTGCACTGGAAGTCGACGGCCCGCACCGGCGAGCTGATGGTGCGCCGCGAGGAGCAGCCCTGGGAGAGCCGGGCCACCGTGGTGCTGGACACCCGCGCCGCCGGCCACCGGGGCGAGGGGCCGACCGCGAGCTTCGAGTGGGCGGTCTCCACGGCCGCCAGCATCGCGGTGCACCTGCGGCAGGCCGGCTACAAGCTGCGGCTGGTCACCGGTTCCGGCGTGGACGTGGACGCCACCGAGGCCGGCGGCGAGGGCCTGCTCCTCGACCACCTCGCCGAGGTGCACCTGGACAAGCGCGGCGAGCTGACCTCGCTGGTGCAGCAGGTCCGGCAGCGGTCCGACGGCGGTCTGATCATCGCGCTGCTCGGCACGCTGGGCACCGCCGAGGCCGAACTGCTGGCCGGGCTGCGCGGCAACGGCGCCACCTGCGTGGCGTTCCTGCTCGACAGCAACACGTGGTTGAACCTGCCGCCGAAGGCCCGGGCCGAGGCGGAACACGCGCACGGCGCCGCCGCCCTCGCCCTGCTGCAGAGCGGCTGGCGGGTCATCGGCGTGGAGCACGGCAACCGGCTGCCGATGCTCTGGCCGCAGGCAGGCCGCGGGTCGCAGGGTTTCGCGCTGCGGGCGGCGCTGGCCGAGACGGTGGCCGGAGGCGTGCGATGACCGGAAGGGTGGACCCGTGACCGCGCACCGCAACCTCGGCTTCGTCGCCGCGGCGGCGACCCTGCTGGCGGCGGCCCCGCTGTCGGCGATCTTCGAGCGCTGGACCTGGCTCGTCCAGGCGGCCATCGTGGTCGCCGTGGTGGCCGGCTCGGCCGCGCTGAGCCGGCTGGCCCGGGCGCCGCTGTGGGGCCAGGTGCTGGCCATGCTGGCCGGTCTCACGCTCGGCCTGACCTGGGTCTTCCCGGGCGGCACCGAGTTCTTCGCGTTCGTGCCCACCCCGGCCACCTTCGCCCACTTCGGCGACCTGCTGAACGCCTCGCTGTCGGACATGCGCTCCTACGGCGTGCAGGTGCCGGACGTGGACTCGCTGCTCTTCCTCGCCGTGCTCGGCATCGGCGCGGTGGCCGTGGTGGTCGACGTGCTCACCGTGGGCCTGCGCCGGCCGGCGCTGGCCGGGCTGCCCATGCTGGCCATCTACTCGGTGCCCGTGGCGGTCTACGTGGACAGCGTCCCCGCCACCCCGTTCGTGGTGGGCGCCTGCGGCTACCTGTGGCTGCTGGTCACCGACAACGTCGACCGCGTACGGCGGTTCGGCCGCCGGTTCACCGGCGAGGGGCGCGACGTCGACGTCTGGGAGGCGTCGCCGCTGGCCGCGGCGGGCCGCCGGCTGGCCGTGGTCGGAGTGGTCCTGGCGGTGGCCCTGCCGCTGGCCGTGCCCGGGATGACCGGTGGGCTCATGAGCGCCGTCGGCAACGGCAACGGCACCGGCAACGGGCGGCCGGGCCAGGGCGGCAGCCCCGGCCGGATCGACCTCTTCGCCGCGCTCAGCGGCCAGCTCAACCAGTCCGAGGTGAGCGAGCTGGTCAAGGTGACCACCAACGAACCGGCCCCGTTCTACCTGCGCTTCGGGGTGGCCGACGAGCTGCGGCCGGACGGCTTCCGGGTGCGGGTGCCCACCGGGAAGCCGGCCAACCGGAACCTGCCCGACCCGCGCAGCGGCCGGGGCGTGGCGCAGCAGCGCTACCGGGCCAGCGTCGAGGTGACCAAGAACCTCAACATGCCGCTGCTGCCGGTCTACGCCGAGCCGGTGAAGACCGAGGACCTGAGCGGGAACTGGCTCTACGACACGAATCTCCAGATCGTCTTCTCCAACCGGGAGAACTCCCGGGGCAAGCGCTACTCGTTCGACTACGTCCGCTCGACGTACAGCCCGGCGGCGCTGCGCGCGGCGCCGTCCCTGCCGGCCGACGACCCGGTGCTGGCGCAGCAGACCGTCACGCCGGCCGTCCGTGCGGTCGACCGGCTCGTCGACCAGCTGGTCAAGGGCCGCACGAACGACTACGACAAGGTTCGGGCGATCTACGACTACTTCTCGGTGGAGAACGGGTTCACCTACTCGCTGTCGACCCGGAGCGGCACCAGCGGGGACGACATCACCGACTTCCTCGCCACCAAGGTCGGCTTCTGCCAGCAGTACGCCGCGGCGATGGCCTGGCTGGTCCGGTCGGCCGGCATCCCGGCCCGGGTGGCGTTCGGCTTCAGCAACGGCAGCAACTCCGGCGACGGCACGTACGTGCTGACCAACAAGAACCTGCACGCGTGGACCGAGGTCTTCTTCAGCGGGATCGGTTGGGTGCCGTTCGACGCCACCCCAGCGGCGAGCGTCCAGGGGTCGGTCCGCTCGGCCTGGGCCCCGGACACCGACGCCCCCGAGGACGTCACGCCGGCGCCGGGGAGCACCACCGTTCCCGAGGGCGTCGACCCGTCGGCCGGCGCGGACGACCCGGATCGCCTCGACAAGGACGCCGACCAGGGCCTGGCCGTCGACGGGGGCGGTCCGACCCGGCAGAGCCCGGTGTGGCCGTGGTGGGTGGCCGGGGCGCTCGCCCTGCTGGTGCTGCTCGCGGTGCCGGCCCTGCGCCGCTCCGCGCTGCGTCGGCGCCGGCGCGCCCGGGCGGTCGTGCCCGCGGCCACCACCCTGGCCGCCGTGCCCGGGCAGCGGGGCGAGGCGCGCGAGATCGTGGTCGGTGTGGACGCCGACCGGGCCCGCGCGGACGCGCACGCCGCCTGGGACGAGCTGCTGGACACGCTTGTCGACTTCCACGTCCGGGTGGACCTGACGGAGACCCCCCGGACGACCGCCGAGCGGTTGGTGCGGGAGACGCTCGTCGAGGACGCCGGCGCGGTGACCGGGGTCCGGCTGCTGGGCCGGGCCGAGGAGCGGGCCCGCTACGCCCGCGACCCGCTGACGGGCGAGGCGCTGCAGCCCGCCCTGCGGTCGGTTCGCGGTGCCCTCGCCGGGCAGGCGGACCGGCGTACCCGGCTGCTGGCGGCCTTGCTGCCGCCGTCGGTGCTGCTGCGCTGGCGGACCGCCCTGACCGAACGCTCGACCCGACTGGTCACCACGACCGGGCAGGTGCGGCAGCGGATGCTGCGCTGGGACCCGCGTCGTTTCCTGGCGGGCCGACCGGCCCGCTGACCCGGTTCCGCCCGCCGCCGCTCCCCCGGCGGCGGGCCGGACCGGGTCCCCACCGCCCCGGGCACCGGCGCGGCGTCGGACCGCGGCGCTTCGGAGGTGCGGCTACGGGGAGCGGCGCGTATCGAGCGGGGCTTGGTCGGGCGGGGACGGGGCGTCGGTCAAAGAGGAGGATCGGGGCGCGCGGAAGCGACAACGCTCGCCGGGCGTGCCGGCGATCCGCTGTCGCGAGGACCCGCCCGGTCAGGGGCGGGGCGTGCTCAGCGGTGGCCCTCCGGGCGCTGCCGCCAGCGGTCCTCCATCCGGTCGAGGAAGGAGCCCCGGCGGCCGCTGCGGCCACGGGGACGACGACGGCTCGTCGTGCCGCCGACCACGTGCAGGTCGGGCGACTGGGATCGGCGGTGCGACTGCACCGCGTAGCCCAACGAGGCCAGCATGACGACAAAGCCCGCCACGGCCAGCGGGGGCGTCTTGATCACGGCACCGTAGATCAACAGGGCCAGACCAGCGATGACCACGCCGGCAGCGACGAGCACGCGACGCCGCGCGTGGAAACGCGGGTCGCTGGCGCGCACGGCCGAGGCGAATTTGGGGTCCTCGGCAAGCGACCGCTCGATCTGCTCGAACAGCCGCTGCTCGTGCTCCGAGAGCGGCACGGCACTCCTCCCCGGTCACGTTGGTCGGCCCGCTCGGGCCGACAGACCGTGGCAGCCATCCGGCTGCTTACCCGCAAGTCTACGAGGGGGCTCGCGCGTCGGAAAGCGGGACGACCTACGGCCGGGTCGGTTTTTCGCCGCGCCGGGCATCACGCCTGCCGAGAAGACTGGCCGGACCTATGACGGACCGCCCGAATCGGGCGGCCGCGGCGTCGGCCGCCGCCTCCGCCTCCCGCCAGCCGCGCTCGGGCGCGCCCAGGGTGAGCTGCTGCGGCGTCTCCTCCGCGGCGGCCAGACCCTCCATCCGGACGCCGACCAGGCGGACCGGCTCGCCGGGGGCCAGGGCGGTCCAGAGCGCCCAGGCAGTGTCGAACATCTCCCGGGCGGTGTCGGTGGGCACACCGAGCGTGCGGGAACGGCTGACCGTGCGGAAGTCGGCCAACCGCACCTTGAGCGACACGGTGCGCCCGACCTGGCCCGCCGCGCGCAGCCGGGCACCGGCCTTCTCGGCGAGGGCCAGCAGCGCGCGCCGGATCTCCGCCGGGTCGGTGACATCGGTGTCGAAGGTGACCTCCGCGCCGATCGACTTCTCCACATGCTCCGGGGAGACCCGGCGTGGGTCCCGCCCCCAGGCCAGCTCGTGCAGGTGGCCGGCGGACGCCTCACCCACCGCGCGGCGGAGCAGGCCCGGCGGCGCCTCGGCCAGGTCGCGCACGGTGCGCAGGCCGAGCCGGTGCAGCGCCTCGGCGGAGCGCTCCCCCACCCCCCACAGCGCGGCCACCGGCAGCGGGTGCAGGAACTCCAGCACCCGGGCGGCGGGCACCACGAGCAGGCCGTCCGGCTTGGCCCGGGTGGAGCCGAGCTTCGCCACGAACTTGCTCGACGCCACACCGACCGAGCAGGTCAGCTCCTGCTCCTCGGACACCCGCCGGCGGATCAGCCGGGCGATCTCGGTGGGGGTGCCGAAGAGCCGCCGGGCGCCGGCCACGTCGAGGAACGCCTCGTCCAGCGAGAGCGGCTCGACCAGCGGGGTGACGTCGCGGAAGATCCGCATGACCGCCCGGGACGCGGCCGAGTAGGCGGTGAAGTCGGGCGGCAGGTAGACCGCCTGCGGGCAGAGCGCCCGGGCCCGGGCGGTGGGCATGGCGCTGCGGACGCCGAAGCGGCGGGCCTCGTAGCTGGCCGAGCTGACCACCCCGCGCGGCCCGATCCCGCCCACCACGACGGGGCGGCCGCGCAGCTCGGGGCGGCGGCGGACCTCGACCGAGGCGAAGAAGGCGTCCATGTCGACGTGCAGGATGGGGCAGCCGGTGTCGTCGGCGTCCGGCCCGAAGCGCGGATCACCGCCCCGGGGCAACGACTGGCTGCGGCCCATCCCCGCAGGCTAGCCGCCCGGTCCGACAGTCCCGCCGGCCGATCGCCCGCGTCGGGTCAGCCGCGGACCACGAGCAGCGGGATGATCATCTCGGCCGCGGTGTCCGCGCCGTGGTACGCGACCAGCCGGGACTCGATCGGCTTCTCCGAGCGGGTGGCGACCACCGCGTACGTGCCGCGGCAGACCACCACCACGTCGCCGATCCGGCCCAGGTGCGCCTCCGGCACCGGGCCGAACCAGCCGGTGGCCACCGCCTCGGCCCGGGTCAGCACCCGGGCGGCGCCGTCCAGCACCGCCGACCAGGCGGCCACCACGTCGGCCGTGGCGCCCGGCTCGACGTGCAGGTAGCGGACCCGGGGCTCGCCGGCCACCACCCGGACGCCGGCCCGCAGCCGGGGGTCGGTGTCCAGGTCGATCCGGTGCTCGTCGGGCACGTCGAGCTGCCCGTGGTCGGCGGTGACCAGCAGCGCGGCGTCCGGCGGCAGCCCGTCGACCAGCCGGGCGAGCAGCCGGTCCACCTCGGCGGCGGCCAGCCGCCACGGCGCGGAGTCCACGCCGCTGAGGTGCCCGTGCCGGTCCAGGTCGGGGTGGTAGCCGGAGACCAGGGTCGGCCCGGGACCGGCCGACAGGGCGGCGAGCATCCGCTCGGCGACCGCGTCGGCGCCGGCCGCGCCCCGGTAGTCGCCGCCCCGGTTCGCGGCCAGGGTGAGACCGCTGCCGCCGTACTCGGGGCGGCTCACCACGGTGACCGCCACCCCGGCGGCGCGGGCCCGCTCGTACCAGGTGGTGACTGGCTGCCAGCGCAGCGGCTCCGGGTCGCCGGCCCACTCGATGTGGCTGAGCACCCGGTCGGTGCCGGGCACCCGCACCTTGAAGCCGAGCACCCCGTGGGCGCCGGACGGGGTGCCGGTGCCGAGGCTGACCAGGCTCGTCGGGGTGGTCGAGGGGAAGCCGGCGGTGAGCGGGACGCCGACCGTGGCGGCCAGCCCGGCGAGCGTCGGCGCGTACGGGGCGGCGGTGGGGATCTGGTACCAACCGAGCCCGTCGACCAGCAGCACGGCGATCCGGCGCACCCCGGCCAGCCGGGGCGCCAGGCCGAGCAGGTCGGCGGCGCCGGGCACACCGAGCAGCGCGAGCGCGCTGGGCAGCACGTCGGCCAGGCTGCCGCCGCCGTAGCGGGGCGCGACCCGGTCGAGCGGGTCCACCGCCGGGCCGGTCATGCCGGGCGGCGGGCGAACAGGTGCAGCTGGGCGGCGAGGTCGCGGTACGGCGGCCGGGCCGCCAGGGCCCGTTCCAGCTCGACCAGGGCGGTGGGCTGGCCGTCCGCCACGGCGGCCGGGAGCAGGTCGGCGAGCACGCGTACGCCGTGGATCTCCTCGACGGTGAGACCGGCGGCGGCGAGCAGCGCGGTGGCCTCGTCGGCGTCGTAGCGGCGGCGCAGGGTGTCCCGGGGGCCGGCGGTGCCGGCCGGGTCGGCGGCGAGCGCGGCGGCCACGTCCAGGTGGCCGTTCATGGCCCGGGCCAGCACGGCGGCGGCCCGTCCGGCGACCAGCACGCTGGCCGCGCCACCGGGGCGCAGGGCGGCGGCCAGCGCGGCCACCACCGGGGCGGGGTCGTCCACGACCTCCAGTACCGAGTGGCAGAGCACCAGGTCGGCGGTGGCCGGCTCGACCAGCCCGGCGAGCGCGTCGCCGTCGCCCTGCACGGCGCGTACCCGCTCGGCAACCCCGGCCTCGGCGGCCCGGCGGGTCAGCGCGGCGAGCGCGTCGGGGCTGGCGTCGACGACGGTGACCTGGTGGCCGGCCTCGGCGAGCGGGACGGCGAAGCCGCCGGTCCCGCCGCCGACGTCGAGGACGGTGAGCCGCTCGCCGGCCCGCCGGTCCAGCTCGGCCCGGAGCACCGCCCAGATGACGGCGGTGCGGGGGGTCAGGGTTCGGGTCCGGTCCACGCCGCCGAGCCTAGTCACCCCCGGGCCCGGGGTCAGGACTCGCCACCGCCGGCAGGGTCCTCCTCGGCGCGGGACCGCTGGGCGTTGGCCACCGGCCCTTCGGTCACCTGGTATTCCCGCGGCTCCACCTCGTGGGTGGGCGCCCAGCCGGCGCCGAGCCGGGTCCGCCGGGCGTTCGCCACGCCACCGGGGTACGTGCTGTGAAAGGTCATCGGTTCATCCCCCATACCCGGGTGGGCCACTCTGCCCACCCGTGCCGGGAGTCTCCCGCCTCCGGGGCCCGGAAACCGTAATGTGGATCACTCCACTCACCGGAAATCCCGGGACGCCGGCGTGACGGGCGGCTCGATCGCGTCCAGCCGGTCCGCGGTGAGGCTGGTGACGCCCTCGTGCCGCTGCAACCGGCCCCGCACCACCAGCGCGCCGCTGGTGCGGGCGACTCGACGGTAGCGCTGCCAGAGCCCCGGGGAGCAAGTGACATTGAGCATGCCGGTCTCGTCCTCCAGGTTGAGGAACGTGACCCCGCCGGCGGTCGCCGGCCGCTGCCGGTGGGTGACGATCCCGCCGACCCGGATCCGCTGCCCGGGCTCCACCCGGCCCAGCCGGGCGATCGGCACCGCGCCGAGGGCGTCCAGCCGGTCCCGGATGAACCGGGCCGGGTGACTCTCCGGGGACAGGCCGGTGGCCCAGACGTCGGCGACCAGGCGGTCCACCGCCTCCATCCCGGGCAGGGTGGGCGGGGCCGTGCCGGTCACCGTGCCGGGCAGCCGGCCGGGCCGGTCCTGCGCCGCCGCGCCGGCGGCCCAGAGGGCCTGCCGGCGGGTCAGCCCGAAACAGGCGAAGGCGTCCGCGGTGGCCAGCGCCTCCAGGTGCGCCGCCGTCAGGCCGACCCGGCGGGCCAGGTCCGGCATGTCCCGGTACGGCCCGTGCGCCGTCCGCTCCGCCTCGATCCGCTCGGCCACCTCGTCGCCGAGGGTACGCACGCCCGACAGCCCCAGCCGGACCGCCGGGCCGCCCAGCCCCCAGGCGTGCGGCGGCTCACCCGGCTGGCTCCCCCACCGGGTCTCCGGCGTGGACTCCAGGACCGCCTTGGCGCCGCTGGCGTTGATGTCCGGCCGGCGGACCTCGACGCCGTGCCGGCGGGCGTCGTCGACCAGGGTCTGCGGCGAGTAGAAACCCATCGGCTGGGCGTTGAGCAGCGCGGCCAGGAACGGGCCCGGGTGGTAGCGCTTCAGCCAGGAACTGGCATACACCAGGTAGGCGAAGCTCATGGCGTGGCTCTCCGGGAAGCCGTAGCTGGCGAACGCGGTGAGCTTGCGGTAGACGTCGTCGGCCAGCTCGCCGGTGATGCCCCGCTCGGCCATCCCGGCGTAGAGCCGGTCGGCGATCTGCGCCATCCGCTCCACCGAGCGCTTCGCCCCCATGGCCCGGCGCAGCTGGTCGGCCCCGGCCGCGTCGAAGCCGGCCAGGTCGATGGCGAGCTGCATGAGCTGCTCCTGGAACAGCGGCACGCCGAGGGTCTTCTCCAGCGCGTTGCGCATCAGCGGGTGCGCGAAGGTCACCGGCTCCTGGCCGTTCTTGCGCCGGATGTACGGGTGCACCGAGCCGCCCTGGATCGGGCCCGGCCGGATCAGCGCCACCTCCACCACCAGGTCGTAGAACTCGCGGGGCTTGAGCCGGGGCAGGGTGGCCATCTGGGCGCGGCTCTCCACCTGGAACACCCCGACCGAGTCGGCCCGGCAGAGCATGTCGTAGACCTCGGGGTCGTCCAGGGTCATGTCGCCCAGGTCCAGGCTCATCCCGATCAGGTCGTAGCCGTAGTGCAGCGCGGAGAGCATGCCGAGGCCGAGCAGGTCGAACTTGACCAGGCCGACGGCGGCGCAGTCGTCCTTGTCCCACTGGAGCACGCTGCGGCCGGGCATCCGCCCCCACTCCACCGGGCAGACCTCGATCACCGGCCGGTCGCAGATCACCATGCCGCCGGAGTGGATGCCCAGGTGCCGGGGGAACGTCTGCAACTCGTTGGCGTACGCCACCACCTGCTCGGGGATGTCCTCCACGTCGACCGCCGCGACCGAGCCCCAGCGGTCGATCTGCTTGCTCCAGGCGTCCTGCTGCCCGGGCGAGAAGCCGAAGGCCTTGGCCACGTCCCGCACCGCCGACCGCGGCCGGTAGGAGATGACGTTGGCGACCTGGGCGGTGTGCTCCCGGCCGTACCGGGCGTAGACGTGCTGGATCACCTCCTCCCGGCGGTCGGACTCGATGTCCACGTCGATGTCGGGCGGGCCGTCCCGCTCGGGGGCGAGGAAACGCTCGAAGAGCAGCCGGTGCCGCACCGCGTCCACGTTGGTGATCCGCAGCGCGTAGCAGACCGCCGAGTTGGCCGCCGAGCCCCGGCCCTGGCAGTAGATGTCCTGCTCGCGGCAGAACGCGACGATGTCGTAGACCACCAGGAAGTAGCCGGGGAAGCCCAGGTCGGAGATCATCCGCAGCTCGTGCTCCAGCTGCGCGTACGCCTCCGGGTGCGCCTCGGGCGGGCCGTAGCGCTCCCGGGCGCCGGCCATGGTGAGGTGGCGCAGCCAGCTCATCTCGGTGTGCCCCGGCGGCACCGGGTACGCCGGCAGCTGCGGTGCGACCAGTTGCAGGTCGAAGGCGAGTTCCGCGCCGAACTCGGCGGCCCGGGCCACCGCACCCGGGTACGCGGCGAACCGCGCCGCCATCTCGGCGCCGCTGCGCAGGTGGGCGGTGGCGGCGGCGGGCAGCCAGCCGTCGATCTCGTCGAGGCTGCGCCGGGCCCGCACCGCCGCCACGGTGGTGGCCAGCCGGCGCCGCCCCGGGGTGGCGTAGTGCACGTTGTTGGTGGCCACCGTGGGCAGCCCCGCCGCGGCGGCCAGCTCGGCCAGCGCGTCGTTGCGGTCGGCGTCGAGCGGGTGGCCGTGGTCGGTCAGCTCCACCGCCACCGTCTCGGCGCCGAAGAGCGCGGTGAGCCGGTCCAGCTCCCGGGCCGCCGCGTCCACGCCCTCGGTGAGCAGCGCGCCGGGCACGTGCCCCTTGCGGCAGCCGGTGAGCACCAGCACGTGGTCGCGCAGCTCGGCGGCGACCTCCTCCAGCTCGCCGTAGACCGGGCGGCCCTTCTCCCCGCCACGCAGCTGCGCCCGGGCGATGGTGGCGGCGAGCCGGGCGTACCCCTCGTGGCCGTGTGCCAGCACCAGCAGGTGCGCGCCGTGCGGGTCCGGCTCGCCGTTCTGCGGGCCGGGCAGCCCGAGGGAGAGCTCCGCGCCGAAGACCGTGGGCAGGTGCAGCGCGCGGGCCGCCTCGGCGAAGCGCACCACCCCGTAGAAGCCGTCGTGGTCGGTGACGGCGAGCGCCGTGAGCCCCAGCCGGGCGGCCTCCTCGGCCAGCTCCTCCGGGTGGCTGGCGCCGTCGAGGAAGCTGAAGTTGGAGTGCGCGTGCAGCTCCGCGTAGGGGACCGCATCGTCGGGGCGGGGCAGCTCCGGCGGCGCGTACTCCTGCCGCTTGCGGCTCCACGCCGGGGAGTCGCCGCCGTCGGCGTCGACCGCGAGCGGGTCCACCACGTGCAGGTGCCGCTCGCCCCTGGGACGCCCCTTGCCGGACCGCCCGTCGGGCCGCCCGGAGAGCACCTGCTCCAGCTCCGACCAGGGCATCTTCGGGTTGTGGAAGCTCACCGGCCGGCTCCCGAGCGGTTCCGCGTCGACATCGTGGCCGGTTGCGGCCTCCGCAGGGGCCGGATTCCTCCAGAATCTGGTTCCGCAGGATCTGGTTCCGCCCCCGCCGGGCGGCGGGTGACTGTTGGTTGACTACGAACTTGATGACGCAGATGAATCGCGGGAGCGGGAACGGGAACGGGAGCCAACGGCGATCCGTTCACGTCATCAAGTTCGTAGCTTCCGACGGGTAAGAGCCGGCGCGGCACGTCGGCACACCACACGACCAAGGCACGCAGCGCCGGCCGGCGCGGCACGTCGGCACACCGCACGACCGAGGCACGCAGCGCGGGCCGGCGCGGCACGTCGGCGCACCACTCGGCCGGAGCACACCGCACGGCCGAAGCACAGCCCGCGACCAAGGCACGCAGCGCGGCCGAGGCACGGCGCTCAGTCATAGATCGCCTCCACCAGCCACTGGCCGCCCTCGACCGCGAGCAGCAGGGCGGCCCCGTCGGCCAGGCAGACCTGGAACCGGGCCCGGCGGCGGGCCTCGGCCGGCGCCCACCAGCGCTCGTCCACCGGCCACGGGCCGGCCCATCCGACGATCTCGGCGGGCCGGCCGGCGCCGACGGTCAGCCGGGCGGGTGCCGCGCTGACCGCCAGCCGGGCGCTGACCACGACCGGCTCGCCGGCGGCGTCGCGCACGTCGGCGGCCAGCGGGGCGGGCAGGACGACGGCCGGCGCGGGCGGCGGGATCCGCCCCGGCCACGGCGGCACCGGCGCCGCCGCACCGCTGCGGGACGGGCGGCCCCCCGAGCGTGCACCGGCCCGGTCCGGACGCGCCACCGCACCGACCCGGGGCCGCCCGGTCGGCACCGTCGGCTCGCCGGCCGGCACAGGCGCGGCAACCGCCACGGGCTCGCCGGCCGGCACGGGCGCGGCAACCGGCGTAGGCCCGGCACTCGGCACAGGCCCGGCGGCCGGGGCGGGATCGGCGGCCGGCAGGGGTGGCGGGCCGGGGCGGGCGGGCAGGCGCTCGTCGCCCCACGGGACCAGGCGCACCTGGTCGGCCGGGGAGCGCCCGCCCCCGAGCACGGCGGTGACCACCGCCTCGGGACCGAGGATGCCCTGCACCCGGCTCAACGCGCGGTGCGCCCGCTCCCGCTCCTCGCCCGTCTCCCCCCAGAGGCCGGATTGCAGGCCGGCCTGGGCGAGCACCCCGGCCGGCACCAGCCGCAGCCGGATGATCCCGGCGGTGGGGCGGGCCGGGCGGGCTCCGCCCCGGCCGTTGCTGCCGGAGAGCCAGCCGTCGAGCTGCCAGCGGACCCGGTCGGCGATGGCCGCCGCGGTGAGCAGGCCGTCGTGCCGCCAGACCCGGTGCAGCTCCTGGCCGTGCGCGGTGACCGCCTCGATGCCGAGCCGGGTGCAGGCCAGCCCGTGCGCCGCCAGCCGCTCGTGCAGTTGCTCGGCCAGCGTCCGGGCGGCGAACGCCGCGGCGTCGACCCGGTCGATCGGCTCGTCGTGGTCGGCGGTGACGGTCAGGTCGGCGGGCGGCTGCCGGACCGCGAGCGGCCGGTGGTCCCGGCCGGCGGCGAGCCGGTGGGCCAGCGCCCCGTCGAAGCCGAACCGGGCCAGCACGTCCCCGGCGGGCAGCGCGGCGAAGTCGCCGAGGGTGCGGACACCCAGCCGGCGCAGCAGGTCGGTCAGGGTGGGCCGGCCGAGCGCCTCGACGGGCAGGCCGGCCAGGAACTCCGGGGTCCCGCCGGGAGGCACGATCCGCCCGTCCCGGGCGGCCAGCCCGGCGGCGAAGACCCCGTCGGCGATGCCGACCTGGCTCTCCACCGCGCAGGTCTGGGCGACGTGCTCGACGATCCGCTCGGCCGCCGCCTCCTCGCCGCCCAGGTAGCGGCTGGGGCCCCGGGCGGCCAGCGCGCAGGCACCGGGGCGGATCACCTCGACCCCGGCGACGACCTCCTCGACGGCGGCCACCACCGGCTCGAACGCCCGGGCGTCCCGGGCGGGGTCGTGGTCGACGACGGTGAGCTGCGGGCAGCGCCCCTGCGCCTCCCGCCGGCGCAGCCCCCGGCGGACGCCCTCGGCGCGGGCCTGCTCGGAGCAGGCGACCACCCGGTTGGCGTGCAGCACGGCGACCGGCTCGGTGGCGGGCACCCCGTCGACGATCTCGGCGGCGAGGACCGGCCAGTCCGGGCACCAGAGCAGCAGGGTCCGCGCCGGCGCACCGCTCATGCCGACCCGACCACGGTGAGCGGCCGGACGGCGGCAGCGGCGGCCGGGGCCACCACGCGGAACCGCCGGGGCGCGGCGGCGCGGACAGGGCCGCCGCCGGTCGACCGGGGGATCACCCGGGTCAGCTCGTCGCCGGGCAGCCAGACCTTGATCTCCTTGGGGCGGGCGGCCGCGCCCCGGCCACGGGCCGAGACGGTCACCTCCCGGCGACGCAGCCGGCCCCGGCCCGGCCCGAGCCCCTCCCAGACCCCGCGGACCACCTGGAGCGTCACGTCCGCGCCGTCCCACCGGCCGTACGGGACGAGCACGCTGCCGCGCTGCCGGGCCCGGGCGGCCAGCCGGTTGGCGACCGAGGAGGAGACCGTGGTCGGCACGGCGGTGACCACCACGTCGACCCCGTCGATGAGCGCGGCGACGACGGTGGGCCACTCCAGCCCGGGGTTCGGCACCAGGGCAACTGGAGTACGCGCGGGTTGGTTTTGGCGCTCCGATGGGCCACCAGTGCGTTTTTGCTGGCGAGCCAGCTGACGATCGCCTGACGAGAAGGCCCAGGATCCCAGCAGTAACTCTTGGAATCTAGCAGTAGCTCGACTAATCTCACGCTTCATGGCCAATTCTGAGACCCGCCCCCTCTCATTGGTGTCAGCTCAGGCCACCCCCACGGGCGACTCCGCCAGGATAGAACATGTGTTCGACAGCGAGTTGGCAGAGGTGGTGACCCTGCAGCGTCGGCGAAAAACCAAGGCGCAGGGCGACGATGAGGAGGGGTTCTTCCTCGACACGATCGCGGAGTACCAGTGGGCGCGGGATGTCGCCGGCTTGGCCGCGACGACGTTGGAGCGGCTGGTCAGGCCGATCGTGGAGATCTGCGAGCACTACGGGCTGGCGCCGTGGCGGTTGACGCCGCGGCATCTGGACATGTACTTCGCCGGGCCAGGCAAGCGAGGCCGGTCAACGATGCGGCAGAAGATGAACACCCTGGACGGGTACTTCGCGTTCCTGGAGCAGCGGTACGCCGGGGAGATTGCCCGCCGGTTTGGAGTGGCGGTTGAGTCTCCGGTTGATCCCTTCAACCGGCCGCGCCACCGTGGGGACTTTGGGCTGCGGGTGCCGCCTTCCCGGCAGGCGGTTCGGGAGTTCTTCAGCGCGTGGCGGGAGTCGCTGCGGTCGAGCCGGAAGCCGTCGGTGGCGTACCGCGACTATGTGATGGCGAAGATCGCCTACCTGTCTGGGGTGCGGGCAGCGGAGTTGTGCCAGGTCCAGATGCGCGACGTGCACTGGGAGTCGGGACAGTGGGGCAGATTCCTGGTGGCGGGTAAAGGCGCCCGCGGGTCGGGGCCGCGGCACCGAGAGGCTTATCTGTTCGCCGAGGGCCGGGAGTTGCTGTGGTGGTACGTGGAGGAGATCCGGGGGCTGTTCCACGACGATCCGAACGACCGACACGCTCCGCTGTGGCCATCGGAGCGATTACCGCCAGCGGCGGCCATGCTGAACCTGACCGGGGTATCGCCGTCGATCTCGCCCTCCACCTTCCGCAACGCGCTCAAGCGGGCCGGGCACCGATTCCTGCCAGGCCCAGTGCATGATCTCCATCCGCACCTGCTGCGGCATGCCTGTGCAACACACAACTACGAGTCCGGAATGTCGCTGTGGGAGGTCCAGAAGCTCCTCGGGCATGATCGAACGACCACAACGGTGCGGTACTTGTCTACGGTGCAGGCGGACCCAGAGATGGCTGCGGTCGCATCGGCCACTCGAGCCGCCCAGCGGCTGGTCGCTGACAAGGGGAACCTTCGATGAAGTGGAATCTGCGGTGGGCCGCCGCCCGGCGTGACATTTGGCGGCCCAGCGATCTCAAGACTGCGTTCGAACAGGTGGGATTCACTCCCTCACTCAGCAAGGTCGCGGCGTTGTGGAGTGCCAAGCCAGTGACAGTTCGACTCGACGATCTCGACATGATCTGTGCTGCGCTGAACTGTACGGTCGCCGATTTACTGGAGGCCGAACCCGTCGCGGTCAACCTGCCACAGGAAAGATCACGTCGAGCGGTCGGCGAGACCGATGGACCGGCCAGGCCGACACCGCGCCGACCCGGGGGACGCGGACCTCTGCTCCCACCGAACTGACCCGTGTCGCGCAAGCCAAGCCTCGGCCAATGCCCGATCTGCCTCGGGTGGGGGCGATTACTCGGGCCGAAATACTGCGCGACGTGCGTCGCCTTCATGCGCACGCCTCGGAAGAGGGTGGAGTGCCAGCGGTGCGGACACGACAGTCTGGTCAATTTGGAGCGGCTGTGTCGTCCGTGCGCCCTAGCCGTGCGCTACGGCGACCTCGATTGGTGCCTGCACCCGGTCAGGAGGACGGCAACACAACTGGCCTTCATCCTTCCAGAACTGCGGTTGTCCACTCAGCCCGCTCGAACCCCGACGCGCGCCAAGCCACCAGAGTGGGCCGCAGCTGCCCTCGCTGAAAGACGGGCGGCCAGTTCAGTTAATGACCCGCGAGTCTGTCCACCTCAGCTAACCGGCCAACTGCCTTTGATTGACTTTGTGCCCCGGACGTTGACCATCGAACATGCCAAGCGAATCAGGGATCGCCGCTCCGCCGGCTACGACGCGGCCTTGCGAGCTGTCGCGAATTGCAAACCCAACCGCAGCACCGGGTGGCGGGAGCAGGTTCGGCAAATGGTGCGGTTGGCGTTGGCGATCCGCGATGCCGAGGGGCGGCCCCTGGTAGAACCGCGCTGGCTAGTTGACCTTCCTCATCTGCAGAACGCTACCGCCCTCATTCTGCGCCAAGCCGGGCTGTTGGCCGACTCCGGGTGGCGCCCTCCGTCCCCACAACCCAATCTCCTCCCAGACTCAGGCCTGCCGAATAGGTATTATCGGCCGGCCCGCCCCAAAAGCTGTGACCAGTGCCAATCATGGGGTTACTCCGACCGCTGTGACGCCTGTCGCGGCTGGACAGTCAACCATCCCACGATCGGCACGTGCACCCGCTGTCACTATTCTCGTCTGCCCCTGCGTGAGGGTAGGTGCCGGGCCTGTCACGTCCACGTTGCTCGCAACGGGCCAACCGCACGGAAATCCAGATGGGTCCAGCTGTGGTTTGGCGGTGAACTAGCCGTTCGCCTGATAACTCCGGAAGGCACGCTCGGCTACCGCGTGACTGACCGCAACCCCGGCCGAACACTGGCCATCGCCGCTGCGAGGCCACATCGGCAAACATCGCCGCATCTACTCATCCCTGACCAGCTCGAACTATTTTCCGCTGTCAGGCATTGGGGTGCGGTCGCACGTTTGCCGCTTCCAGCACTTACTCCAGCCGCCGTCGATCTGCTCCAAAGGCTTAAAGATGAGGCTCAGGAACGGAACTGGCCTCAGGGCACCGTTTACGAAGTCGAGCGGACACTGCGCTTGGCGGTGGCGTGGCTTGGTGCAGATGCGCCAATCCGCGAGGCGGACATCCGCGCGATCTGTGAGCACGCGCCAAAGACCACGGTCAAGCGGACTCTGCAATTCCTCAGAGCTCACGGTCGACTTATCCCAGAAGTCACCGGACCTTGCGCGGATGAACGCGCCGTCAGAGCAGCAGTGCACGCTCTGCCGAATGGCATTGGAGATGAAGTGCAGCGCTGGGTTAAGGTGTTGCGTGGTCAAGGTAGCCGGCGGCATCAATCACTTAGCTGGGCAACCATCCGCCGGTACCTCACAAGCATGCAGCCACTCCTCCTCGACTGGTCCAACCAGGCAGGCAGCCTGCGAGAGATCACTCACGAACAAATCCGAAGCACGCTACGAACCCTACGGGGACACAATGCTCACAGATCAGCAACGGCCTTGCGCAGCCTCTTTAGAGCCCTCAAGCAAGAAAAGATCATCTTCGCTGATCCCACGAAAGGAATCAGAGTCGCCGACGTCGTCACGCTACCTCGCCCGCTACCATCCGATCAGCTCCGGAAGCTCTTCACCGAAACCGAGGAGCCACTCACACGACTGGTCATAGCACTCACAGCGGTGCACGCCATCACCCGCCACGAGATTCGCCATCTGCGCATGGAGGACCTCGACCTACCACGCGGACGAATCACGCTCCGTCGCGATGGCCGATCGCACATCCGTCGCTTGGAGCCGCTCACCTACAAGCTTATGCAGACATGGCTGACGGAACGGGCGCGGAGGTGGCCGCGAACACTCAATTCCCACCTGCTGCTGACTGCGCGCACCGCTAGCGATGATCGCCACCCACCCATTAGCACCAAGGCCATTTCCTATCGGCTGCAGCGCTTTGGACGTTAGCGCAAATCAATTACGTGCCGACCGAATCCTATACGAGGCATATGAAACGGCAGATCCGGTTCATCTCGTGAGGGTCTTTGGCATCTCCGTCGAGACCGCCATACGATACGTGCACGCTGCCCACCCCGAACGCCAGGCAACCCTACCGAGATAGCTATCTGTGCAAATGTTCGGCAATGAGGGGATAGTACGATAAGCGTGATGATGTTGTGAGTCCGAGGGTCAGTCGTCGCTGCTGGTGGTTCGTCGAGCGTATTCGGCGCCAAAGGCGACAGATCGACCAGCAGAGCCGGTGGCTACTCCGCCAGCTCGGGCGGTTGCGATACTTTGACCCGGCGCGGATGGAAGATCTCGTGAGCGATGCGGGCATGGCGAACGGATGTCTCGCTGTCCTGCGCGTCGGCGTACAGCACGGCGGCGAGTGCGCGGCCTTTGATCGCTGCGTCGTGGTATTCCCGCGCCCGCGCCTCGGCTTCGTCCGCACGGTTGCTGGTCTCGGCCAGCAACCGTTGGTAGTGGTATGACCCCGCGGATGCGCCGATCGCCAGGAAGACCAGCGCCTGCAACGCCCCGATCGCGAGCCACGCGTTCGACCCGGCGGTGATCCGCTCGAATAGCAGGGACAGCCCGACGGCCAAGGTCAGGCCAACGACGAGCAGCAGGACGCCGTGGCGTACTGACTTCATGGGCTTCTCCTCGGTAAGAGCGAACTCGATGACACGGGCGCGCAGGCGCGCGTAACGCCAGCGGGAGAGCGCGTAGTGGACGATCCAGCGCAGCTGGTCGAGGCGTGGAGCGCCCTCGATGTCCGGACTCATCGTGTGGGTCTCGGCGACGGACAGGTTGGCGGCGTTCCCGTCGGCGCACGTCAGTACCGGCAGCCAGCGGTTGCCGATCGCGAGCAACGCGGGATCGGGCTCTGCGGACCGAGCGGCGATTAGGGTGGCCAGCCGGACGCCCAGCTCCCCGCCGACGGTCACGGTCGGCAGCTCTGTGGCGCGGATCAGTAGGTCGCGCGCTTCTTGCGGCCGGTCGCGCTGCCACGCAGCCTCGGCGGCCAGCACAAGACCGTCCGGGCCCAGTTCCGTTGAAGCAGCGGTGCGTTCGCACCACGCGGACAAGCGCCGGCGGTCCCGGCCGAGGGCGTAGGAGTACCCGATGAGCAGCTGCGTGTAGGAGGGGACCACCCACTTGAGCGGATCAGCGTCGCCGCGTGCCCGGTCGACGTACCGCGCCGCTACAGCGGCCAGCCGGTACCGCCCGGTCAGCAGGTAGTCCATGAGCAGGCGGCCACCCGGGTCGGTCGGCTCGATGCGCGGACGGCGATCCAACGCCTGCGGACGGTGCCAGACCAGCCGGTACGCATCACCCGCCGAGACCGGTGGCACGGCGAGTAGCCGGCGCGGCGTAACGCGGGTGACCAACTCGATGCCGGCGGACAGGGCGATGCCCGCCTGCCGGGCAATCGTGACCCCGCCCTCGACCGGGCGCAGCACAACGTCGTCCCGTCTTATCGGCGGTGGGACGACCGGCCGGCTCCATGGCACGACCTCGACGGCGAGGCCGCGTGGCGCCTCCTGCCTGCCGGCCGCGCCCGGTTCGGGCACCAACATCTCCGGCGACAGCACCGCCTCGTGGCGTTCGCCCCGCTCGACTGCGATGGTGTAGATGAGCGGTGCGTGCCCAGGCACCTCAACCTCAAGGACGATCCGGCCGGGCGGTACTGGAGTCCGTTCGCCGGGCGCTGTGACGATGTCGAACCCGCCGGCGGCCCGGATCCGCACCGGCACGAACGCGAAAAGCTCACCGTCGGGCCGCTCCTGCCGCCGCCACGTCACGGTGACGCTCGCGTCATCCACATGGGAAAGTCGGGGCATCGTCACGGCGCGTCCTTTCCGGTCGCCGCAGCGATGCGCCGATCGGCGACGACCGTGAGCTGGTACGGCCGCTGCGATGCGGTCGTGTGCACCCAGTAGACGCCGGCGGTCAGCGGTACACTGACCGCCCGGCCGCTCAGCTCGTGACGCGCCACCACGGCGTCGGTGCCGCCATCGAGGACCTCGACACCGAGGGTCTCCCCGGCGGTGGATGGCTGCCAGTGCAGCTCGACGTGGAACGTCGGGGCTGGCTCCGGCTGATTGAGCCCGACGTCGTAGTCCCAGGCAGTTACCACGGGCTCGGCCTTGCCCTGCCGGTCACGGAGCAGGTCGCGCACGGTCGGCGGTAGCAGCTGGCGGAGCCGGCGGGGGGTGACTGCGTACCGGTTGTCCTCGCCGATGGCGCCGGCCCGGCACATGAGGCGCTCGCGGAACTCGGCGGTGTCCCGTCCGACCAGTGCCTGCGACAGAACAGTGCCGAGGCGCGAGCTGAGTGACCAGGTCTCCGTCCCGATGCGGGGCGAGATGACGACCTGGTTAGTGGTGCCCTGATGCTCCTCGCAGGCCGCGGCCTCGGGAGGCCCGATGCCGATGCCACCGCTGCCGCTGTTCGGCGGCACGTCCCGGACGACGGCGCACAGGTCCCACACAAAGAGGTTCACCCGGGCTCGGCGGAAGGACATATTCTGCCGGATCACCGTCAGGTTCATGGCGTAGTTGTACGGTTCGTCGACGTACCCGGCCCGGGACAGGAACGCCCACTGCGCCTCGTTCGGCGTGATCACTCCGTGGGCCGCCACGTACAGCAGCGCGACGTTGTCGGCGTGGTCGTTGCAGTCTGTGGCCCAGGCCTCTAGCGCGTCGGTCACATGGTCGTAGCTGGCCTCTTGCCATGTCCGGGCACCGGTGAGCAGGTAGTCGGACTGGTCCGGCAGGGGCGACATCAACAGCCGAACTGTGCGTAGCGGCATCCCGCGCGGATGGCGGAAATCGTCGACGAGGAAGCGTGCGAAGTGCGAGGCCGCCGGCGCGGTGCCGCGCAGTATCGGGAACCGCCGCTTTCCGAGGCGCCGCGGAGGCCGGTAATCACTGACTCCGATTACGAGCGCGTGTACGCCCGCCTGGCTCTCCCCCTCGGCCGGGCATCGGTGGTGGTACAAGGTGCTCTCGTCGTGGTCGCACGCGGCCGTTACGGCCATCATTGCTCGCACTTCGCGACGTTGGACACCTTTGCGATGTCACCGGCGGCGATCGTCTGCACCCGCCCGGCGGCGCTGTGTATCCGGATCGTCCCGGCGGCGGTACTGCTGACCAAGTCGCCGCAGACCGTTGAGCCGTCGGTCTGGGTCACCTCTACCCGTGGCGTCGGCGGCGCTGACCCAAACCAGATGATGCCCGCTGCCACGCAGAGCGCCACAACCGCCGTCAACGCCAAGTACACGCCGCGGCGCAGGTTGTCGGCGGCTGCGCGCGGTGCGGCCCGGCGCTTCCGCCACCACTTGCGCAGCCCCGAGACGTTCGAGGTATCGACCACCCGCGGCCAGCCGTACGCGGCGCAGTATGTCGAGATCACGGCCAAAGCGGCGACGACGACGGCGAGGATTAGCGCCGTGGCTAGCACCCCCTTCGCCACCCCGGCAACGCCGCCGAACGCATCCTTGCCGAACGCAATCCCGCTGAGGCTGAATAACCCGAGCAGCGCGGTGACACCAGCAACCCACTTCTCGGCGGCCGCGCGCACCGCCGCCTCCTGCGCCACACGACCGGACGCGGCCAGCTCGTCTGCCGCGAGCTTGAGGGTCTCGTCGAGCTCCGGCACCACCGGCGGCACGTGGCCCTCGGGCCGGATCCGCGCATACCACCAGCGGCCGCAGGACGGGTGCCGCGTCACGCCTTCCAGATGGCTCTGCCTGCAACGGCAGTCGATGCGGCGCGGGGCTCCGTCCGCTTCGCGCGGCGCGATGCCCTGCGCCACAGCGTCCGACTCGAAGTCGTACGTCATGCGATGGTGGCAGGCAGGGCAGCGTCCCTGTGCGGTGTCCTCGTTACGGTCGACCGTCCAGTCGGCGAGATCACCTGGGGTCAGCCGCACTTCATCGACGAGGTACCTCACCAGCACAGTATGTGATCGGTTCGACATTGAAGGCGATCAGCCAAATGGCTCTGCCGGCGTACGGAATGGCCAGCGGGTCTGTCGGAACCCCGACAATGGCGAGTAGGTCCCGACGGCGACTCGGCTGTCACGGGCGGTACGGCTATGCCCGCGAACCGCCCGTGAACCCCGTCCAGCATCGCCCCGCAGCCAGCAACGTCTAGCCACTGATGATCATGCTGTGGCACGCTCGCACCAATCGGGCCAGCACCATCACGCAGCACAGCTGCCATACGTGCGCCTGTGCCGCAAGGCAGCGCCGGCGCGGCGTCGCGCATCGGGGCCCTGTCCGTACGCGCCGGAGGCGCTCCTGACCGATGTAACCGCTAACCCGCCCCGCCAAAGGCCATCGCCACAAGACAGCAGCGGTTCCGGGGCAATAGACTTGCGACCTTGGATCCGGCCTGGGGACAGGGGCGGCGAATGCCTCGGAAAAAGATGTGGGTTGAGTACGACGACGGATCGCATCTGTCGAAGTCGCAGAAGAAACCCGGCGAGTACAGCCCCCTAACCCGTGAAGATGGCACCAACAAGCTCGGTCACGTCACGTCACGCTGAGCGACATCGACGAGGACGACGAAGAAGATCTGTGGGTCTACACCGAGGATTCGAGCGGGCCCGACAGACCGGCGGCACCGGTGGAGCCGTGGTTGTCGGAGCGGGACAGGGAGATGCTCACCGCCCTGCTCACTGCCGCAGTACAGAAAGCCCAACCGCATGTGACGAGATGGCTGGAGCAGGCGGTGCCTGTCGTGACGTCGACGTGGAATCGATTCATATTCCGCGGGACCGCCGGCCCGGCCACCCGCGCCCAGCATGTCCCGGCGGCAGAGGCCGCGTCCCCGACCGAGACGCAGGAAGTGGTCGACGCACTCGAGGCGTACCGGGCCAGCATGAGCACCGACGAAGCACAGAACCGTTTCCTGGCGGCCCTCGTGACCCGGCTGTACAACGACGAGCAGCTCAGGGTTCTCCGGGAAGCCCGGATCGAGGACGTCAATGACCTCCTGGTGCTGGATAGCACGGTGGAGGCGCCGACCGCAGACCGTCTCCGGGCAGCCATCATGGCGCTGGTCGAGGAGAATCCGTCCCTGCTCGGCGACGGTGCGCCGGCTGAACTCGGGAGAATCCTCGGTGGACGCCGGACCGAGGCAGCCGGTGTCCCCTTGCCCGGCGGTCGGGCGACGGCGCGGCCGCGCCGAACCGAGCGCGGGCAGTAGCCGCGCGGCCGAGGCTCTGCGAACGTGCGCTGGCAGCCGCGCACCTGGTCGATGAGCCGGCGCTCCTGCTGCTGGTCGTCGCGCTGCTCACAGCCAGTCTGCTCACCGTTTGAGTCATCTGGTCGATCGTGCCCAAGGTGGGCACGGCTCTGCTCGCTAGGGCGGCGCCTTCGGCGCGACCTTGCTCGTCGTGCTCACCGCCTTCAAACTCGTTATGAAGTGTGACGAGGCACAAGCGAGCGGACCCGGCACCACCCGGTTTGGCTCCGACCGACGCATGTGATGACGTTCACGTTCACTTGCGGGGGGCTGGTTCGTCCTCAACAGTGGATTCACCAACCACGACCGGAGTTTTGCCTCGGGGTCTCACCAGCCCATGAAAGGGACGAGCCTGTCCCGCGAAGGGTTATAGATGGTGAGCGGTTTCGTGGTTCGCGTGCTCTGGCTGGCCATCGCGATCTTGGCAGCCAGCCTCGCAGGGACAATCGCCAGCTGGGTCTCTTGGGCTTCCGAGCCGAGTGTCGGCAAGGCGTTGGCCTCAGGCGGTGCAACGTTCGGCGGCATGGCCACCTTGATTCTCACGGCAGTCACCTTTGTCACCAAGCGAGACGCCTAGGGCTGAGTCACGTCTTCCTCTCCACCTCACAGCGGCGTTTCCTCCCCGGGACGCCGTCTGGCACACGTCGTGCTGGTTCCCTCAACTGCGGGGTACCGCTCCAGACCGGTCAGCTTTGGCGCTGGGGCCGACTCTTCCGCGGCTTCACCGCGTCCTCGGCTGCCTTCATCGTGACGTCGTGCCCCGCGTCGGCGGCGTACGACCCGGCTGGCCCTCGCTGATAGTCCTATGCGGCACCCTGTGTTGCTGGCGCCAGGGCCGCGGCGCCAGCGAGGTCACGCCGGTCATGCCCGCCACCCCGCATTCGGCGACCAATAGCGCCCGGGAGTGGGTTCTCGTCGGCGGTGATGCGGGCCGCCGGCGAGAACGGCAACCTCGACGGCGCACGGTCGATGAAGACGCCCATTGCCGTCACCGTCGCCGCCGTCATGGCCATACTGCTGATCTCGGTGTGGATCATCTTGACGTAAGTCCTGCTGGTGGGGTGGCTCCATGCCCGAGCCACCCCCTACCGGGGAGAACGGCCTCGACACCCCACCCGCCCACGGTCGTCATGGCCTGCTGGGCCACGCGCCGGTCCACCGGCGACGGGTTAACAAAGAACGCAGGCTGCGGCTGCGCGCGCACGAGGTCTACCAGTTCGGCGGAGACGCCCCCAGCCTGCCGGCGGCTGCAGTAAATCTTCGCCGCTCTGACGACTCGTCACATGCCGTGAGCTGAGCTGCCCCAACTCGTTCCTTCGGCATGGACACAAAGTGCATGCCTAAGGGTTGTCAGGTATCCGCTTTGGACTTACTCTGATACCGCAAGCCAACAGCGTTATCAGTTAGGAGCTACATGATCCACCTGAAGATCGGTGCACCCCGTCCCGCCGACGACGATGACCCGATGAGCCGCGACTGGGTCGGCTGGACCCCGGAGCAGACCCCGCAGCAGATCTACGACCGCAACCGCGGCATCTGGTCGCTCGGCTCCCGAGCCGAACGCCAGCGGTACACCGTCTTCTCCTCCCTCATCACCGGCATGAACGTGGCCGTCATCGAGAACACCGGCATCGAGAACGTCGCCGGCGGCAAGCGCGCCGTCGTCGGCCGGATACTCGAGCCTGGCCACCCGGTCCATGACGCGCTGATCAACCAGCCCGCCCTCGATAACTACCGCAACCCAGTGACCTACCCCGACCACTCGGTCGACCACCAGCGCACCTGTGCCTGCAGTTGCGGCGAGGCGGTCGCGGGCGCGCGACTGTTCCTGCCGGGCCATGACCAGCGGGCCATCCACACCCGCATCGCCGCCCAGTGGGGCGACACCCTGGGCTTCATCCGCTGGTTCGACGACAACTTCGGTGCCCCCGCTCACGCTGCTGATGCGGCGGCGGCAGAGCGGCAGACAGGTGATCCGCGGGATCGCGGGCGCTGAGGACACCTCGGCCCACCAGCAGCCCTCATATGCCCCTGAGGCCGGGCCGCTCTTGACCCGGCCATGATTGGTTGTCCCGACCATGGGAGGTGTCTTGTTGGCAGCGTTCCGCCCTCTGGCGGGTGAGCCGGACCCGGTCGGGCCCCTGGTGTCATCGGCAGGCCATCCATACAAAGTGCCACTCAACAACTTCACCTCAGAGACGGAACTGGCCGAGGCGGTGCTCGACCGCCTTCGGCCGGCGTTCCACATCCGCCGGGAATGGCCCGGACGGCATTGCTCGGGCCGGCAGGCCCGCATTGACGCGATCATCCGCCCAAGGGATCTCACTCCTTGGCGCGATGACGTGGTCACCTTCGGTGTGGAGTTCAAGCTCCCGCCCGCGCAGGCCGGAACTAACGCCTACACCGGTTGGCTCGCGCGGCCAGTCGACTACACCCATGTCGACTGGAAGGGCTTAGGCAGGTTGAGAATTCTGACGTGCCCGGGGCCGACCCTGTGGCTCGACCGGATCCAGCAATACTCGCAGGCGGATTCCACAGTGAGCTTGGCACGACGCCTCAGCGGGCAGCTCGGGGTGGGCGAGCTGGTGTTGCGATGGACCCATGGGCTGACGATCGCGTTCAACGGCGAACAGGTGTGGTCAGACCGCTACGGGGTGGTCCGAGGCAGAACGTGGACCATGGCCCCCCGAGTCGGCTCACGGTAACCCTGGCCGCTAGCGGCTGGCACCCGGTCGGACGAGTGGCGTCCCGTGACCTCTGACGGAACGCTGCGGTAGGCGTCGTTCAACCTTCTGGCCGCTTGACGTCTGGGTTGTATGTCTGCGATCCTGACCGGCTCTGCGCCATCGCGAGGTTCGTCGATATTGGGCGCAGTGGCGTCGTTTGACGAGTGGCGGAGGAGTGAACTCTGTGGTGGAACCCGCGATGGTACGGCCCGACACGCTTGCGTCCCGGTCCCGGAGGGCGCCCCGGCCGATGCCGGTGATCGTGTTGGCGGACGTCAGCGGCAGCATGGAGGGCGACAAGATTGCTCAGCTCAACCGGAGCATCGCGGCGATGTTCGACGCATTCGGCGCGGAGGACTCCGTTCGGGGTGAGATCCACGTGGCGGTGGTGGCCTTCGGCGGCGACGAGGCCGTGCTGCACCAGGCGATGGTCCCTGCGTCGCGAGCTGTCTGGGTCGATCTGACTCCTCGCGGCCGCACGCCAATGGGCAGCGCGTTCACCCGGGTCCGCGAGTTGCTCGACGACGCCGAGGCGGTGTCGGAGCGGGCGTTCCCACCGGCACTCGTGCTGGTCTCGGACGGCATGCCGACCGACGACTGGGAAGCACCGTTGGACGACCTGCTGTCCTCGCGCTGGGGGAGCCGCGCGTTGCGGGTGGCCGTCGGCATCGGCACGGACCGGACGGCCGAGGCTGATGAGGTATTGCGCACGTTCAGCACCCCCGGCGTGAACGTCCTGAGGACCGACCAGGTTCACGACATCAGCGGACTGTTCCGGTGGGTTACGGCCACGGTCACGACCACTCTGCACGAGCGCACGGGTCAACAGGCGGTGCGGCTGGAGGAGTTCGACTGATGGCCGGTCAGCTGGCGGCAGACTGGCCATCGAGCGTGCGGACGGCGCGAAGCGGTCAACATCTGGAACTAGTCCTCGATCCACCGCTGGGCCAAGGCGGCGAGGGCGTGGTGTTCCGCACCCACCACGGCGGGCTGGCGGTGAAGCTCTGCAACGGCGGCTCGGCGATGCGCCTTGAGGACCGCCTGGGCCGGCTACGCTGGCTGCCGCTTCAGGGTGTCCCGATCTGTCGCCCCTTGGAGCCACTGGCCGCACCTCACGTCGGCTACGTGATGGAGCTTCTGCAGGACATGGTCGCGTTCAGTGCGGTCTGCGCACCTACAAGCGACGACGTCGCGGGCTGGTACGCGCAGGGTGGCGGGCTGCGCCGTCGGCTGCGGCTGCTCGCCCGGTGCGCCGCGATCCTCGGGACGCTGCACGACCGTGGCATCGTCTACGGCGACGTCTCGCCCGGCAACGTGCTCGTCTCCGCCCAGCCGGAGCACGACGAGGTGTGGCTCGTCGATGCGGACAACCTTCAAACGGAGAGCGGTCCCGGCTCATACCGCCTCATCACCGCCTACTACGCGGCGCCGGAGGTGCTGCGGGGCGCATCCGGCAACACCGTGTTCAGCGACGTTTACTCGTTCGCGGTCCTGGCCTACGAGACCCTCACCACGAATCACCCGCTCATCGGGGACTACGTTGACCAGGGACCGGCTGAGCTGGAGGACGACGCCCTACACGGCCTCCTGCCTTGGATCGAGCACAGCACAGACGACCGAAACCGGACCGCTTACGGCTACCCGGCCGAGCGGGTCCTGACGCGGCAGCTGCTGGCCCTGTTCCGGCGGACCTTCGAAGACGGCATGCACGACCCTCGCTCCCGGCCGGGCGCCGGCGAATGGGCCGCCGCACTCGACGGCGCGGCCGACCGGTGTGTGCAGTGTTCAAAGTGTCCGCACAGCTACGTTGTGGCGAAGGACCGCTGCCCGTGGTGCGGCGCCGTTCGCCCGGCGGTCGTCCCGGTGCTGGTACGAGAACAGTTCCCGTGGCTCGGCGACCGGCGTCCACTGACGCTGGAGGACAAGAGCCTGACCTTGTTTGTTCAGGCGGACCGGCCGCTGCTCGTCACTGCTCGTACCGTGCACCGCGGGGCCGCGGATCCTCTTGCGGTGGTCGCTGAGGTTGACTGGGACGGTGGGGACAGCCTGGTCGTCCGGAACCGGGGCACTAGCGTAATCCGCCGGGTTCCGCCGAAGGGCGGCCTGGGGCGGTCGCTGTTGCCGGGCGGTCGCGCCGACGAGCCGCTGTCCGCGGCGTGGACGTGGCACTTCGGTGACGACAGCCGGCCGCACCGAATGCTGGTGCCGCAGCCAGCGGAGGTCACGTGTTCGCTGAGCAGTTGAGGCCGGGCGAGATCCGCATCGTGTCGCTGCCCACCGGCCCGGCCACTTCGGTCCCGCGGTGGCTAATTAAGCTCGCCGACAAGTACGCCAAGAACCGGGAGGTCGTGCTCCGCCACCGGACCGGCCGGGCGGAGTTCGAGGTGGCGCCCGCAATCGGCGGCGGCCAGCCAATCCGGCTTCCGGTCACGGACCAGGAAACGGTGGATTGGCTCACCGCAGCTGGGCGCAGGGTCGTGTCGTGGGTCGTCGACGTCACCCCGCAGCAAATCGGCCTGCAGTGCCACGCGTTCGCTACCGCGGATATCGGAGCGAGCATGACCGTCGGCATTGATGACGGCGTGGCCGAACAGGTGCGGATCGCCACTCAGCGGGCGGTGACGGGTTTCGACCCGATCCGGGACTGGCTGCGCGAGGAATTCGCCCTTCCCGCGCTGCCGGGTCAGACGGAGGAGCGGTTCGTCCATAGCGGAGGGCCGGGCAGTGAGTTGGGATCCGGCGTCCGCGCCCTCACTCTGCACGGTCGGCGATGGGTCGCCGACATCGCCCTCGCTGACGACGCCCTGCGCCTCGTGCGCCTCACCGACGCGTCTTCTCGGCAGCACGCTCGCTGGTTCCGGCTCAGCCCAATCGACCTGCGGTTCGTCGACCGGGGTGATGAGGCCGCCGCCAGTGAGGTCATCCGGGCCGCCTTGCAGGGGCTCACCTCGAACGGGCGGACATATCTGGACCTTTGGCAGGCGTACAACGAGATTGAGCGCGAGTCGCTGGTCGACGAAGCCCGGCGTATGGGTTCCGCCCGATACCGCTCGTGTCAGGTCACCGCGGATGGGCTCTGGCGCTTCGAGCTGCAGCCCGACGATCGCGCCGCAGCCTTCCTCCGGGCGGTGGCCTCGTTCAGCGGAAGGCTGCAGCTAGAGGCGTCCGCCAACCTCCCGCCCGAGCTGCACGGCGGACGCGGGCGGCCGGGTGCCGGCGTGCACGGCGAGGTGCGGTACGTGGTCAGGAACAACTGGACCGTCGACCTCGCTGTTGGCGGAGAGGACGCGCCCCCGCCGACCGGCCACCTGTTCCAGTCGCTCTCCGGGGACCGGGTCCGCCTGCGCCGCCGAGACCTAGCCCGCGAACGGATTGAGACCGACCAGGCCGAGATGCCCGGGCTGCGGCTGCTTATCGAGGGGGTGCCGCGGCCGGGAGCGCATCCGCGCGCTGAGAGGGCTCACGAGAAGGCTATCGCTGCGGCTATCAATGGCTCTGATGGCCCGGCCCCCACCGATGTCCAGCGGGCCGCGCTGCACATGGCGCTGCGAACTCCAGACGTCTTGCTCGTGCAGGGGCCGCCGGGCAGCGGCAAGACCCGTTTCATCGCGGACCTGCTGCGCTGCCTGGACGATCTGGGCGAGCGCACGGTGTCGATGCAGCGGATCCTGCTTTCCAGCGTGCAGCACGACGCGGTCGACAACGTCGCCCGCAAGGCACGCCGGCACGGCCTGCCACCGACGCGGGTCGGGGCGCGGCCGGGCCGCGACTGGGAGAGCTCCCGCGAATGGCGCGACGGCGTGGTCGCGACGGTCGAGCGGTACCTGCAGGAGCACCGGCCTGCGTCCGCCCGCCACGACGCTGCGCGAAAGCTGCGGGAGCTCGCGTCGGCCTACGAGCGGCACCCGATGAGCGGTTCCGACCTGGTCGCGCTCCTCGGCACCGTCAAGGAGCTGGCGGGTACCCGCTTGCCCGGCGTGCTGCGGGACGAGCTCGACCACCTGCTGGCTGACCGGGCCGTGGTCGACCGGGTCGCCGTGACGCTGGCCGGCGACGAGCGGGAACGGCTGGCGCGGGAGGCGCGGTCGCTGCGCGTCACTGCGGTCGCGTTCGCCGACGACGGTCCGCAGCGCGCCGTCCGGGCGTTGCGCGAGCTGGACCGGCTGCTCGACAAGCCGGCCCGGCAGTTGCTGGAGGCCGCTGCGGAGGTCGGCGACAGCGGTGACGGCCTGCTGGCCGAACTCGCCGCGCTACGCGTCGAGCTGCTCGGTCGGCTCGCCGCCGACACCGCCTTGCTCCACGCGCCGATGCACGATCCCGACGTGGAGGCGCTGCTGCACCTCGTCGCGGACGCGGTGGCGGAGGAGGCCGCCGAGACTGCCGACAGCGCGGACGAGGTCCTGCTGGCCTACCGCGACGATCTGCGGGAGGACTTGGCCCTCGTGGAGTCGACGCTGGCCCGTTACAACGCCGTGCTCGCCTCGACTGTCCAGCAGTCGAACTCGGAGGAGATGTCGCGGCTGCTCGACGCGCCGCTGCCCGTGTTCGATACCGTCGTCGTCGACGAGGCGGCGCGGGCGAATCCGCTCGACCTGATGATCCCGATGGCGTTCGCTCGTCGGCGCATCGTCCTCGTCGGCGACCACAAGCAGCTGCCGCACGTCTTGGAGCAGAAGGTCGAGCGGGAGCTGCGCCGCAACCGCTCCCTCGACGGCTCGGAGCTGTCGCAAAGCCTTTTCGAGCGCTGGTTTGACCTGTTCGCCGACGAGAAGCCGGCGGCGCGAACGATCGTGCTGGACACGCAGTTCCGCATGCATCCCGCACTCGGCCGGTTCGTGAGCGAGGTCTTCTACGGCGGCCCCGACGTGATCAAGCCCGATCCGTCGACAGCACGGCTGACCCACGAGTTGTCGACCTACGCCGGCAAGGTGGCGGCCTGGATCGACGTGCCGCGACGGGACGGAGACGAGAAGCGGTCCGGGACGAGCTGGACCCGGCCCGCCGAGGCCCGTCGGCTGGTCCGGGAGCTGTCCGAGCTGGCCGAGCTGGACCGGGAGCGGCGGCTCTCGTTCGGTGTAATCACGTTCTACAAGGCCCAGCAGGAGCTGCTGGAGGCTGAGTTGCAGCAGGCCGGGCTGGCCGTGGTCGACGACGACGGCACCTTCATGCCCGTGCCGGCGATGCAGTTCACGAACGAGGAGCGGCCGCGGCAGAGGCTGCGGGTAGGCACCGTGGACGCGTTTCAGGGCATGGAATTCGACGTCGTGCTGCTGTCCGTGACGCGCAGCAGTCAGGTCCCGCGGCCCCTGGGCGGTCCCGCCGAGGCCGTGCAGAGGTACGGGCACCTGCTCAGCGACAGCCGCATGTGTGTGGCGATGAGCCGACAACGCCGGTTGCTTATCGCCGTCGGGGACGCCGCCATGGCAGACCGGGCGGCCACGCCGGAGCTGCCAGGCCGGCCGGGCCGGTCCGTCGCCGAGGGTATTGTCGCGTTTCGCGAATTCTGTGAGGGGGTGCAAGGTGCCGGGGTTCGGACCTGAGTGCCCGGTCGTCCGGCCCGACTTCGCCGAGTTCCGGGGTCGGCAGCGGTGGCTCCTCTGGCCGGCGCTGCGGTACCGCGTCGTGTCGCCGCTGGTGCACGAGGACCGGCTCAACGTGTTCCAGGCAGCGGTGCTGGGCCTGGCCCGCGCTGGCCTACGTGAGGCGGCCGACATCGGCAGGCTCCTCGGACTCCAGGACGACCTCGTCGAGTTGGTCCGCTCCGACCTGCGCGCGCTGAAGTACCTCGACCAGTATGGCGTCATCACGACAAACGGCCGCCACGTCCTGCAGGGTGGATTCCCCGACCCCACACGGGTCATCACTACCTACGTCTACCAGGACGTGACGACCGGCACGCTCTGGCCGGCCTCGACCGTCGAACCGGGTCACTGCCAATGCGACTGGCAGAGTCGGACAGCGGCGACGCTGCAGCTGCGCACCGCAGGCGCGCCGCTGCGGATGCACGCGTTCGCCGTTTATCCCGGCGGCTGGAACAGTACCGAGCCACCGGCTCACGAGCAGGTCGTGGAGGCCGTCTCCCGCGGCGAAACCGCCAAAAGGCAGGGCGGCGGACGGACGCGGCGTTGGCAGGCCGGCCCGCCCGAGCGGGTAGTTTCGCGCGTGTCAGTGATGACCGATGGGCAGCCGGTGTGGATCCCACTGCCACTGCTCGCCCGGAGGCGTGACGAGGGTGGCGAAACCACGGTGACGTGGGACGCGATGAGCCCGTTCGGCGGGCACACCAGCCCCTACCTGCGGCGGCTGGTGGCGACCCAGATCCAGCGGTCGGCCCGGCTGCGCGACCACATCCAACAGTTCATCGGCCGCCGGACTGAGGGCCTCCTGGCCGAGTCCGACCTCATCGAGGTCAAGCTGCGGCGCAGCATCGCCGAGACGCTCGAGCACCGGTTCACCGCCCGGGTACGCGACCACGACGCCGTGTTTGAGCTGCTCACGCTGCTCGAGCGAGAGATCGACCGGGCACGTCGGCGCGGCGACGGCAGTCCCGAGGTGGGCGACGTCGCGCGGTACTCCTGGCGGCTGCACGAGCTCGTGCTACGCGACCTCGTGGCTCGGCATCGGCCACCGCCACGGGTCGTCGAACAGCTGCGGGATCCACTCGCCCGGCAGCTCGGCACCTACTGCCGGCAGCTCGGCATGTCGTTCGGCGAACACGCGCAGCTTGGCGTGGTGGAGGCCGAAAAGCTCCGGCGGGGAATCCGACACCCTGACCGGGCGACGACCCCCGTGCTGCTAGCCGCCTCGCTCGTCAGCGCCGCCAACAGCACGCCCGACCATCCGTTCCGCCAGGTGGCCGCGGCTCGGCCGACGCTGCTCAGCGACCTCACGAATGTATCGATGGACCGGAACATCGGTGGTGCCCACGCCGCCGCGGTGCCGTTGAACCTCGACTACGGTGAGACCGCCTGGCGGCTTGCGCAAGACACCGCGGCTGCCTACCTCGGCGTGCCGCTGCCCGATCTCCGGACGCCTAGCGAAAGGGACCGCTCCACCAATGGGTAGGCGAAGAAGTAAGCCGAACTGGCCGCCGAATCAGCGCCGCTCGGCTCAGCAGGCGGCCGCTGACAAGATTGCCGACTTGGCGGTGGCCGATAAGCGGGCCGAGGACGACACGGAGGTCAGAGCTGCCCTCGCTGAGCAGGGGCTGGAGCCGACCACGAACGACGACGCGGTGCTGTCCGCGTACGACGCCCTGCTGCGCCAAGCCGCCGACTACGAGCGCGCGGCGAGAGCGGCTCGGGAACGGATACAGGCGGCCGCGGACGCGGAGGCTGCTGCGGACGCCGCCCGCCAGCGCCTCGACGCGGATATCGCTGAGGCCGCCTCGGCCCGCGACGCCGCCGAGGCGCTCAGGGCCGAGGCCACCACCGAACTGGCGCAGCTGCGTCTCCGGAGCGAGCAGGTGAGCGCCCGCGAGCAGGAGGCCCGGGACGGATTCACCGCACAGGCCCAGGCGGCCCACGCCGAGCTCGATGCCGAGCTGGAACGCCGCCGGCAGGCGGCACAAATCGAAGAGGAGGAGCGGCGGCGCGGGCTCGCCGAGGAGCACGCGGAACAGGTGGCCCGGCTGCAGGAGGACCAAGCGGCGCTCCGCCGGTCCGAGGAGGAGCTGAATGACCAACGCAGGGCGGTACTGGGACAGCAGTTCCAGTTGCAACGCAAGCTCGACGACTTGGAGGCGGAGATTCAGGCACGCGCCGCGGCCGACGTCGCCGCCCTCGACCGCGAGCTGCAAGTCCTGCGGATCCAGTCCGACGCTCGGATCAAGACAATCGACGAGCTGCGCAAGCAGCTGGCCGACCAGGAGCAGCAACTGCTGCGGATCGGTGGCACTGACCCGCAGTACCTCATCGACGAACGCGACCGGCTGGCCGCTGACAACGCTGAGCTGCGCGGCAAGCTCGCCGAGCGGCTGGCCGACGACGACCTGCACCGGCTGCGCTGGCTGGAGCGGCAGCACCGGGAGGTGACCGGCGAGCGCGACCGCCTCGCCTACCGTGTACAGGAGCTGGAGGGTGCTGCCCTCGCGAGCCGCATCAACAACCTGCAGTTGAAGCAGCTCAGCGACGCTGAGCGGCACTTCGAGGTGGTCGCCCGCGGCTACGAGAGCCGGATCGCCGAGCTGCACGGCACCGTCGAGCAGCTGACCCGGGATCGTCCCGACCCCGGCACGCCGCTCTTCCCCCGCTGCGTTGCGATGGACGACGACCCGCAGCTGAACGAACCCGGAGCGATCAGCGCCGAGCGGCCCAACCTCTCGCAGCTGGCCCGGTCGCTGCAGGCGGTCATGTTCGCCGACAGCCGGCGGGCCTACCGGCTCAACGACGTGTGCGTCCTCCTCGGCGGACTGGCGATGAGCCGGCTGCACCTGTTGGAGGGCATGAGCGGCATCGGCAAGACATCGCTGCCGGTCGCCCTCGCCAAGGCGCTCGGCACCGAGTGCACCGTCGTCGAGGTGCAAGCCGGCTGGCGCGACCGGACGGACCTCTTCGGACACCACAACACATTCGAGCGCCGCTTCGAGGAGTCCGAATTCCTCCAAGCCCTGTACCTGGCGCAGACGCCGAGGTACCGGGAACGGCCGTTCTTCATCGTTCTCGACGAAATGAACCTCGCCCGGCCGGAACAATACTTCTCGGTCCTACTGTCGAAGCTCGAGCACGAGGGCGAGCCGATCCAGCTGGTCACTCGCGGCACCGGCCGGGCGCCCCAGTGGTTCGTGGACGGCTGGCGGATCCGCCTGCCCCGAAACGTCTGGTTCATCGGCACAGCGAACCAGGACGAGTCGACGCTGGAGTTCGCTGACAAGACCTACAATCGCGCGCACCTGATGGAGCTGCCGGCCCAGCGTCCCTGGCTGCCGCAGGCGGCAACGGTCCCGGAGATCGAGCCGTACGGCGCTGTCGCGCTGCGCAAGTCGTTCGAGCAGGCCAAGCAGACGCACCGGACAGACACGACCGAGGTGCGCGAGTTCCTGGAGGAGATAGCCGACGACCTGCGCGAGCACGGCCGGGCGGTCATGGGCCCGCGGCTCGAGCGCCAGCTGGAGGCGTTCGTACCTGTCGTCGTCGCGGCCCACGCCGGCGACCCGGTCGCCGAACGGCCGGAGGGCGAAGACAGCGGACAGGACGGCCGGTCGCTCG
Source organism: Micromonospora halotolerans (assembly GCF_032108445.1). NCBI lineage: Bacteria > Bacillati > Actinomycetota > Actinomycetes > Micromonosporales > Micromonosporaceae > Micromonospora > Micromonospora halotolerans. The sequence goes on along the minus strand of NZ_CP134876.1, from coordinate 4,367,898 downwards.
CCGCCGACCACTTCCTGGCCCGGAAGGTCCTTCGTTCCCTGCGCGGTCGGTACGACGTCACCCCCGGCGGCCTCAACAAGATTCGGGACGTCGTCTGCACCGTCTGGGAGCTGCGCGGATTGCGCGGTGCCCCGGTGCGGTGCGTGCGCCTCCTCGACGATGAGCAGCGGCGCAGGGAAGGGTGATGGCCGACCGCCCCGGCGGACCGGACCCGCTCGTCGTCAGCACCGTCATCGACGTCGCCCGCGCGCTGACCAGGAACACGACCCTCGGCGCGTGGCTAGCTGACAACATGTTCGTGCCCGACGCGTCGCACCACGCCGAGCTGAGCCCGTTCGAGCGCGCGGTTCTCGACGGGCTCGACGTCCTCGCCGACGTCTGCCTCCGACCCCACGACCGGCTCGACCGGGTGGACGAGCTGGTTCGGGCGGACCTGGCGCGCCGGGTGCCGCCTGCCGGCCTCGCCCGCCTAGCCGGACACACCGAGGACTGGGCGGGCGTGGAGCACGGGCGCATCATGCCGCTGCGCGTACTGTCGCAGCGGTTCGCCGAAGACGTCGACTTCTACGAAAACCGGGTGGCCGCGCAGCTCGTGGACCGGCTCGGCGAGCACCTAACCCGACGCATCCGCGAGCTGACCACGCTCGCCGACGGCCTAGCCGACCTCGACGAGTACAACCGGGCGCTGAGACACGCGCAGTCGTGGCGCCGGCTCGACCGGGTCGCCCGCCTCGTCGCCAAGGCGGTCTCCGACACCACCGCGTCGGCGCTGGCGATCACCGAAACCCTCGACGTGCTCCGCCGTGCCCGGGCACGGCTAGCGGCGCTGCACGGATCGCCGGTGCTGCGGCGGGCCAACCGCCGGGTGCCCGTGCCGATCCGGCTCATGCGCACCAACCTGTTCCTAGGCGATGGGCGGTACCGGCAGATCGGCGCGCTCTGGGAGCTATGGGCGGTCCATGAGTCCTCCGTTTTGGCGGGCGTGAGGTCGGCGGACCGTACGTTCCCCGAGGCGTACGCGCACTACGTCGCCGCGCTCTCCCTACGTGCGCTGGCGATCCTCGGTTACCAGCCGGACGACCCGGCCGATGCACTGCCGGTCGTCGGCTCCCCCGTGCTCCTGAACGGTCCGACCGGCAGTGCCACGTGGTCGATGGCGGAAGACGGAACCCTGCGTGTCGCCGCCGACGGACGGCACCTGGCCCGGCTGGCGCCGGTCGGCGACGACCTCGGCCAGCCCGCCGCCGAACGGGCGCGCGCCGCCGCGCTCGGCATGCAGGCCAACTCCACGATCGTTGTGTATCCGGGCCTCCGCGCCGCCCGGGCGGCATTGCCGTCCACCACGGGGCGCCTCGTGCACCCGGCCGGCTTCGGCGCGCTGCCCTGCCTGGTTCCCGTCACACCGCTAGAGATCGAGGGCGAGGAGCGACTCGCCCGGGCGCTGCGGTGGGTCCTGCAAGGCCGCCGGTTCGTCGCCGAGTATCCGCCCGCTGCGGAGCTGTCCGCGAGAGTGCCGAAGAGCAGCGATGGCTGGTGGCGCCCGGCTGGTCCGAGGCGCGTCGCGGTGACCCGCCGGCCGTCGATGGACGAGGTGGAAGCGCTGGTCCGCGCAACAACCGGACGTGAGCGGGGCCAGCGGCCCACGGCGTCGTCGCCGCCAGGGGCTGTGGCTGCGGTCGAGGCGGCGGCGCGGTCGTTCGACCTGTTCGAGACGTGCCCCATCTGCCACAGCAAGATGACCGAGTTCGAGCCTCGGGACCGGAACACATTCCAATGCCGCTGTGACGTCTGCTCGACGGGCTGGGGTACCCGGATCTGCGGATCGTGCGGCAAAGTCTATCCCGTTTTGTGGCTGCACAACGTCCTGCCTGACGGGACCGGCGGCGATCGCCTCGACGTGACGGCGGGTGCCGACCTGCTCGCCGCGCCTTGCGTTGACCGCAGCCTTGCGCCGGGTGCCCGGTTCCGGTGTTCCTGGTGTCACGCCTGCGCCGGCCATCCCGGATGCGGTTGTCCGGTTGTTCATACCGCTGGCTAGGGCAGGCAGCAGTCATGCCTCCGCTGTGCCCAGGCTGACGTGCGGTCGCTGGATGTGGTGCTTCGCATCGCGCGCCGACACCCGTAGACTCTGGGCGGCGGTCACGCCCGCCTCTCCGAGCTGCCACAGTTCATCGGCTGGTCGGTCGACAAAGTCCGCGAGCACCGGTAACCGGCGGCGGCGCAGCGATCGCTATTCCAGCGGCTGCCTTCTCATGGTGGGCCAGGTGATAGCCAACGTGGGCGATGTTCAGATCTGAGTACGGCGGGGGCGGCATCAACGCGTGAACCAGCCGGGCCGCGGCTGCGGCTGCGGCTGCGGCTGCGGCTGCGGCTGCGGCTGCGGCTGCGGCTGCGGCTGCGGCTGCGGCTGCGGCTGCGGCTGCGGCTGCGGTCATGATCTTCGCTGTACGGGATGAAGGGGGCGAATTTGGCCCCGATCCAGTTCAGGAACGACGCGTACGTCGGTAGGAACACCCAGGTCGGTTATGGCTGACCGCGATCGGCGACGACCTCGACTACATCCACGTCTGCCCTCAGGACGCACTTCCGGAAACGGCTTCGGCTCCGGCGGGAGCCCGAGGCGTTCGAATACCCGAACCGCACCGAGCGGGTTAGTACGCGCGTTCTAAAATCCGTTGTATTGTCCGTGGATGACAACCTCCGATGCTGCCGAGGCCGAGCCGCCCCACGTAAGCGCCAAACAGAAGCGCATCCTGACTGTGATACACGATTGGATCCAGCGGCACGGCTACCCACCCACGGTCCGCGAGATCGGTGCAGCTGTCGGGCTTGGCTCTCCCTCGTCGGTGGCGTACCACTTGAACCTGCTGGAGCGGCGTGGCCTCCTGCGCCGTGAGGCGAACGCGTCCAGGGCGGTCGATATCCGCAGGGCGCAGGTTGGTGCGACATCGAGCGGAGCAGGCCAGCCAGGCGTCAAAGTTCCGGTGCTCGGCACTATTGCTGCCGGCGTCCCGATCCTCGCCGAGGAACACGTGGAGGACGAGCTGACGCTGCCTCGCAACCTAGTCGGGCACGGTACGTTGTTCGCTCTGATAGTTAAGGGCGATTCTATGATCGAGGCGGCGATCTGCGAGGGAGATGTGGTCGTCGTGCGCCAGCAGGCGGTCGCTGAGAACGGCGACATCGTCGCCGCGATGATCGAGGGCGAGGCGACGGTCAAGGTCTACCGGACCCGCGACGGCCGCGCCGAGCTCGTCCCGCGGAATCCGCTCTACGAGGTGATCTCCGCCGAACACGCGGTCATTCTGGGCAAGGTCGTCTGTGTGCTTCGACGCGTCTAGCGTCCGGCCGACGTCTGCTTTACGGGCATCGGCGCCGTCCTCGGTCTGCTGCGATGCCAGCTAGTTGGTGCGGTCGTCTCTGCAGGCCGATTGGGCTAGGTCGCCCAATGGGACGCCGACGGCATGCGCGATGCCGTGCAGGACGCCGATCGTGCAGTTGATGCGGCCCCCTTCGACCTCAACCAGCATCCGGCGCGAGACGCCGCTGCGCTCGGCGAGGCCGTCGAGGGTGAGATTGGCCGCGTGTCTGGCCTTCGCGACCGCATGGCCGAGCGCCGCGAGATCCACGGGCGGCGGGGGCTCGATCACAAGGATTCAGGCAAGTCGCCACCAGAACTCTTGTCAGTGCAGCATAATGCCCTAAATTGTTGAACATGCGGCCGTCGCCCATCCCTCCACTGCAGCTCCTTTCGGCAACCAAGTGCGGCCCCCAGGTTCCGGCTGGTCGCGAACGAGTTGGACCACCGGCGCCCGTGCCTGCAGGACGGCGATGCGATGATCGACCGTGAGCGGGCCTACCGAGCCTTCGACGACCGCCATCCGTCCGCACCGTGGGTCCACACCCACACCATCGCTGGCCGAATGGCAAGTCTCCGTCGTGCGGTTTGGCGGGTACTCGTGGACCGCGCTGACGACGCCATGCAGGTAGCGCTGTCACCGACCCAGCTGGCCGCGGCGATCGCAACAGCGTCTGGACGACGTCCGGCGAACAGGGCCAACATCCAGGCCTCCTTGAAACGGCTACAAGGAGGCTGGACTGCTGAGAATCGTTGACCATGGCAACGGCCAGCGCTGCAACACGTACCAACTCTGCATCCCAAAGCCAAGGGGATCGACCCGACGGCAGCGACCCGCGCAAGATCACCGGCTCAAGGCCTTCGACATCCGTGCCAAGGCATGGAGCCCGCAAAGACGCCGCACCTGGCGGGCTGTGTGGCAGGCCATCCTCGCGGCGGCCGACTCAGAGGGCCAATTCGTCGGTGACGTAGCAGAGCTTGCTGACGCGGCGAGCGACAGGCTCGGCATCGACATCGCCGACGAAACAATCGCAAAGATCCTGCGGTGGAGTGTCGCCACCCAGCTAACTGATCAAGCTCGCGGCGGACGCATTCCCTTGTATCGAATTAGGCCGCAACCTGCAGTGAGTTCCGGCAGTTGAAATTCGTCTTCGAACCAGCAGATGCACAGGAAGGGGACGCCGATGAGGCGGGACGAGGTTGCGCAGCAGGCAGGGATCCCATCGACTTGGAGGGCGTCCTCACCCGGGAGTTCCGCCAACCGTTCGGCGGCCCGTCGGGTGAGCCTGACCGGTGGGTCGGCGCCGACCAGAACCTGGCGCATGGCTCGGCTGAGCTCAAAGGACGGGCCAGGGACGCCCGTGCCGGTCCAGTGAGCCCGGCTGCCGCCTTCTGAGGGTTCAACGAAGCAGCGACGCCTGGTCCAGTCGATGTAAGTGACGTGCCAGGTCCGGCCACCGAGCAGTAGTCGCCGTGGTCCTTGAACCTCTTGGACGAGCACGGCCGGGTCGACCTGGCCGAGTTCGGTAGTGCCGCCAGAACGCTGAACTCGGGGGCGGTGTCGTGGATCCGACAGGTGTGCGCAAGGTGGCGAGGCCGGGTCACACTGGTGTGGTCCGGTGGGGCCGACGAATCGAGGCATGGGGTGTCGGACGTCGAGTTGGTGGTGGCGGCATTGGCTGCCGGCGCGAGCGCGGGAGTTACCGCCACGGCCAGTACCGCAGTTCAGGATGCCTACGCGGGTTTGAAGAAGCTGCTTCGGCCGTGGGTGCGGGGCGAGGCACGGGCGGCGTTGAACGCTGACGAGCGGGAGCCGCTGGTGCTGCAGGCTCAGCTCGGCGAGGAGTTGCAGGTCTCAGGCGCGGCCGAGGACGACGAGGTGGTGGCGGCGGCGCAGAGGCTGTTGTTGCTTGCGGATCCGGAGCTGGCGGCGAGGTACGGCGTCGCGGGGAGTTCCATTTCGGTGGTCGCCGGCGATCAGTCGAGGGTGTTCACCGGGCCTGCCGATGCCCGGGCTATGGGCGACGGGCTCGCGGTCGGCCAGGTCGGCGGCGACGTGACCGTCGGCCGTGATGGGGAGCGGCGGGGCCCTTCGGGGCCGGGCCGGTAACGCCACCGACCGTCCCCGGCAGCTCCGGCGCGGACTCGGCGCCGCGGTGGTCGTCCCGCCCTGCGCAGGTGCCGCCGATGTCCGGGCGCGGGGAGGGCGGCGGGTTCGGGTTCGGCCAGGTCGTCGGGAACGTTAATGTCCACGTCGGTAGGCGACCGGTGCGCCCGGCCAGGTCCGCCTACCTGCAGCAGGTCAAACGCATCGCACCGCCAGAACTCTTCGATCGGGAGTCGGAACTCACCGAGCTGACCGCGTTCTGTCTCGATGACGACCGCGGCCCGTACGTGTGGTGGCAGGCTGGGCCGTGGGCCGGCAAGACTGCACTGCTGTCGACGTTCGTGCTGCACGCGCCCGAGCAGGTTCGGGTGGTGTCGTACTTCATCTCCGGCCACGACACCCGGGACCGGTTCGCCGCTGTCATGCTGGAGCAGCTGTGCGAACTCACCGGCCGGGAGATGCCCGAGGCCGGAGCGGACCCAGTCCGCCTATCCTCGCTGCTGCGCGACGGCCTCAACCGGGCCGCTAAGTCCTGTCAGGCTGGCGGCGGACGCCTGGTCCTGGTGATCGACGGCCTCGACGAGGACTCCGGCGTCACGTGCGGCCCGGACGCGCACAGCATCGCCGGGCTGCTGCCGGTCGGACCGATGGCCGGGATGCGCGTCATCGTCGGGGGGAGGGCCAACCCGCCGGTGCCCGATGACGTGCCGGATTGGCACCCGCTGCGCGACACCGGCATCATTCGCACCCTGACCCCCTCCCGGTACGTCACCGGCCTGCCCCGCCTAGCCGGTCGCGAAATCAAGGGCATGCTCAAAGGCGGCCCGCTCACCCAGGACCTGCTGGGTCTGTTCACCGCTGCCGGCGGCAGTCTCTCCGTGGCCGACCTGCGCGAGCTGACCCGCGCCGAACTCGTGGCCGTCGAGGATGTCCTACACACCACGGCCGGCCGCAGCTTGACCCGCCACGCCACCGACGGTGCACCAGACCTCTACTCGCTCGCCCACCAGGAACTGACCATGGCCGCGCGCCGTTATCTCGGCGCCGAACGCCTTAGTGAATTTGAGGACCGGCTGCACATCTGGGCCGAGCGCTATCTCGCACCTGACGGCGACCGGCAGCCATGGCCGGCGGACACCCCCGAGTACCTGCTGCGCGACTACCCTCGGATGTTGGCGACCACCGGTGACGTGGACCGGCTGATCGCCGTGGTCACCGATCCAGTCCGGCACGACCGGATGCGTACCCGCACCGGCAGTGACACCGTCGCCCTCGCGGAGATCGCGATCGCCCAGGAACTCATGCTCGCCCGCCCCCCTGACCTGCCCACGCTGGTAAAACTCTCGATTTACCGCAACGCCCACGTCGACCGCCACCGGCACCTTCCCTCCGCGCTGCCCGTCGTACGGGCCATGCTGGGCGACTCAGCGCGGGCCGAAGCGGTCGCCCGCAACCTGACCAGGCAGCTCCAGCCCGCAAAGGCAAGAGCGGTACTGGCCGAGGCCGCGGCCGCCGCCGGCGATCTCGCCCTGGCCCGCCGGTTGGCCGCACAAGCCGAGACGGTCGCCCGCGCTCAAACCGGGCGGCTCGGTCGGATGGTCTCCCTCGCCGAGGTCACCCACGCGATGGTGGCCGCCGGGGAACTGGGGCGGGCCGAGACGATTGCTCGCGCCCTCACCAACGAGGGCCTGCAAGCGTGGACACTGGCGCACGTCGCGAAACTCATCGCCAGCCGCTACGGCGGCCTGGGGCAACGATTGACCGACGAAGCCGAGGCGATCGCCCGTGCCCCCGACCGTCCTAGCGATTTCGGCCGCTGGTCCGCACTGATTGAGCTCGCGAAGGTGTCCGCTGCCGCCGGAGATCTCGACCGAACCCGCCGGCTGGCCAGCGACGCCGAGGAACTCGTCCGCGCGCAAAACGGCCGAAACGGGGATGCGGAGGGCCTCGTCGACGTCGCAATGATCGTGGCCAGCGTCGGCGAGAGCGACAGGGCACGCCGGTTGGCCGCCGACGCCAGGGCTGCCGCCCTGGCCATGGACAACCGCGACCTCCGGGATCGGACCCTAGCGAGAGTCGCGGTGGCGGCTACCGCGGCCGGCGACATCGACCTGGCCCAGGACATCGGCCACTCCCTCACCGACGATCATTACAGCTGGGAGTCGCCCGTCAGCCTTGTGCGGGCGGTTGCCGCCACTGGCGACTTCGATCGGGCCCAGGCCCTCGCGGGCTCCATCACCCATAAGTTCGGCGCGCCATATGCCCAGGTGGTGCTCGTGGAGGCACTCATCGCCGCCGGCGATCTCGCGCGGGCCGAGTCCCTGGCCTGCGCCATCACCGACCCCTACCACCAGGCGACGGCACTTGAGGCCCTGGTGCGGGCGGTTGCCGCCCGCGACGTCAACCATGCCGAGACGCTGGCCCGGCAGATCATCAAGCCGTACGCGCAGGCTAAAGCCCTGGCAGGACTCGCGCTTGTGGCCGGCGCGGGCGACGCCGATCGGGCTCGCGGCCTGGCCACGGACGCCGAGCAACTGGCCCAGGCCAGCATCGAGGCCGACCAGCAGACGCATCGTGAGATCAAATGGAGCATGCATGGCCGGGTCGCCGAAGTTGCGGCACTCGCCGGAGACATCGACCGGGCCGAACAGTTGGCCCACGAGATCACCGACCACCACGGGAAGCAACATGCGCTCGCCGAGGTGGCGCGGGCGGCACTCGCCCTCGGCCACCTCAACCGGGCCGAGGCGATCGCCCGCACCGTCACCGACTCCTTTAACCGGGCGGATGCCCTCCTGGCCGTCATCCACGGGTTCTGCACCGCCGGCGACATCGGCCGGGCCGAAGCACTCGTCGAGGCCATCTCCGGCTCGCGTCATAAAGCGCAAGCACGCAGCTGCCTCGCCGAGGCGGCCGCCGCAGCAGGCGACGTCGACCGCGCCGAGACCCACGCCCGCGCCATCACCGTCGGAAACCGGCACGCGCAGCGGTATGAGCCCTTTCTAGACATGCTGAACCGGGAGGACTGGGAAACCAACGCCGTCGCTGACGAGTCGACGAAGGCGTTGACCATCGCCGCAGAGGCGGCCGCCGCAGCCGGAGACATCGAACGGGCCAGGACGCTCATCGAGGCCATCTCCGACTCATATGAAGAACCCAAGCTGATTTTCGGGTACGAACATCCCAGGGCGGTGGTCAGGATCATCGCGGCCGCGGCCGCCGCAGGCCAGATCGACGAGGCCGAGGCGCTGGCCCGCGCCATGCCACACCGGGATCAGCGCGCGGTGGCCCTTTACCGCGTCGGGCAGGCGGTGGTCGCCTCCCGCTACCTCGATCGGGCCCGGCGACTGACCGGCGAGGCCGAAGCCCTCACCCGACGTACCGTCACCGAGCCGTTCCCCCGGGCGTGGATCCTCGCCGCCGTCGCAGAGGCGGCCGCAGCCGCCGGCGACGCCGCCCACGGCAAGCATCTGACCGACGAAGCTCTCGCTCCCGGCCTCGCCGAGCCGTTCCAGCGCGCATGGATCATCGCCGCCGTCGCCCAAGCGGTCGCCGCCAGCGACGCCACCCAGGCCAGGCAGTGGACCAGCGAGGCCGCGGCCATCGCCCGCGACATCACCGAACCGTTCCAGCGGACACAGGCCCTCGCCGCCGTCGCCCAGGCAAGTGCCGCGGCCGGGGACCTCGCCCACGCCGAGACACTCGCCCGCGACATCACCGACCCGGACGAGTTGGCCCAGACGCTCACCGCGATCGCCCAGGCGGCCGCCGCCGCAGGCGACGCCGACCAGGCAGGCCGCCTGCTGGGCGAGGCCTTGGCCACCGGGCACTGGCTGGTGCCACTGCCGGTGCTCGCCGGGCTTTGCCCCGAGTTGGCCCTACAGGCCGCGGCCGGGGCGGCCTGTTCCGGCCCGCAAGCCACGGTCAGTTGACGATCCGGCCCGCCATCGGAGTCCGCGACCCGTTCTCAACACGAACCCCTCGGCCGCCCGCAGCAGCGCCGATCCTCCGTCCAGAAGCCGAACTCGAGGCCGTGCCGGCGACGGCGCGGTGACGTTCGCCGATCCGATCGAGCTGATGCAAGACGTCTTGGGCGAGGCGTACCGGCGCGCCCCCTGACGCCGTGCCGTCCAGCGCTGCCTCCGCGATGAGGACCGTCGACAGCTAGATCAGCTTGGTGAAGGCTCAGTGTTTGCGGACGTCGGAGGTAGTCGGCGGCCGGCTGCCTGCAGGAGATCTTTACGTTCCTCTTCCCGGTAGGCTTCCGCTGGTCTGACTAGGGGGAACCTGGTGGCATTCCGAGCGGTGCACCAGCATTGGGGAACGGTTCTCGCGCATCTGCCGGACCTGGGATGCGCGCGTAGCTGGGACGCGGTGTGGAAGGTTCGGCCTCCCGCACCACTGGCTTGTGATGAGTGCGGCCATGCAATGTATGCCAAGGTGGCCCGGACGGGGTTTCGATTCTTCGCCCACGCTCCTGGCGCTCCAGCCTGTGCATCAGGACGAGAGTCCGAGGCCCATCACCTCCTCAAGCTCGAGCTGGCCCAGGCGGCCCGAGACGCTGGCGCGTGGGCCGAGCTTGAGGTGCGCTCGCCCACGGGTGCTTGGCGGGCTGATGTGCTCGCCCGTGCCGACGGTGGCGAGGAGTTTGCGCTTGAGGCGCAGCTGGCAGCCATCACGGTTTCGAATCTCCTCGCGCGGACTGAGCGGATGCGAGCAGAAGGCATTTCCTGCTGCTGGTTTACCGACCGGCTGCGGGCGCCCTGGCTCGGGGCGGTTCCGTCCGTTCGGCTTGCCCACGCTGACGGCATTGGGCTCGCTGTCGTCGAGGGCGTGGCGCGGTTCAGCAGCGGTAGCTGGGACGTGGTGCCTACGTTGCCGCTCGCCCGGTTTCTGGGGTTGATGTTTACCGGCCGGGTGATTCCGCATGTGCCACGTGTCCCGCCCTTGCGGTGTCCACAGCAACCGGTGGCGGTGATCTGGACAGCACCTCAGTACGTACAGGCGGAAGTTGACTTCTTCACCGACGGCCGTGAGGCAGCGTGGCAGTGGGCACAGGAACGCCGCAGGGCCTCTGCCCGGAGGACGAATGCGGCCTCCAGGGCGGAGGTGCTGCGAGCGGCCATCGAGGCAGAGGCCGCGGCACGTTCCGACCCGATCGCTGCGGCTCGGCGTGATCGACTTGCCCGCCAGCCCGAGATTGCAACTGCCATAGCCATGCTTCAAGCGGCGCACGGAATCCAAGCGGACGTGGGCTGGAGTACAGCCGATCCTCGGTACGCTGGCGGGGTGCTGCTGGTCGATGAGAGTGGCTATCCGGCGGCCGTCTTCGAGCCGGATCCGCAGCGGGTCCGAGGCGACGCGTTCTCGCTGTTGTCAGGGATGCTTCTGTTGTTCGCGACTCAGGACAGCCAGCGATCGTTTGAGTTTGCCACGGCGAGGCTTAGGAGGGTGCCCCCCAGCGGGTATCGGATGGGCTCCCTTGCTGGGGTGACTGGGCCTCGCCCTGGTATGCCAGGCCTCGACGAAGTCATCACGTAGTGCGGATCGCACGCTGCTCGAGGTCAGCACGCAGGCCGGGGTCGGCGCCGTAGACCTCGTCGCTGGTCACCCGACCGGCCGGGACGCCGGCGTTCAACGCGGCGGCGATCATCTGCCGGGCCAGAGCAAGCTTCGTAGCGAACCAGGCCTCCTCAGGGACGCCCCCGCAGTCTTGCCGCGCCGTCTCCCTCCGGTACCGCCTACCCCCTGGCGGCCCGCTCAGCGGCCCCTGCTGTGTTGAGCAGCCGTACATCCCAGCGATGGCGACCTGATTGGAGGAGGAACACGTCGGGTGGCAGCGACTAAGATCAACAACTCGTGAGCAGGAGGCAAGCGGCACGAGAAATGCAAGAGGCAGTCGAGCGCGAAATCCTCAAACTACTCGCCGAGCACGGAGAAATGACGACCTGGCAAGTGCAGGCGGAAGTCAAGACCGGGCGCACGCGAATCGTGTTCCAGGACGAGTGGGGCGAGCTCGAGCATTACGACTCGTGGAGCTTGTCGTACATCCGTAACCGACTGTATGAGCTCTGCCACGACCGCGTGACATGGCGCAAGGCATCGTGGGGTCCGGGATGGGACGGCCGACCAGCCGGCGTGAGCCAATACCTCTGGAGGCTGCAAACTCCGGAGGGCCGCGAACAGATGCGCCTCGCATGGCAGCGCGAAAAACAGGCGCTAGACGAAAGGCTGGCGCTCATTCGCCGGGACGGCATCGGCGACGCACCCTCCAAGTCCGACTAATCGTGAACGCGATGGCTGCTCAGCGAGCGGTGGCCGGGCGAGCGGAGCGATCGAACGGGGACAAAACGCGCCGCGTGTATTCACCTGGCAGGACACGCCCGGCGTGTACATGCCGGGCACGCCCGAAATAGGGTGAGCAGCGAGGAACACTGCGGCCTTCGGGTCGCCACCCCTGACGAGCAAGGACACCCCGACTGATGGCAGTGACCCAGCAGGAGATCGAGAACCGGTTATGGGACGCCGCCGACGAGCTGCGCGTGGCGATGCCCGAAGCGCAATACGCCTCGGTCGTCTTCCCGCTGATGTTCTGGAAGTACCTGTCGGACACCTGGGAGCACCACCACCAGGAGTTCCTGGCCGACAACGAGGGCCTGGACGGCCTCTCCGCCGAGGAAGCCCACGAGATCGAGTACCGCGACTACCAATCGTTCGAGATTCCGTTCATCCACCCCGGCACCGTCCAGCAGCGTCGCGCCTCCTGGTCGTCCATCCTTGCCACCATTACCCAGCCCGGCCTCGGCCAGCGGGTCCGCGCCTCCCTGCAAGCCATCGAGACGGCCAACCCTGACAAGTTCTCCCGCCTGTTCGGGTCCATGACTTGGACCTCAGAAGAGGTCCTGTCGGGGGAAGTGTTGGCGGCGGTCATGCAGGCGATGGACCGCACCCCGAAGATGCACGAGGGCAACATGTCCCACGACGTGCTCGGTGGGGCGTACGAGTACCTGCTGAAGCGGTTCTCTGACGGGTCTGGCACCCGCGCCGGCCAGTTCTTCACCCCGCGCGAGGTCGTCGAGCTAATCGTCGAAGTCCTGGCCGCCAAGAGCTTCGAATCGGTATACGACCCGACCTGCGGGTCGGGCGGCATGCTCATCGCCTCCGCGAACCTCCTGAAGGCCCACGGCGGCCGTGGCTACACGCTCAAGCTGTACGGGCAGGAGGCCGTACCGGACACTGCGGGTGTGGCACGCATGAACCTCTTCATGCACAACCTCACCCAGTTCCAAGTCGAAGTCGGCGACACCCTCAAGGACCCGCGCTTCAAGAAGCCGGACGGGTCCATCGCGCAGTTCGATGTGATCGTCGCCAACCCGCCCTACAGTCTAAAGTGGAAGCCCTGGACCAAGGACCTGCGCGCCATCGGTGGTGTCGCCCCGCAGTCGTCGGCCGACTGGGCGTTCGTACAGCACATGATCGCGTCGATGGACCCAAGCAAGGGGCGCGCCGGTGTCGTCCTACCCCACGGCGTCCTCTTCCGCGGTGGCCAGGAAGCAGCCATCCGTCAGCGTGTCCTGGACGACGACCTCCTGGAAGCTGTAATCGGCCTGCCGGCGAACCTCTTCTATTCGACTGCCATCCCGACCTGCATCCTCGTGTTCCGTGCCCCTGGCACCAAGGCCGAAGAGCGGCGGGACGGGGTGCCGTTCATCGACGCCTCCAAGCGGTTCATTAAGGCCAAGAACCGCAACGTCCTCACCGACGCCGACATCGCCGACACGGTGACGGCCTACCAGTCGAAATTCGACGCCGATGGCAACCCGGTCGACCCCGACGGAGAGGGCGGCCTCTCGGCGCGGTTCGTCCGCACCACGGAGATCGTGGCGAACGGGTACGACCTCAACATCGGCCGTTACGTCAAGCAGGCCGCCGCCGAGCAGGAAGACCTCGGAACTCTCATCGACGCCTACAACATCGCTCGAGCCGAGCGCCAGAAGACTGAGCAGCGCATGCTCGCCGTCTTGGCTGCCGCCGGGATCGAGGGCTTCGATGAGTGACTGGCGGCAGGTCTCGCTGTCGGAAGTCGTCACGCGCGTCACGACCAAGAACGTGGACGGCACCAACGAGAAGGTTCTGACCGTCTCCGCCGAGCACGGGCTGATCGCGCAGGAATCATTCTTCACAAAGAAGGTCGCCAGCAAAGACACCTCGGGCTACTACGTTGTTGCGCCGGGGCAGTTCGTCTACAACAAGAGCACGTCCAAGTCGGCCGCGTACGGCACGGTGGCTCGTAACCTCAGCGACGAGCCGGGCATCGTCTCCCCGCTGTACTTCGTGTTCGAGGCCAAGGACGGGGCTGCACTTCCCGAGTACCTGGAGCTTGCCCTCAACTCGGACCAGTTCTTTGGCTCGCTCGCTGGCATGCTCCGGGAGGGTGCGCGTGCCCACGGCCTGCTCAACGTCCGCCTGAACGAGTTCTACGCCGCTACCCTCACCCTGGCGCCCGCACCCACGCAAGAGCGGATCGTCGAGGTCATCGGTGCGGTGGACGACCAGATCACCGCACTCGACGCCGAGGCGGGAGCGCTGACAGCGGTTCTGCGTCGCCGACGAGCCGACCTCATCACCGACGGCTCGGTTGAAGCCGTGAGGGCCGAGCACGCCTTCGACTTCTCCACCGGCGTGCGCAGGACACCCGACAGGGCGACCGGCCCCTACATGACGCCCTACCTGCGTTCCGCGAACGTTGGCTACGGGACACTCGACCTGTCCGACGTGCTGGAGATGAACTACCACCCTGCGGAGCGCGAGAAGTTCGGCCTTCGCTACGGCGACGTTTTGGTTTCCGAGGGAAGCGCAAGCGCGAATGCGGTGGGGATGCCCGCCATGTGGCGGGACGAGCTGCCAGCACCCGTCTGCACCCAGATGACCCTGCTCCGTCTCCGGGCGCTCGACGGCGTCTGCATCCCTGAGTTTGTCTTCCACTGGAGCATGTGGGCCTACGAGTCCAGGGCCTTCCTCGACGTCGCGGGGGGCACCAACATTAAGCACATCAGCGCCAAACGGGCGAAGGGCATGGCCGTGCACCTGCCGTCACTCGACCGCCAACGCGAGATGGCTGTGGAACTTGACGCGATGGAGTCGGCCTTGCAGGCGACTCGCACAGAGGCCTCCCGTCTCCGTGAAGTCCGGGCGGCCCTGCTGTCCGGACTGCTCGACCGCACCATCGATATCGAGGCTGCCGAACTGGAGGCTTGAGCCGTGGCGAAGGGCATTCGAGAGCGTGAGTTCCAGAACCTGGTAATTCAGTGGTCGCTCCCGATGGGCTGGCGTTTCACAGCGGGCAGGTCGCTGCCGCGTGAGACGACGCAGACGGTCGTCGCTGGCCAGCTGCGGGATGCCATCGTTCGGCTCAATCCTGGGGTGATCGACGGGTTCGACGTGGACGCGGTGGTCGAGGAGATCATCGCCACGGTGAACGCTGTTGAAGGCGGGCTGGTGCGGGCCAACGAGCAGGTGCTACGCCTGCTGCGCGGGCATAAGGAGTTCCGGGACGCCGACGGCGCGTGGCACGCCCTGAAGGTCATCGACTTCCAGCACCCGACCGCAAACACGCTGATCGTGTCGGACGAGGTGACCATCACCGTTCCCGGCAAGACCTCCCGCCGGTTCGACCTCGTGTTCTGGGTCAACGGGCTGCCGCTGGTGGTGGTCGAGGTGAAGTCGCCGACCGCGAAGTCCGGGTGGGCCAACGCTGCGCGCGAGATCAACGACGTCTACGCCACCGAATACCCGTGGTTCTTCACCCCCAATGTCTTCGCGGTTGCCTCGGACGGGCTGAAGTTGCGGTTCGCTGCCGTTGGCGCGCCCCTGAACCTGTGGCAGCCGTTCCGGTCCACCGCCGACGACGAGAACCTGTCCGGCCAGGCCGACGTGCACCGCTCCGTCGAGCTGCTGCTCAACCCGGCCACCGTCCTGGACATGCTGGAGAACTTCGCCCTCTTCGACACCTCCGGTGGTGGAGTGGACAAGAAGTATCTGCCCCGCTACCCGCAGATGGAGGCCGCGCACCTGATCCACGAGCGCGTCCTGGAGGACGGGTCGAAGGGCCTGATCTGGCACCACCAAGGCTCCGGGAAGACGCTGCTGATGGTGTTCGCCGCCTCACTGCTGCTGGCCGACACCCGCACCGAGTCACCCACGATCATCTTGCTCTCGGACCGAACCCAGCTCGTCCGGCAGACCTCCGGCGTGTTCACCTCCGCGATGGGGCACGCATACTTCCACCAGCCCGCCACCAGCCAGGAGTTGCGCTCGCTGCTAGCCGACGACGTACGCGGCATCATCTCCACGACCATCCACAAGTTCGCCGACGCTGGCAAGGACCTGTCGACCCGGAGCAACATCATCGTGATGGTCGACGAGGCTCACCGCACCCAGGCTGTCAGCCGGGAAGGGGGGAGATTGCTCGTCAAGTCGAAGTCCCTGGCCGGGCAGATGCGCGCAGCATTGCCGAATGCAAAGTTCTTCGGCATGACCGGCACCCCCGTCAGGAACCTCGCCACCGACACCTTCGCCCTCTTCGGCGAGGAGACCGACCCGGGCAGGGTGCTACACCGGTACTCGGTGTCCCGATCTCTGCTGGACGAGGCGACCGTCCCGGTCATGCTGGACCCGCACCCGGTCTCCTTCGAAATGAACGACCAGGAGTTGCAGGCTGAGTTCGACCAGTTCGCCGACGACTTCGACCTCGACGACCCCGACCGCGAGGCCCTGTCCCGCAAGTTCGGACGCCTCACCTCGGTGTTCGCCAACCCCGATCGCATCCACACGGTCTGCCAGGACATCGTCGACCACTACCTAGCCGGCGCCTACCGCAACGGCCTCAAGGCCCAGGTCGTCGCCTACAACCGCGAACTAGCCGTGGCGTACACGGACAAGATCAACGAGCTGCTGGCCGGCTTCGAGGCGTCACAGGTGCTCGCCGAGGTCGGGAAGCACGACCGGATCATCGCCGAGGTGAACATCTCCGTCTCGGACTCGAAGGACGAGGACCGCGCCATGCGGCCGTACCAGCTCTCGGAGGCCGAAGAGGAGGAGCAGAAGCGGCGGTTCCTCACCCCGGACGACCCGCTGTGCTTCCTGGTGGTCACCGCGAAGCTGATGACCGGGTTCGACGCCCCGAATGAGGGCGTCCTCTACCTGGACAAGCCGATGAAGGCCCACACCTTGTTCCAGGCGATCACCCGCCCGAACCGCACCTGGGTGTCCCCGACCGGATTCGTGAAGACCTGCGGCGTGGTGGTGGACTACATCGGCTTGGCCGAAGAGGTCCAGCGGGCCGTTGTCGACCCCACCGCGGAAGGGGCCGGCAAGAAGGGCGGCGGGTTCGTCACCGATCTGTCCGAGCTGGTCGCCGAGTTCCGCACCACCTTCGCCCGCATCGAAGACCTCCTCGCGGACGTCAACGGCCTAGACCTCACGGTCCACGGCTACGAATCCGTGCGGGCCATCAACGTCTTCCTCCACGCTAACCCCGGCGCCGCCGAGGTGTTCTCCAAGGACTACCGGCTCCTGGCCCGCCTGTACCCGCTCATCAACACCGACAAGCGGGTCGCCAAGTACCGGGACGGCTTCGGCCTGTTCGGGTCCGTGTACACGACCCTGTTCAAAAAGTCCTCCGACGAGGAGAGGAAGGAACGGCTGGGCGAGCTGGGGCCGATGGTCCTGGAGATCATCAACGCCCACGTCCACTCCTTCTCCGTGGTCGCCTCCCAGGAAGAAGCCCTCGTCCTGGACGCCCAGGGCATCGCCGTCCTCAAAGAGCTGATGGCCCTGGTCCGCCCCAAGCCCAACAAGGGCGACGGTGACGACAAGACGCCGCCGTCCGCGGCGGAAATCCTGGACCACATCAAGGCCGCCCTCGAAAGGGGTGTCGAACCGGGGTCTGCGAAGTACACCGCCCTCGCGGAGCGGATCAGGCTGCTGCGGGACCGGATCATCCAGAACGCCCAGGACGCCCTGGAGTTCCTGTCCGAAGCACTCCGGATCGCCCGCGCCATCGTGAACGCCGAGAAGCACCCCGACGAAGCCATTGTAGTGCTGGACGACGACCACGTAGGCGTCCTGTCGCGGATCATCCATGACCACGCACCCTCCGGCCTCACTGTCACCGAGAGGAACCTGGCCGAGGAGATCGACCAGGTGGTCACCCGAACCCTCGCCCAATCATGGGACAACGCAGACGCTCGCAACCGAGGCGTCCGCCGCGCCACCGCCGCAGTCTTCCGCCGGTACAGATTGAAGCCGGTCGGGGAGCCGTACGACTCCACCGTCGCCTACATCGAAGCCCACTACCTCGTTGACTGACGAATGCACGGCGTCTCAGCAACCTGTGGTCGCCGACAAACACAAAGGTGTGAAGGTGCACGCCCGAGTACAGAGGCAGGTACTCCTGGTACTGCAAACCCTGCACTGAGTATCGGTGGCTGCTCATCCGCCGCAACCGCACAGGTGAGCTGGCCTTCTACCTGTGCTGTTCATCCTGCCCGGTGCCCCCCACCCCCTTTGTCAGGTGGCCGGCACCTGCCGGAGCATGGAGGAGCTGCGCGGCCACGTCCCACCAGGCGTGCTGGTAGGGCCGGGTCAGGTCCGGACCGGACCTGGGCACGTCCGACGCCCGACGCGACCAACTGCCGCCCGCGGGACGGGCCTAGAGTTCGTCAGGTTCCAAGGTCTCGGCTAGTTCGTCTGTGATGTAGCTAAACCGCAGGTGCCGCCAACCCTTTTCGCCGCGTTGTTCCTCCTCGACCAAAGCACTGAAGGGGATGTACCGGCAAATCGAGGACAGCGGCCGCCGCATGCGCGCAAAGGTGGCTCTGTTGACCTGCTCACGAACCCGGTCTCGCCGATCGTCAGGCGCCACCAGAAAGCACGAGATGTCGAGGTTGGGTTGGAGAGCTAGCAGGTCCGTCATGCGGAGTATGCCGGAGTAGATCGACGTGGTCCTTTCCACCTCGAACGCAGCTTGGACGGCATCCCGGTCTAGCCATAGCACGTCGATGTTTTGGATGACCCGCATCGCTTGGGACACAAGCGGCAGCCGTAGATGCTCGACCGCCCGTGGCACTGCTCCCAGTGCTTGCCCACGCCATACCCGTCCTCGGTCGCTAGCCGGTATGAAGACGTCATAGCCCATAGCGGCGCCCATGCGGGCTAGCAGGTACTGCATGTGCGTATGCTCCGTGGCCGTCTCGGCCTGAACCTCGTCTGCGTCCTCGTCTTCCTTCGGTACCGTGACCACGCCGTCGTCAGTCTCGACGACCGCGACGCTCGTCAGAGCGGCCTTGGGGACCTCGCGGACAATCGGCTTCGCGATCGCATCCTCGACAGCCCGGGCCACGAGCTCCCCGTCGACATCTGTCCAGCGAACCGGGCTTCCTCTGAACGCCATGCCCCAACGGTCACGGCGCTCGATGCTACGGGTGGCCTGAAGGTCGTCGAGCATGTCCGCCACTGGTACGCCCGTCTCGGGTGTTAGCTCGAGTTCGATTTCAACGGGAACCCGCACCGGATAGAGAGCCTGTGCCCATATCCGGTGACTCTCGTCTTCATCCAGGTAGGCCGGCCCGGTGACCTTCAACACGGCGATCCACCGGTAGGCGCGGACCAGATAACACAGCAGCCGGTCGCCGGGTTGAAGGCGTTGAGCTGTGTTCCAACGGCGGCCGCTGAATCCCGACACGGTTCCGCCGACGTCCTTGAACTCGCGCCAAGTCTCGACTGTGAAGAGGTTCAGCCAGTACGTCATTCGTCCCCCTGTGCCACAGTCCGGCCGCCGACTCCGGCCCTGACAATGCTCCCCGTAGCGGTGGCCGAACGTCCACATCGGCCATAGCGCTCGATGTTACTGACCGATGCCAGCCACCGAGAGGCGCTAGGCGGTGTCTTCGAAGGGCTTACAACCATTGCGGTAGCGCGGCGATGGTGACGGTGGCCCGGCACGACGTGGCGGTCTTGCCGTAGCGGGTGGCGACGCTGCGGCACTGCTTAAACCGGTTGAAGCAGGTTCGACGACGTTGCAGTGCTTGTAGAGCTGCTTGTCGATCGCCGGTGGCCGGCCGCCGCGGCTGCCTCGTCGGCGGCGGTTGGCCGGCCTGCTGGTCGGCGCGCTCGGGGATGGTGTGTCCGATGCCGCGTCGGCGCAGGTCGGCCCGGATGGCCTTGGAGCTGTAGCCCTTGTCTGCGATGACGTGGTCCGGGCGCACGCGGAGCCGGCCGGAACCTGGGCGTTCGACGCGGATGGCGGCCATTACGTGGATGAAGCGGCTGCAGTCGTTGACGTTGCCGCCGCAGAGCACGAACGCCAGGGTTCGTCCGAGGCCGGCGCAGGCGAGGTGGATCTTGGTGGTCAGTCCACCTCGACTTCGACCGAGGGCGTGACCTTGTGGTTCGTCCGTTTCTCCGTGCCCCCTTTAGTGCGGCCCTCCGCCACTGTCGGATATCGCAGCTGTCTGAATGGGTCGGCTTCACCCTCGGTGATGATCGGCATAGCGACGTTCACGTAGTCAATACCACTTGCAGGAAATACAGACCAGCTGGCCGCAGCCCGGCGTCTACGCCCGCCAACGGAGCAGCAGGAAGAGACTCTCCATCGCGTTGTCCTCAAAGAAGAGGGATAGCTCTCCGGCCGCCGGCGGGACCGTCGGCCAGCCAGGATCCGCACGCACCGCGGGGCGAGGCAGCTCGCCGCGCAGCAGCCCGCCCAGCTCGGCGGCGGCGGCGAGGGTGAGCGACCGCCGAGGTACGCCGGGATTGTCGGTGTCCAGTGCCCGATCCGACATGGTGATCGCGGTGGTGGCAGGGTTCGCCGGGACGGCCACCACGTCGATGCTGACCAGGGCCGTAGGGCCGGCGCCGGCGAAGACGGGGTAATGCTTGCGGTCGAGCTGAAGGGCGAGCGCGGCGCGCGGCGCGCCGGCAGCGCCGTCGCCGGCCGCGCTGGCGGTGAACCGGGCCCATGCGTTCGGGAACTCGTGCTGAACGGAGAGCAACCGCAGGCAGCCCGCTGCCCCGCCGGCGGCGAGGAGTCCACGCAAATGAGCTCCGGCGGCACGGCGCAGCGGTTCACCACCGTCCCTGGCGGTGTACCGGAACGTCAGTACGACGTCGGTGAGCGTGTCCCAGTCGACCGGCGCCGGATCGGCCGGCAGTTCCAGGCTCCACTCGCCGATCACGCCGCGCAGCGCGAACGGGGCGAGCCGCTCGTCCGCGCCAGGTGGCTCGAACGTGCCGGTGTCGTCGACGCCGCGGCTGGTGACGATCGCGTCGGGGGCGCCGGCGATCTCGGTAAAGCGGTCGTCGCCGTCCGGGTCGTACGGGTAGCCGTCGCCGACGAGCGGGCTGGCGCGGATGCGGCTGCGCAACAGCCGGGCGGTGCACGGGACGCCGGGAACGTCCCCGGTCACGCACGGGATGGTGACCGCGACCGAGCGGATCCGGCGGAAGTACAGGCCGGGGCTGATCACGTCGAGCGCCTCCTCGGGCACGGTGAACGTGCACCCGCCGGTGCGGCGAAGCTGGAGCAGCGCCAGGGGCGCGATCTGCGCCAGGCTCACCTGCTGGGTCAGCTCGTACTCGCGGCGGTTCAGGTCGAGGTGGGCCAGTTCCATGCGGCGCAGGTCGTACTGCAGCCGCTCGCCTGCGAGCAGGCCCTCCGAGCCGGCCAGGTAGCTGGGCCGGATGAAGGTCAGCGACGGGTCGCCGAGCTCGTTGCGCAGCGCCCGCTCGGCCTTGCGGGCGGTCTCGATCGCGAGCTGGTAGTACTGCCCGTAGAGGCCGCGGACGTCGCGGCGCAGCCGGGCGTAGTAGCCGGCCGTCGTGGTGGCCCCGACCGGTCCCTCGCCGGCGAGGAACTCCTCGATGGCGCGGGACTGTTCGAGTTGCCGGTGGTGGTCGGCGTGCTCCCGCCCGGCGATGAACTCGCGGATCTGAGCGGCCCGTAGCTGCTTGTTCAGCTGGTTGACCTCACCGGCGGCGAGGTTGCGCTGGTACTGCCATTCCTGCTCCCGCCGCTGGTAGCCGCCGATCTTGGATTTGCGGTTGGCGCCCTGCTCCTCGTTCTGGGCATCCGTGCGGTTCTGGGCGGCGTATGCACTCCAGATCGCGCCCAGGTTCGACCCGCCGTACGACACGCCGAAGCCGACACCCAACGGTGTGTACGAGACGCTACCCGTCGGGTAGCGGTTCATCTCTGCCGATTGGCGCTCGTTGTCGGCCGCGTCGTCCCGGGCCTTCTCCGCCAAGTCGATCTGGGCGATCTCGGCGGCCTCGTACCGGCTGACCTTCCGGCCCTCGGCGGGGCCACCTCCGGCCGGTACGGCCGTGGGGTCGAGGTCCACCTCGACGTCCGGCAACGCGATCACCGGTTCCGTCGCGGTGAACCGGCCGCTCTCCAGCTCCGCCGGGTCCAGCGGGTCGGGATCGGTGACGGTCTGCTCCTCCGTAGGCCGGCCGAGGAGGCGCTGGTAATACCGGTAGCGGGACTTTGCCAGGGTGAGGGACTGCTCGATCCCCTCCCGGTTCTTGATCGCCTCCTGGTGCTCGGCGTACCGGATCGTCTCGGCCCGTTCCAGCACCGCGGTCTCGTGCCTGGCCCGCAGCGCCTCCAGGGCCCGCTCGTCCTGCCGCTCGATCGCCGAGAGCAGCGCCCCGCCGAGACTGCGGACGTCCTGGCAGAGCTGGTCGGCGCGGGCCAGCAGGGTGGTGAACCGGACCAGCGGCGGCGGCTGGTCCAGCCCGGCGACGACCGCGGCCACATCCACGCCGGCCGCCGCGGCCCGGGCCAGCAACGCCGGTTCGATCCGCGGCTCGAACGCCGGCAGGTGCCGGAACACGCCTTGCACGGTGAGACTGTTGCGGATCTTGAAAAGCCGGTCGGCGACTGTGTCCCAGAGTTCCAGCAGCTTACGGTTCGGCGGGACCTGGAAGTACAGGCTCTGGCCGAGCCCGGCGAGCCGGCGCGGCGCGGTGCCGGGTGCGGTCGGGCCGGGCGCCGGGAAACGGTCGAACGGGAGTGCGTTCTCTAAGCGAACCAGAACATTGGACATGGCGTCTAGGCGACCGCGCAGGGTGGCGTACGTCTGCGGCAGGACCGTGCCCTTGGGCGGCGCCGCCTGGGGCCGCGGGCCGAGGATATTCGCGGCCATCACGTACGCCTGGGTCGCCTCCGCCACCGACTCCGAGGTGTCCTGCGCGAACAGGCTGTCGCCCTTGCGGATCAGGGTCCGCACGTACTGCATGACCGTCCAGATCATGTACGACGACGGCCGGTGCCGCGCGATGACATGCGGCCGGAACGGCGCCTTCGCCCATGCCCGGATGCTGTCCCAAGTGCGTTCCAGCAGCTCCTGATCGGCGCCGCTGGAGAGGTTGACCAGGATGTCCTCGATGGACTGCACATCGGTGGTGCGGAACGGCTTCACCTTCCAGAACCGTTCCGGCGTGGGCCCTGCGCTGTCGTCGTGGGGGTCGAAGACGAAGCCGAACCAGCGCAGGGCGTCGTCGTAGCGGCCGTTGTCGGCGAGGTGCACAGCGATCGCGACCGGCGCGTGGAAAAACAGCTCCCAGTTGTAGACCGCGTACGCCCCGGCCGGGTCAAAATCCAGCTCGGCCACCGGGTACGGCTCGGCGACGAGGGGCTGCGGCCGGAACTGCTGGTCGGTGAAGAGAGCCGCGTGTAGGGCCGGCACCCCGGTGTCGGCGTCCTGCACGCCGGGCACCGAGTCCTGGATCAGCCGTTCCAGCAACTGGCGAACATAGGGGTGGAAGTGCGGGGCGAACCGCACCGACAGCTGCCACTCCTGCCAGCTGTGCGTCTCGGGTTCGCGCCGGTCGGCCCGGGCGTGGAAGGACGGTGCGGTCATGATCGCCTCACGAGTGCGGGGCCGGCCTCCGGCCGGCCGTCGATGGTGACGACGCGGTCGCCCACACTCAGCGGACGGTCGTCGCCGAGGGCCCAGTCGCCGGGTCGGCGCAGCGCGTACCGGGCGGACGCGTCGACCGGTTCGGGGGCGGCGACGGCGGGACCGGTCGCGAGCATCCGCACCGGCGCGGCGGCGGCCGCTTCGACGGCGCGGGCGGTCAGGGACTCGACGGTGTGCGAGCTGTCGGGCACCCCGGGACGGAAGGGTCCTTCGTACTCCACCCATTCGACGAGGGCGGCCTGTGGCTCGGCGAAGAACGTGTGCTGCGCGTCGGCGGCCGGGGCGTCGGCGTAGAAGAACGGGCTGACGAACCGGTCGACCACCGGCGTGGCGATCGGCGCGGGTTCGCTGACCTGCACGGTGCCGACCTGGCGGGGCTCGGCGAGCACGACCCCGCCGACGCCGAAGGGGTACGTCTCCAGCCAGAGCGGCCCGTGGAATGCGTCCGGCGAGCCGAATTCGGAGGAGACCGCCGATGATGAGGACTCCCACACCGCGGTGCTCGCGGACGGCCGGCCGAGCCGGGAGACGAAGCGCAGCACCGGCTGCTCGTACCGGTAGAAATACTGACTGTCGGGGTACTTGATCAGGTAGCCCAGGCGCATGGTCACCGCACGTTCCCGTCCGTCGGCGTCCCGTTCGTGCTTGGCGTACGCCCGGTAGTACCGGTTCTTCGGGATGAGCTCGTCGAGCCCGGCCTGCCAGCGCTCCAGCCCCTGAGCGACGGTGATCAGGTCGCTGGCCGAGGCGGCCGTCCAGGTGCCGCCGACCAGTTCCGTCCAGAAGAGCTGGACCTGCACGTCGTAGCGGCGCAGCGACTCGGCCGGCTGATCGGCGAGGTGCCGCAGGGTGGTGTTGGAGCCGGCGGTGGCGTCGGCGGCCTTGACCTGCAGTGTGGCCCAGAACAGGTGCGGCCGGCCGTGGTAGACGATCACGGCGACGTCGTCGCCCTCGATCTGCGCGCCGACCGGCTGCCACGGCGTCCAGCTGTGGTCCACGTACCGACGGTAGTAGTACGCCCGCGGCGAGTTGTGGTCGCGGCCGATGACGTGCAGCGTGTTGTGGGCCGGTTCGTGCGGGTCCGGCTCGACACAGGTCGCGACGATCTCCAGCCGGGCGATGGCGGCGAGCCCGTTGAGGTAGCCGGCGAATGCCTCCGCTGCCCGCTCGTCGGTGACGTCGCCCTCCATCAGGCTGCCGATCAGCGCCGTGAACAGCGGCGTCTGGTCGTCGCGCAACTCCGGGTCGAGCAACGGGTACATGAAGGTCTCCCGGGCCGCGCCCCAGACCCGGAACCGGCGCATCCACTCCCAGCGCTCGCCGTCGATCAGCACCGCGGGCACCTGCGGTTCCAGATTGAGCAGGCACCGCTGGGCGAAGAGCTGGACCGACGAGATGGCCAGCCGCATCCGGGTGGTCTGCACCACGGGTTCCACGGCGGGGTCGATGAGCAGATACTCATACAGTTGCTCGACCCGGTCCAGATCGAGCGCGTGCAGCAGGAAGGCGACCAGCGCGTCCCGGCGCCGACGGCGCAGCGGGTCGTTGACCGCCCGGGCCAGCGAGCGCCAGGCCCCTGCGTCGTAGCCGGCCCGGGCCGCGTCGCGCAGCCCCAGCGCGACCGCGGCGTCCGACTCCGGGTCGGCGGCGGCGATCGCCGCCGCCGCGGTGATGCCAAGCCGGTTCACCAGGCTCAGCGCCGCCCACAGCCGGCCCACTCCGCGCTCGTCCGCCAGGCCGCGGCCGGTCCCGGACGACGTCGGCGCGAGCCGTAGGTGCCCGGCGAGCACAGCGATGGTCTCGGTGTCCCGGCGGGTGATCCGGGCCAGCCGCTCGTACACCTGGGTCGGCGCTGCCCCCGCCGGCCGCTGCCCACGGCATAACTCGAACACGTCGATCAGGTCGGGGCCGCCGCCGGCCAGCGCGGCACGCAGCCGGGTGTAGGCGGCGAGCCGCCGCACCGCGGTGAACTGCGGCGCGGCGCCATCGAGCGCGGCAACCGGCAACTCGCCCGGGTCGAACCCGGCGAAGTCGGCGGCGAACCGGCGCAGGTGCCGGTACTCGCGTTCGGTCATGGCAAACCGGCTCAACAGTGCGACCGCCTTCCGGTACAGCAGGTAGGCGCCGGTGAACCGGCGCATCGGAGCGGCCGGGCGCAGGGTCAGCCGCCGCAGCGGCCCAGCGGAGAGATTCGCCGCCGCCACGGCGACGGACACCACGCCGGCCAGCGGCGCCGGCCCGGCGCTACCGGTGGCACGCAGGCGGATCGGGTACGCCTTCCCCGCCTGCAGATCAACCAGGGTGTCCGTGGTCTCGCGCGGCCCGGCGGCGGTGCGCCTGAGCACCGGGTCCGCCCCGATCCCAAGCCAGAACTCGCCGGTGTCCCCGGCCGCCCCGAGAGACAGCTCGAAGCGGTACAGGCCGGTCGTCGGCACCTGCAGATAGCCCTCGACGAGCACCTCTGCGGCGCCGTCGAAGCCCGCGGTCGTAGTGTCGGGCGCTTGGTCCGGGCCGATCGGCGCTCCGGCCGGATCGTGCGCCGCAGCGGAGAGCCCGCCGGCGGCCACGCCGGCGAGCACCTGCCAGAGCGGTCGTGGGTCGCCAGGCACGGCGAGCAGGCTGGCGTCGGTGAGCAGGGCTTCCAGGAGTGCCGAGTCGGCGGCGACGGTGCCGAGTACGGTGTCGGCGACCAGCCGGCGCCGCAGCGCCTCCACGGCACGCGGCACGATATGGCCGGCGAACCAGGCGCGGCGGTCCCGTTCGTACAGTTGCAGAGTCCGGGCTGCCTCCATCTCGGGCAGTCCGGAGACGTCCGGCGGCGGCCGGAACAGCGGGGTGACGTCCTCGTCGCGGATCAACCAGTCGAAGCCTGCCCGCCGTTCCCGGTCGGCGTCCGTAGCGATCCGGTCCAGCAGGTGGTCCAGCAGCGACCCCGCCGGGTCCACCGCCTGGATCGCCAACGTCCGTTCCAGGACCGGGAAGCCGCGGTAGACCAGCCGCTGGATGTGCAGGTCGGTGTCGTACTGGATGGTGACCTCGGGGAACGCCTCCAGCAGCGCGGGATCGATGCGCTCGGCGGGGTCGACGCCGGTCTCGGTGGCCGAGTACTCGATCTGCCGCTGCCAGGCGGCGACCACGCGGGCCGCGACGTCGGCCGGCAGCACCTGGCCGAGTACCCGCGCGACCAGGGCGTCGTCCACGGCGTCGCCGGCGCCCAGCGGGTACTCCCGGTCCAGGTCGCGCAGCCGGTCCGCGACCTGGACCGCGGTCCGCACCGCCGCGTCCTCGTCCGGCGCAAACGGCCCCTCCGGGTCGTAGCGGTGGCGCAGCAGGTAGTCCGCCCCGGCGACGGACAGCCCGGCGGCACGCAGGTCGTCGACCAGGTCGAGGAAGGCGAGGGTGCCCGCATACGGGTAGTCGGCAGCCGCGCCGCCCGGACCGGCGGGCAGGGGCCCGGCGTGCAGCGGGTGCAGCGGATCGATCCCGCTCATCTCGCGCAGGGCGAGCAGGCCGGTGATCGGCAGGTCTAGCGCGCGAGCGAACAGCGCGTGCCGATACAGCAGGGAGACGGTCTCGACGGTCAGCGGGGTAGTGTCTGGCGGGATGATGGCCGCGATCTCACCTGCGGTCAGGCCCAGCGCGCCCTGCACCGCCTGCTGGTGCTCGGCGAGGGTGCCGGGCGCCGTCAGATAGTCGCCGGCCGGGTGGTCAAAGACCGGGTCCGGGGTGGCGGTGCGCGGACGCAGGAAGAGCCTCGCGTACGGGGAATCTTGCCCCCTGGTCGGCATCGGCCCCCAGAGGGTGACCAGGTCGAGCCTCCGCGGCGCCCGGGAACCCAGCCGATCGGTGAGTTCGCTCAAGTGGGCCAGGTAGATCAGGGCGGTCCGCAGTCCCCCACCCAGGCCGGCCGCCGCCAAGCCGCCGGCTCCGCCGGGCAGCAGCGCGGACAGCGCCAGGTCCAGCTCAGACAATCGCCAACCGAGCCGCCGCCACAGCCGAACCAGCAGGTTGACCCGCAGCAGCGGCTCGTCCAGGCTTGCGTCGGCCGCCAGGTCGGCCGGCGGCTCGGTGCCGGCCAGCCGCAGCGTGGTGTTCTCGAACCCGCAGCCGGGGTCGTCGTCGGCGAGCAGCAGCACGGCGTCGAATCGCCCGGCCTGCCAGGCGTCAGTCAGCCAGGCGGCCGCGTCAAAATCGGGCCGGTCGTAGGCGGCCGTGGCGGCGTCGAGTTTGGCAGTGATCGCGTCGTGTTCCAGGCCTGTCAGCCGGGTGACCCCGTCGGCGCCGAAGTAGCGCAGCACGTCGAGCACCTCGATGCCGATCGTGCGCAGGGTGGCTACGGCGTCCAGGCCGGGGTTGACGAACCAGGTCCGGACCAGGGCAACCAATTCGGTGTAGGTGACGCCGAGACGCCGAGCGAGGGTCTTCGCCGAACGCAGCGAGGTACGGGCGGCGGCGATCGTGTCGTAGCCGTAGAGGGTGTGCCAGTCCACGGTGGAGGCGCCGGTGAGCACGCGTACTTCCGCCGGGGCGAGGCCGAGCCGGGCCAGGTGCACCTGCCAGCGCCGGTATCCGGGCTCTTCCGGCGGTACGGGCGGCGGGCCCGGCAGCAGCTCGTCGGTACGCCGCAGCGCGTCCAGCAGCTCGCCCGGCGTCACCTCGACCCGGTCCAGGAAGCCGCGGACCGTCTCGTGCCACAGGTCGAACGGCAACGTCATCGGATAGGTCGCCGACCGCAGCCGGTCGTACGCCGCGGGCAGCAGATACTGCGGCTCGGCCAGCAGGTCCTCGGTGACCGCCGGCCCGGTGTCCTGCACTGCGCCGGCGTCCAACCGGTCGTGCGCGACGAGGTACTCCATGATCCCATTCGCGGCATCCAACATGGGCAGCGTGGTGTTGGTGTTCTCGCAAGTCAGCGGCAGGTGTTGCAGATCCGGCCGACGGGTGGTCAGCACGTCGAACGGGTTGACCCCGCCGGGGCCGGGCCGGTCCAGGAAGTGCAGCAGGTCGACCAGGTACGCCGCGGGACCGAGCACCGAGCGACACTCCGGGCAGTCGCAGAAGTCCTGCGAGCCGAACAGCTCCTCGACGGTCGGGAAGCGCCGGATCAGCGATTCGAGGGTCTGCGAGCGGCGCGGCTCCGGCGTCGCGGTGACCGTGGTCTGCAGCCCGCCGGCGTCCTTGGCGATGCCGTAGAAGCTGTAGGTCGTCGCGGCCACCTGCACCGCCCGGCGGAACACGAGCTCCATCTCCTGCGGGTCGGGCAGCTCTTTGCCATAGCGTTCGACGTACTCGCGCTTGTCCAACATGGCCAGCTCGCCGGCCGCGCGGACGCCGAGCCGGGCCAGCGTGGCGAGTGCGCCGTTGGAGGGCGTGATCTGGTAGAGCCGTTGCAGGCGCTGCAGCTGCGCGGTGACCGCCTCGGCGACCGGCCCGTCCAGCCCGGCGGTCAGCGCCTCGCCGTGCTCGCGCAGGAAGGGGCCGAGCGGAGTGCGGGAGAACGAGAAGCCCCGGTCCTCGGCCCGGCCGATGACCTCCGTCAGCGGCGCGGTCAGGTGGGCCAGGCCATCACCGAGTGACAGCCGACCGGCGGCCACCTCGGAACGGACCACCGAGGTCGGGAAGGCGAGCCGGACATGCCGGGCCAGGTCGGCTGCATACCGGTCGGCGGCCTCCTCGACGGACCGGCCGTCGCGGAACGCGGGCGGGATGACGGCGGCCAGTTCGCCGCCGTTGGCCGCCTCGTTCAGCAGCTCCCGCCAGGGTTCCGGGCGGTGCAGGTCGGCGGCGACGAGTTGCCGCAGTTCCCGGCCGTTCTCGCCGGCCGGGAGGCGGCCGAGCAGCACCGCGGACAGCGGCTGGTTCTGGGTGGTGAGCAGGGCAAGCTTGCCCTGCAAGCGCAGGTCGGCGAGCTGGGCGTCGTCGATGCCGGCGGCGCGGGCCTCCGCCCACAGCGCCTCCGGGTCGTTGACGTGCGCCACCACGGCCCGATCGAAGGCAGCCTTCTTTCCGGCGTCGAGGCCGGTCGCGTCTAGGAACTCACCGTAGCTGGAGAGTGCGCCAGCGGGCCGGCTCGCCCATCGGGTCCGCTGCGCAAACTCGGCGAAATTCTCCAAAAAGGCCGCGGCATCGACGGTCGCCAGGCCCGTCTCGGCGGCGCGGTCGAGCGCGGCGCGCACGGTCTCTTCCGGTACGGCGGACAACTCTGCGGCCCCGGTCGGCAGCCCCTGCCGGACCAGCGCATAGACACCTCGCCGGTCCAGGCCGGTGGTCGTTGCCAGGCGTTCCGCCGCCGCACCCAGGGCCAGCAGGCGCGCGTCCCAGCCGGTCGCCAGGTGCGCGGCGGCCAGCATGTCGTCACCGCCGCGCGCGTTCTCGCCGAGGGCCCGTGCGAGGTGGCCGAACCCGCCGACGGCGCGTTCACCGCCGCGCGCGTTCTCGCCGAGAGCCCGCGCGAGGGGGCCGAACCCGCCGACGGCGCGCTCGACGTCGGTGGTGACCCGGTCCAGCTCGTCCGCGACCGGAGTCACAGGCGCCGGGACGACGAGGTTCAGGGTTTCGTACCGGCCGGCCGTGGGCCGCGGCGTGGTGAGCGGCACCTCGGTGCCGTCGGGGGTGACGGCGCGCAGGTCGATCGCGGTCCCGGGTTCCGGTGTCACGTCGTAGTCGATCCGGAAGTAGCCGTCCGGGTCGGCCTGCGCCTCGCCGATCGAGACCGCCCGGCCGTTCGGCAGGTGGAGGTAGAGGCGGACCTGGGCGCCGCTGGCCGGCCCGGCCAACTCGGTGCGCAGCCGCCCCTCGACCCGCGGCACCGCGAGGGTCGCGACGGCCTGCGCCCGCGCGAGGGCCTGCCAGCTCGCGGCGTCGACGGTCCCGGTCGGTTCCAGACCCGCCTGGGCCTGCAGACCCCGCACGGCGGAACAGGTGCCGACACCGAACACGGCTTCCTCGATTTCGGCGTCCGGTAAGTGGAAGCCGAGCGCCTGCAGGTCCTCGTGCAACACCCGCACGTCATCCCCACGACTGTTGAGCCAGAGTGCCGCTTCCATGCGAAACCCTTCACCTCGTCAACGGATGCCGGGTGGGATGTAGAAGATCCTTCCTCCGGGAACGGCCGTGACCGACCCGGAGGGCAGGAAGACCCGGCCTGCCTGGGCGTCCTGCATCGCGCGGATACCGATACGCTGGAAGAATTCCTCCGGCGAGACGATGTGGGGAATATTTCTCGAAATATTTCCCGTGACGATGCGAACGTTTTGCTCCAACCCCAACGGCCCCGCTCTCGAGAGGCGGGCCGTGACCTTCGTCGCCTGATTCGCGGTGAGCTTGCTGAAGCCCACATCGAGGTCGCTTCCCATATGAAAATTCCCCCGGATACGGCTCCCGCCGAATACCGCGGAAGAATCGTTTTTGAAGGCGCTCTCCAGGATTTTTATGGCTTGTTCCCGCTCCAGCCCGGGGACGAGCTCGGCAAGGAACCGAGCCTGCTCCTCGGTGGACCGGAGGGCGACAACCTGCGCCTGCTGAAGCAAGGACTCATGGACTCCCGACACGGCCACCTGTGCTGCTTTGCCGCCACCCTTGGCCGCCGCGGCGACGCCCGGGAGCGCCTTTGCGGCCTCGTCCCACGGGAAGAACATCAGCCCCAACTCGACGGCGAGTTGCAGTTGCTCCGATATCGGGGTGTCCCGGAGCGCGGGGGCCATCCTTCCGAGCGAAGTTATCTGTGGCCGGCTGTGCACCGTGAACGAGCCGTCGCGGTTGGCGACGAACACGTCCGACTTCTCGATCATGAAGTATTCGTGGACCGTCAGGGCCTGATACTTCCCGGCTAGGAAAAAGGCGCCTCCCTCATTCAGCTGCTTCCGGACGATCATCGTTTCGCTCGGCAGCACCGGCGATGACGTTCCGGTTTCCAGATCCAGCGCCTGCGGCAGTTGGTCGTAGTCGGGTCCGAGCACCTGGTGCAGGTTCTCGATGTCCTCAGGGAAGGCCGGGCTGGCCACCCACTCGTTCCCGTTCGGGCTGCGCCCGCTGGGATCCGACAACATGACCGGGTTGCCGTCGCAGTAGCGGTACAGGTTGGGTGCGGGCTCAGGGTCGGGGGCGGTCCAGCGGCAGAGCCAGGGCGCGTAGTAGCGGGCGCCGTGGTAGTACAGGCCGTTCGCGTCGCGTTCCTTGCCGGTGAACCGGTACCGCTTCGGCGGCGCGTTGGCCCGCCAGTGCACCAGCGCCGTGCACCCGTACGCGTAGTACTCCTCGTAGGACACGAACCCGCCCTGGTCGTCCAGTTCCAGCACCGCCGAGCCCAGGTAGTTCGCGTACTGGAAGCGGATCACCAGCCGGTCCGGGTCGGCGGCCGCGCCCGGGTCCACCCGCGTCTCGATCAGCGCGATCCGTCGTGGACCGTCCATGACGTGCACCGTGGTGCGTTCCAGCGTCACCGCGCCAGTCCCGCCGAATGACCGGTACACCTCGAACTCGCCGAGATAGATCCGCTCGTCCACGGGCGCTGCCGAGGAAGGGGCCGCCACCTGCCCGTCGCGCACCCACCGCAGCCGTTCGCCGCCCTGGTCGTAGCAGTAGTACGTGGTCTCCGGCACCAGCCCAGGCCCGACGCTCTGCGTGGAGGTGGCCCGCAACCGGTCGTCGTGATCCCAGCGGACCAGCGTCAGCGGCGGCAGGATGTCCATGTTGCCGCGCATGTCATGGTGGTACGCCTGTGCGTCCAGCCCGCCGTTCGCTGTCTCCGTGGCGGTCAGCCGATTGCCGTGCACGCCGGCCGGCGTCCCGGGCAGGCGGCTCTGCGCCTGGTAGGCGAACGTGCGGGTCCATCCCGGATGCGCTGGGTCAGTGCCGCGGTGCCGCAGCTCGGTGAGGTTGCCGACGACGTCGTAGGTGTGCCGCTCGCGGTAGCGGCCCAGGGCGTTGGGGTCCGCCGGGTTCACCCGGGACGCGTCGCTGGCGCCGGTCGGGGTGAGCGGGGCGACGTGTTCGCGGCCGTGCGCCACGACGAGCCGGTACAGCGCGTCGTACGTGTAGTCGGTGGCCGCCTCCACCAGCGTGTTCAGCCGGAACACCGACGCTTGGGCGGCGTCGGCGACGTGGGTGACGTTCCCGGCCGGGTCGTAGACGTACCCGAGATCCTGTGCCCCGCCGCTGCTCTTAACCGTCCGCAGCCGCAGCGTATCCGGGTCGTACGTCAGGGTCGTCGTCGTGCCGTTGCCGTAGGTGATCGCGGTGCGCTGGCCCTTGGCGTCGTACTCGACGCTCGCCACCACGGTCAGTTCCCGGCCGGACGGCGCCAACGTCGCCGCCACACCGCTGAGCAGACCCGCCCGGTTGTACTCGTGGCGCACCACCGTCCCGTCCGGATGGGTCTGCTCGTACCTGCGGCCGGAGATGTCGAATCGGGCGGCGCCGAGGTACTCGTGACCCTCCAGCGCCGGCCCGGCGGCCCAGTCCACGGCGTCCTGGTACGCCGCCCCGGCGAACAGCCGCCGCGTCGCGCGCACCTCGTTGCCGTGCAAATCGTACGCGGACTCGGCCCGACCCGCGCCGTCGTACACCCGCCACACCCGCCCGCGCAGGTTCCCCGCCTCCGGATCGGAGGCCTGCTCGCCGTACTCGATCCGGTGCACGACTCGGTCCTGGCCGCTCTCCCGGACCATCGCCTCGACTGGCCGGCGCAGCTGGTCTCGGCTCGTGGTCCGCGCCCGCTCCGCACCGGCTTCGTCCACGACCTCCCACCCGGTGACCGATTCGGCGGCGACGTCTACCAGCAGCAGCCGCGCCGCGGTGTCCACGCCGTGCTCGCGCAGCGGGTTGCCAAGCAGGTCGTGGTCGATGCGGGCCAGCGTCCGGTCTGCGGTGCCATCGCCCGGCCCGGGCGTGCCGTCGGTGCAGTCGGCCACCTCCAGGTGATTGCCGAGGATGTCGAGAACGGTGTGGGTGCGGTGCAGGGTGTCCACCGGCGGGCCGCCGGCCTCGTCGGGGGTGCGGTTGTGCGCCACCGTGAGCACCGGGCGCCCGAGCGGGTCCAGGCAGGTCGTCAGTGGCGTGCCGGCATGCGGCAGGGTCCGTTTAGCGGCGTCGGCCTCCCGCTGGCCCAGGCCGCCGTTGAGCCGCCGCCGCATCCAGGTGGGCAGGTAGTCGGCGGTGAGCAAGGCAGCGGCAAAGCGGGCCACATCCGGATCGCCGGTGGGGTCGCCGGCCGGGCGCCCGGCGCCGTCGGGAAGGCCCGCGGTGTCGTTGGCGTCCCAGGCCTGCTGCTGCCAGGCGCCGATGACCACCTTGTCGTAGGTGTGGTGGGGGTGGAACGTGGCCACCACCCGGCCCGGCGGGTCGTAGCAGAGCACTTGGCTGACGCCGTGCATGACGGCGAACTCGAAGGTGTGCCGGGGCGTGAAGAATGTCTCGTAGCGACGTACCGGATTGCCCTTGTTGTCGAGGACCACCCAGCCGGTGCCGGCCCAGCGTGGCGGCCGCGGACCGGGGCCCGGCATCGCCGGGTCAAGCTCGGCGGGCAGCTTGCGCTGCAGCTCGCGGCCGCCGCCGTCGGCGTAGGCGAAGGTCACCTGCGGTGGACCGGCGGCGGGCGGGTCGTTGACGTGCCTCTCGCGGGCGATGGTCGCCACCCCCGTGGGCTGCGGGTCGGCGCCGGCGGCGGTGCGCCGGTAGGCGTCCAGGTCATAGACCGTACGGCTGGTCGCCTCGCCGAGCAGTGCGGTGGCGGCGCCGTACGGATCGGTCCAGAACGCCGTGATCGCGGTGTCCGGCAGGTCGGGGTCGATGCCGTCGAGCCGGTCGCCGGTCTCCGCGCCCACCCGGCCGAGCAGCGCGATCGCGGCAACCATGCCGAGCGTGTCGAAGAGCGCCGCGGTGCGGTTGCGGTTGGGGTCCGTGGTCAGCGTCGGCGCGAGCACCCGGTAGTCCATGCCGGGGGTACGGCCGCCCGCCGCGTCCCGCTCACCCACCGTGACGGTGTTGCCGAGCGGGTCGACGGTCTGTACCGGCAGGAGGTCGTAGTCGTCGTACTCGACGGCGGTGACCGCGTTGAACGGGTCGACGTACGAGCGCGGCACGAAGAAGTGCTGCCGGGTGTCGTCCAGGTCCGCGCCGTAGCGGACCGTGCCGGACGGCGCCCACCAGCCGCCGTCCGCGGCGACGTAGCCGGCCGCGGTCATGTCGGCGCCGGTCACCCGGACGCCGTAGAGCTCGTCACGCAGCGCGTCCGGCAGCGCGAGCCGGTACGTCTCGTGCACCAGGCCACGCGACTGCCGTTCGCCCCAGGCGAGCGGCCCGCTCAGGTCGTCGGCGAAGAACCGGACGCGTTCGCGTCCGGTCAGGCGGCGGGTGAGCCCGGCGAGGATCTTCTTCACGTACGCACGGTCCAGTCGCGGCCGTGCGCCGTCGATCGCCGGGCCGCTGAGCTGGAACCGCTTGGTGTCGTACGGCACCGGCGCCCGGTACGCGCCGTCCTCGTCGACCTTCCCGGTCACCTCGACCCGGGTTTCGAGGGCGAGGGTGGTCGCCTGCACCGCCCGGGTGCGCGGCGGCAGGGTGGAGTCCTCGGCGGATCGCCCGTAGGCGAGCGTCACCGAGTGCAGCACCGTGCCGAACGGGTCGACGTCCAGCACCACCTCATGGCTGACCCGGGCGTCGTCCGGCTGGCGTTCACAGGTGGCGGTGACCGTCTCCCGCGGATCCACGGCGAACACCCCGGCGCGCCCGGCGACCGGGGCCTGCAGCGTGCGGATGCCGTAGTTGTGCTCCACCACCGTGTACGGGTGCGGCTCCCGCTCGGTGCCGTCGAGGGCGTACACCTCCTGCCGCAGCAGCCGGCCCTTCAGCGCGCGGCAGGCCTCCCGCTCCTCCCCCTCGGGCAGCCTGCCGGGCAGCGGGGTGTCGTCGAGCAGCCAGCTCAGCGCGGCCGGGGTGGCGTGCTCGGGCGGCGGGTAGTAGCCCTCGGCGAAGAGCTTCGAGAGTCGGTCGCGGCCGAGGAACGCGCCGGTGTGGAACCAGCTGCGGGTACGGGTTGGCGGCAGCCGGTGGGCGGGGTCCTCGTTCGCCGCGAGCCGGTCGGTGCGGCCGAGCGCGGCGATCTCCTCGGCGTCGTCCTGCACCACCAAGGCGAAGCCGCGGAACTCCCGGTCGTCCGGGTCGAACCAGGGGTCCCGGTAGCGGTAGCGGGTGACGAAGCGGGTGCGGGCGACCCGGTCGACGGTCTCGACCTGTTCGACGACGTGGACCGGGAACGGCACCCGGGTCAGCCACGGGCGGCCTTCCGCGTCGTCGCGCAGCCAGCAGTGGGTGGAGGTGGTCCACCTGATCGTGGTCTCGCCGCCGAAGTTGTTGGTCACCCGTTCCAGCAGATCCGGCTTCTGGCCGGTCAGGTCGGCGTACCGGACCCGGCGGCGGCCGCCGGCCGCCGTGGACCAGATTAGGCAGGCGGTGCCCGAGCCGAGCAGGTCCACCACCGACACGTCGTCGACCGGTGGGACCAGCGGCAACCGGTCCGGGCCGGACCAGCCGTTGCCCATCAGGTTGGTGTATCGGACGGCGCCGTCGGCGCCCAGGTAGAGCAGGTCGGCTGGGCCCTTGCCGTCCAGGTCGGCCAGGCGTACCCGGCGCTGGTCGAAGCGGTCCGGGTGGTCGAGCAGCGGCGAGCCGTCCATGACCGTCTTCGGCCCGAACCGGCCACGGCCCAGGCCGGCCCAGTAGCAGATCTCGCCGTTGCGGACCCGGACCACGTCGGGCAGGCGATCGCCGGTCATGTCGGCGACGTACACCGACTGGGAGCCGTCGGCGAACAGCAGCCGTGGGCCGGTGTCGTCGTCCGGTGGGAGCGGCACCCTGATCGCCTCGCCGAAGCCCTCCTCCCCCAGCGACCGGTGCCAGACGATTGCGTCGACCTCGGTGACCAGCACGTCAGTCAGGCCGTCGCTGTCCAGGTCGGCGAAGTGCAGGTTCGGGTCGTCCCAGGCGCGGGCCGGCAGCGCGCCGAACTTGTGCCATGGCGACCAGTCGCCGTCGTCGGTTCGCTCGGCGAAACCGGGGACGGGGCGGGCGAAGTCGACGACGTCGAGCCGGCCGTCGCCGGCCAGGTCCATGAGCTGCCCGCGGTCGCCGGCCGACGGCATGCTGGGCAGGCGGCGCGGCGGGGCCAGCCGTCCGCCGCCCTGGTTCGCCCGGTGGTACCAGGCGCCGGCGTACCGGGTGAGCAGGCCGCTGATCGAGTCGCCGTCCAGGTCGGCCCATTCGGCGCCGGCCGTGTCCACACCCGCCGGCTCCAGGTCGTGTACCTCGGGGTGGGCGGTGGCGGTGGTGTAGGTGAACTCCAGCGAGGGCAGGCTGCGGTGGACGTAGCCGGCACCGGAGCGGCGGTGGCCGGTCAGCGTGGTCGAGGCCAGCAGCGACCCGGCCGGCTCGCCGCGCTGGGCGTCGCCGCGGTAGGCCAGCCGCAGCGACCGGACCACGCAGTCGTCGCCGACCCCGGGCTCGCCGGCGAAGTGGTGGACCATCAGCACCTGCTGGCAGAGCCGGTAGGCGCGGACCTCGAAGCCGGCGCGGTTGGTGGAGAATGGGTCGGCGCGGCACACCCAACCGCCGGTGTCGTGCTCGCCGTAGTCGAAGACCAGCTCGAACAGCCAGGGCCGTTTGGGTACCGGGCGCGGCGGCGCGAGGCGGCTGATCCGGTTGCCGTAGCGGACCGACTTGAGGTATCGGTTCGTGGTACGGGCGGCGGGCGGACGGTTGCGCTCGTGGGCGGCGGACAGTGGGACGTCGGCGTCGTCCTCCTCGGCGTATCGGTACTCGATCGCGTTGCCGCGGTCGTCGTACGACTCGCAGATCAGCCAGCTGAAGATGCGCCGCAGCGGGTCGGCCGGGTCGGCGATCCGGGAGTTGCCGTCGCGGCCGTACACGGTGGTGACGTTGTCCCGGCTGATCGAGCGCCAGTGGATCTGCCCGTCGGGCCCGGTCCAGCGCTCGATCCGGTCGTACCGGTTCTCCACCCGCGGTCGGTAGCGGGTCACCCGGAAATCGCCCTGCGGGCTGTCGCGCCGCACCAGGCGGCCGTCCGCGTCCAGTTCCGGCACCAGGTCGTCGGTGTCGGAGAGGACGAAGACGTCGGCGTCCCGGGCGTCGTCGTAGGTCGGCAGGCCCTTGTCGGTCCGGCGGGTGATCCGCGGCAGATCGACGTCCCAGCCCAGGCCGAACGCGGTCTGCCCGGTGCCGGAGTTGTACGCCAGGCGCAGCTCGGGCCCGAAGCCGGAGCGGCCTGCGCTGGTCGGGAGCGGAATCGTCAGGGTGCCGGTGCCGGTGACCGGGTTGGCGGCGAACTTCTCCCCGATCGCCCGAACCGCACCGCCGCCCTTGGGCATCGTGATCGATGGGGCGGCCGCCCGGGGCGGGACCGTCGAGGACGCGTCGTCAGCCATCGCGGTTCATCCCTTGATCGACGGCCCCAGGGCCTGACGAATGTTGGACGCCGTCCCGGGCCAGCTGCCGGTCTCGCCTTACATGCGCTTATCCCCATTGCCGATGCCGTGGATGAAGAGCAGCGACCCGAGCATGACCTCACGGTCTGCGCGCCGGACTTCGGAGCCGGCTAGAAGCCCCCGCGGCGAATCTAGCCTTTCCGTAGCGACACGCACCGGCCTTGCAGAAAGGCTAGCGGCACCGTTTCCTAGGGCCGCCCACGCGTCGTTGATCCGACTCCAGCAGATGCGGCTCAATCGATCGCCCGGCTGGCGCCTAGCCAGATAAGCGTCGGCAAGCCTCCGTCTGCGCTGGTCCGAATGCCGTGGACGGCCTCGAGCACGCGTCCAGCGCAGTGACGAAGACCCGGCAGGTTTCGGCACAGGCAGCGAGGGCCTCGGGAGTAATCACCACCGCTCCGTCGCGCACCTGCACGGCGATGAGGCGCATTTTGCGGGGCTCCCCCTTTTCGATCTGCCTGGCGGTGAAGCGTCCCAGCCCGTGGGCGACAGCGTTGCGAACGGTGAAGCTGGCATCCAACCTTGCCCAACCCTCGACGGCTGCGACGTCAATGTTGTGGTGGCGCTTCAACGACTCCGTGACGTCACTCCAACCGCGCGGCGCCCGCCCCGGTTGTTCATCGGAGAGACGCCGCAGAAGAGTCTCCGTATAGATCTCGACGACGCTGACCAGGCGTAGCCAGCAGGCCGCCCGGTCAGCCGCAGCAGCGTCGCCGACGATTCCGTCTCGGTAACGGCGCAGGGATCGGGCCGGCGGCCGGCCGGTCGTCGTGGCGTTGTGCCTGGCATAGGTCGTTGTCAGCTCTTCTAGGGCGCCCTCGGTGATGTCGAGCATCACGGGTTCCAGGGTCATGACCGGACCAGGAGCGTCTCGTGCAGGCCGCCCTCTTCGCGGACGGCGTCGCAGGTCTCCCGGTTGACGGCTCCGCAGTCGTGCAGTCGCTGCAGGGCCACCAAATACCAGGAGGCTAGAGCCGACGGTTCCTCGTCGAGGCCGCGGGTGATCTCCTGCGCCTCGATTCGGTTCACGGCCGCGAGGGCCAGGGCGGCTTCGGCGCGCACGACGGGCTCGAAACGCTGCGCGCGGTGGCCCTCGACCCAGGTGGAGAGTGGTTCCGAGTCGAGCAAGTCCAGATCACCGATTGCGCGAAGTAGGCAGAGCCGTTGCCAGCTGCTGAGGCTGACGTCCGCAGTGATGGCCTCAACAATGCGGGTCACCGCCGACCGGTCGAGCGCGACCATGGCCCGCAGATAGCGCAGCACGTATGGCGTCGCGGACGCGACGAATGCAACGATGCCTTCCGTCTTCGACAGCACCGAGAGCGCGCGCGGTTCCCCGGGATCGGCCAGTCTGATCAGCGCACGTCGGATGTACCGGATGCCGAAGCGGTCGACATCGCGCAGGTTTGTCTGTCCTTCGGCCTGCACCCCAGCTCTTAGGCCGCGGGGTGTGACGGTCGACTCGAGGAAGCTGAGGGCCCACTCGGGGTCGCTGTCGCGGGCCCCTTCAGTGTAGTCGGCCACAAAGTCAGCTGGGTCGTGCTCGGCCCCGTCCCTCGGCAGATGGGCGTCGACCTGACTAATCACTGTTTCGTGCCAGTAGCTGGTGATTGACGGAGTGCGGGTCTTGGACTCGTTCAGCACAAGGCCGTTGTCGCGAGCGGCCGCCGCCAGATCATCAAGCGCGCGCTTGGCATCCTCGAACGTCTCGACGGCGATCCGGAAGTCATCGTTGAAGCGCCAGGCCGCCCACTGCTTCCGGCGCAGCGCGCGCAGCACCCGGCCCGCGTAGAGATCGGAGAGACGATCCGAAGGCTCGAGCAACTGGGGCAGCCCGTACCGCCGGCCCTGGACCTCGCCAAGGAGGTCGAGCAGACACTCGACGGCGGCATGGTCTCCGGTGCGAACTAGAAGTTCACGGCCGAGGATGTCGTGGTCGATGTAGTCATAGAACGAGGCGAGGTCGGCCTTCACGACGTACTGGATGATCGCATCGGCGGGCCAGGGGGTGGCGAAGGGGGAGCCATCCTCGTTGTCGTCCGGCCGCGTGCCGCGCTCCTCGGCGTAGGTCATCGGCGCGGAGATGAAGTCCCGGTACCGTTCGGGCGAGCGGTCCACCTCGTGTTTCGCCTCGGTCATGAGCAGGTCGGTGAGTGCCCGGTAGGTGACCCGCTCGGCGAATCCCCAGATCGCGACCGGCCGGCTGCCGGTCACCGGCTTGGCGACGGCGATTACCAGGCCGCGGCCGGTCGGCAGCCCGGCCCGGAGCTGGCCGCCGAGCCAGGAGGCGAAGGGAGCTGCGTTGTCCTTCAACTGGTCGGTGCCGGGCGACGACGGGATCAGCGGCTCCGTGGCGTCGGCCTCCCGTCGCGCGGCCCCTTCCAGATCCAGGCGAGAGAGGATGTCTAGAGGGACGGATCGCATAGCCGGTATGAAAGCACGCCGCACTCAGGTGGCCGCAACGGCCATTGAGACCGGCTATGTAGTTTGTGGCGTTCCGTTGGCTACTTTCCCGCGCCCGCTGGTCCCCTCAGCGGACTAGCCGCGTCAGGTACGCGAGGAACCGGCTATCGATGCCTGCGGGCGGCCGCCTGGTGGGCTCAGGGAGCGGCTGGCGGCGGGCTGGGGGCGACCGGGGGCTGTACCCGTGCCAGGCGGGAGGTGATCGCGCCGTGGTTACGGCCGAACTCCTCCATCAACTCGGAGATGCTCGCGCCTTCTGCGGCGCGTCGGGCGAGCCGTTCGTCGTCCTCGGGCTCCCACGGCCTGTGCGAGTTCGAGTGGACTTGGCGCAGGTCTTCCATCGTGTACGCCGGCGTTCGCGGGGGTGCCGGTGGGCGGCTGGTGTTCGGCCCGGGAAACGGGGCCAGGCCCAGGGCGTGCAGCTTGTACCGGATGCTGTTGGCGGTCCGCCCCAGCTCCACGGCGATCGCCTCGGCATCGGCGCCGTCGCGGTGCCGGCTGGCCACGTACGCGGTCTCCTGCTCCGACCAGGATCGGGGACGGCGGGCCGCCGGAACGCGTGTCGACACGCCGGGGTTCGCCACGGCGGCAAGGAACACCCGCGCCACCAGGGACAGATCGTCGCCCGGCAGGTGTCCGGCGAGCTGGGCGATGAGCTGGCCCTCGGTGTCGGCGCCGGTCACCTCGACGGTCGGGCCGACCATGCCCCTGGTGAGGGTCAGCGTGTAGTGCCGCCCGGCGTCGCTGACCT
The DNA here is from genome assembly GCF_032108445.1 of Micromonospora halotolerans. NCBI lineage: Bacteria > Bacillati > Actinomycetota > Actinomycetes > Micromonosporales > Micromonosporaceae > Micromonospora > Micromonospora halotolerans. The sequence goes on along the minus strand of NZ_CP134876.1, from coordinate 4,326,737 downwards.
CCCACGACAGCACCAGCGGCGTCGGATCCGGCTCCGCTGGTGTGGCGGGAGCAGCTGGCACCGGATGGTGCACGACCGGTGGCCAGGAGCTGATGGGCAGCCGGTGCACGTCGATGCCGAACAGCAGCTCGTCGACCTCGTCGGTTGCGTAGTGCACCGTACCGTTGTCGAGCCGATACGCGATCTCGCCGGCCACCTGCTCGTCAATGCTAGCCACCGCGACGCGCAACGTCTGCCCGGCGAAGCTGCTGTCGGCACCCGGCTCGGCGGGGCCAGGGCAAAAGGTCAACGTCGCGTACGTCGCCCGGCCCATCCCTCGATAGGTCCTGCCAGGGTTGCCGTGCCAACTGCCGTCCTCGTCTTCAAATGCATAGATCAGCGCCACGAGCGCATCCTACGATCGGCCACCGACCATTTCGACATCGTCGCCTTCGGACCAGTCGTACGGGTTTCCGTAGTCCTAGCGGAAAAACCGACGGATATGGCTGGGGACCACTACGAACGCGGCGAGGTGTCGACGTAGCGCCCTCAGCCGGTCATCCGCATCAGATCACCGAGGTTGCGGTGCAGCGAATCGTCCACAGCCACAGCCTCATCGGGGCAGCGGACCGCCGAAGTCAAGCCCGGACAGCACCATTGCCAACCGGATCGCCCGCCATTCGATCAGCGCCCACTCGTCAGCTTCGCCCTGGCAGTTCGCACCGGCGAACGCCATCAGCTCGACCTCGCCGATGGCGGCCACATCGGCGCCGACCCGGCGGGCGGCGTCCTCCGCCCGGCTGCCTGAACCCGCAGGCATGTCCGGAGAACACGGATGCCCAGCGCGCGATGACGAATAGGGACACCCAGTAAGGTGGCAGCTGTGATCCGAGCCCTGTGGCACGCCCTACGCCTCGGCCACTCGGTCCGGCGCGACGCGATGATCTACCCGGGCGTCCACACCCACGTCTACTTCTGCTCGTGCGGAAAATCGTGGGGTGCTCCACCCGGCTACCGCGACTGTGAGTACCGAGGGCCTCATAGGTTCTGACCCCTGCGGCTTCTGTGGAAACGCGGGCTAGGCCGGCGAAGGGACCCGCTATGGCTTCTGCCTAGAGGACCGGCCCTGACTGCACGTCGAGCGCGGTGAGTGCACGTCGTTGTTGGTCATCTCGACGAGCTGGCATCGGCAGACGCGGATACGCCACACGGTCGGTGCCGGCTCGCTGGTAACGGAACGTCACGATGGCCGCCCGCTCGTTCCTTTGGGTCTCGCTGAGTCCGCTGGCCGGCCGGCTCGCGGTCGGTTGAAGGCTCGGACGTGCCTCCGCCATCTGCACGATGTACCTGGCTGTGCACGTTGTGCACGTTGACCCATACGACGGCGCCCTCAGCAGACTGTGAGAGTTTGATCGAGTCGGACGGCTTCGGCAGTAGCGCCTGGATCGGTTGGCCGAGGCGATGGCGACCGGCGTCGCCGGAGACTGAGCAAACCACGCTAGCCAGCACGAGCTAACGCCAGGCAACAACAGGGCGAACGTTGTACTGGTCCAGAGGAGCAGTTGTGCTCGGACGCAGGTTTGTGGCTCGAGAACGACCTACACGTCGGCGGGCTGAGCACCGCCGAACCGGCCGAGCAGATCGCCGCGACCCTGATCCCCGACCCACCATGACACCGACGTTCAGCTGCGCGAAGCTGCCGGCCTGCACCACATCGCTGACACGTTCGCCCGGCGGAGCTGCTCGCCACCGCCGGCCGCATCCTGCACCCCGCCCACTGATCCACCAGTCCACCGACGCCCGTGCATCAGGTCGGCTGAGGTCGGGACGGCGGCGTCAGTCCCGCCGGCAGCGGTCGTGAAGCTCGTCGAGGACGGCCTTCTCTTGCTCGTTGACCGGCCCGTCCACCTCAGCTACCTGCTGCGCAGCGTCAAGGACGTCACTCAGCTCCCCGGTCGCGGCGGCCACGCGCTCCCACACCTCGGCGGGTTCAACCGCGATGACCTTCTCGAGCTGGTCGTCGACGTGCTGATGCTGCTCCTTCGCCAGCCTCAGCAGGTGCCTCATCAGCAGGTACTCTTCGTCGCTTCTCTTCTGGTCGGCTTCGATGACCAGCCAGGCGACCCACAACATCAACTCCACATGCCGGGTCCGTCTGATCAGCCTCTCGGCCCGCTCCAACACCTTCGCCTTATCCCCGAAGACCAACCGCGCGTGCTCGCCCGCGGCCTTGGTCATGGTGCGGCTCGCCAGCGCAGCGAGAGGGACGACAACACCCGGGATCGCTGTTCTCATGACCCTGCGCTGCAGCAGGTCCTCACCGATGATCGGCAGTTGCTTCGCCGCTTCCAGCCTCTTCCCCGAGTAAACCTTCTTGACGGCCCTGCGCGTCATCTCCGGCGCCACCGTGACCGCGCCCGCAACAGGCAGCTCCCCAGCCTTGATCCCGAACGCCACCCGGACGAACTCTCCCAGCTCTTCCGGGTCGTTCAGGTCAGGCGGCACCCGGTAGAGCACCGCAATGTCCCAGGCCAACCTCAGCTGCACCCGCGAGACGTACGCGAGGTTGCCCAGGGCGGACATACCGCCAGCCGCGAGGGTGGCAGAGCTGGAAGAGCCAGCGCCACCACGTGGGCCCAGCTTGGACACGAAGACACCCGTGTACACACTGCCCGCAACTCCGCCCGCGATCGCGGCCTCCCGGGCCGCCAGCTTGATCCGCTGGTCGACCAAGGCGTTCGCGGGCATGCCGGGATTCCGCCTCAGCAGGTACTCCGCATCGACCTTGGCGGCGTATGTCCTCAGCACATGCATGCACAACTTGGTGAACCAGTCGCCCGACTCGAAGTCGGCCCCGCTCAGCCCCTTGGCGAACTCGCGCAGCTCGGCCATTCGACGTACGACAGCCGCCCGCCAGGAAGCGTCAACACCTCCCTCGCCGCCGTCGTCGGCAACCTCGATCGAAGCTTCGGCCATGGCAGGTCCACCCCCAGCTGATCTACGCCCTGCCAGGTTGCCACGCCTCGGCAACCTGAGCAGCGGAGGACACGCCCTAGTCGGGATGAGGCAAGCCGGGCCAGCGCGGTCAGATCTGCCCATCTGCATCGCCGCGGCGTTGCGCTGGCCCTGGGTAAGGCCAGGGCCAGCGCAACGCAGTTCAGCAATCGACGGCGATGCGAGGCAACGCCTTGTTCCGCTCAGGCCCAACAGCGAGCCCGATGCGTCCTTCGATCCGGCGCACGTCCCTCTCTGAGGTGCCATCGGTGAGCGGAATGATGTACACGCTCGCCCAATCGAGCGTCTTTGTCAGGCTCGCGAGGTGCTGAGAGAAGCGCGTGCGGACGCCGACCGTGGTGGATCCGACGTAGAGGATCCTTCCGGACCAGCCGCACACGAGGTAGACCACGTTGCGTGCGCTGACGCTGATGTGCGGGCTGAAGGGCAACGGCCCAGACGGCCCGTCGGGATGGAGCTTGTCACCGGCATAGGCGGCGAGCGACGCGAGGCGGACAGGGGTCACGACACAACCTTCAGGTCGTCGGCTTCCTCGTCCTCCCACGCCTCGACCGCGCGATCGGGATCGTCGTCGTACTCGGCCTCCCAGTTGTCATCGCGCCGAGCGGCAGCCCGGGCTCCGCGGTTGCGCCGCTCCCAGATCCGGCCCCAGAACTCCAGGTCCGAGGTCGCATCATCCAGGACGTTCTTCCACTCCCTGACGTGGTTACGGTCAACCCCGACCGTCTCGACGTGGTCGGTGCCGTCGAGCGCCTTGACCCCACGGATCGCGGCCATCGCGTCCTCGACAGCCCGCACGGCAGCGCCGAGCTGTGCGGCGGCGTCCCGCAGCGCGTCGTCCGGGGTGTCGGTGCTGGTCGGCCGCTGCGGCGAGCCCGGCTTCGGGAACGTCGAGCGCAGGTAGACGTCGTTAAGGGTCTGGTCCTGGGCACGGTCCTCGGTACGGCGGATGCTGCCGTCTTCATTCACCGCCCGCAGCGTTGAGCGGCCCTCGTGATGGTCGACGATCGCCCGGTGCAGCTGCCGGATGCCGAGCCTCGACGTGAGCATGGTGTCGATGACCTCGCCGGGGCGGCGCCGGTCGTCGGCGTTCGGATTGTCCTTCGTGCCGCGGTCGGCCCACAGTGACAGCGTGGCGATGAGCGGGTAGGCCGAGCGGGCCGCGAGCTCGAGACGCGCCGGCCCTGCGTCACCGGCAGGATCCTGGTCCAGCTCGTCCAAGGCTTCGGCGACGACCACGTCGGCGGTGCGGTGCGTGGGCTTGAAGTACCTGTCGCGTACGGCGACGAATCCATGTTGCATGTAACGGCGGACCCGGTCTGGGCTGGCGCCTTCGCCGGCGACAGCCCGGACGATCAGGGCCACGGCGAGACTGACCCGAACATTCTTCGTGATCCGCTTGCGGGTCGACTGGCGCGTGACGGCGTCGCGGATCGCGTCGCGCACGAGCTGGTCGTCGCTGGTGAACAGTGCGATGATCTCGGCCGCCCGAATGGCCTGGTCGGTGGGCAAGTGAGCGGCGTTCGCCTGGGCGCGGCTGATCGAACCGGCGAACCAGCGGCGCCGCAGGGGCGTGAGGATGCCGCGGTCCTCCATGACAGCCAGGGCCTCATCGGCGAGGGACTCCATCTCGGGGCCGTCGCCCCACGCCTTCGGCGCGTCGACGTGGCGCAGCGCCACGAGCGATTTCACCGCCGACGAGAACCGGTCCGGTCCTCCGCTGAGGGGCTGGTAGCCGACGAGGATGAGCGCCGGCAGCGTTTCACAGCGCAGCGCCTCGGACTGCTTGGTCGTGGGGCCCTGCTCGAAGGCGGTATTCAGCTCCTTGATCTGGCCGCGCATGTAGGTGTCGGAGGCGGCCGTCACGACAGCGTCGATGCTGTTGCCGATCCCGAGGATGTCGTGGGCGGCGGTGGTGCGTGAGGAACCCTCAGCAGTGGTCATAGCCCATAGCGCGGGGCTGCCGTCCTCGGTGTGGTCGTAGCGGGTGGCGACCAGCCACACTTCGGTGAGCACGCCCTGGTTGCGGATGGAGTACCGCCAGTCGTTAGCCTCGATGACGGCACGAGCGGCCAGGCCGGAAGCCCATCGCATGTGCTCGGCCGACTCGACCTCGACCGTGAGATGCGGGGTCGTGCCCTCGCTGGTCGGGTCACCGACCGGCGCGAAGCGGGACTCCTCATCGGTGCCGGGCTCGACGGCGATTGGGTGGCGACGGGCGGTTCCGATCCGCGGGTTGCGGATGTCGGGCAGGGTACGGCGCGCCCAGACCTTCGCCCGTACGGCGAGGAGCGTCCCGCCGGTGATGGCAAGCTGGGTGGGGGTCTCGATTGAGCGACGCAGCTCGGCGGGATCGACAACTGCATCAGCGATGCAGCTCGCGGCCTCCTCGTCGAGGTTGAAGGTCTCGATCAACTTGTCGGCTGCCTTGCGGCGCGCAGCGATCGGCGCGAGTTCCGGGAGCTTGCTCACGGGGCGGGGCGGGACGTGGTCGTGGACGGCGACCGACTCGTCCATGGTCGTGGTCATCTCGATGCCTCCTGGCATGTCTCGGGCACGCCGAAAGAGGTCGAGACGATGAGGCTGCTAATTGTCTCGTCCGCTCCCGGAGTGCCACACGTGGTGTGGGATCCGTGCCCGGGAGGTCGGACGACCGAGGCCGTCGAGCGCATCCCCTCCAACTTGTCGGAGCAAGCCCCGATGTGGTCTTCGGCGGCAACGCGGTACTAGACAGGATCTGCGGCGTGAGGAAGCGAGCCTCCACGTTGCCTTCCGGGGGAGCAAGCCCCGCGGCGATCCTGCTTCGCTCCACGCGTCGCAGGCATCGGCGATCGTAGCACTCGTCCATGGATTGGTCACTCCTGAAACGCCACCGAGGCGGTCCACTCCGGGTAGTGGGCTCTTTAGGTCAAGCCGTCCGAGCTCCAATGCCAACCTGGGTCGTTGCTGTTACCGCCGGCCCCGCCAGGTCCGACACGGTTTGAACCGCCTGAGCCGTGCCGTCATCGGCTGGCATCCACATGTCGAGCCTGACATGGGGACGATGCGAAGCCACCACCGTGACCCGGCACCGCCGGATACGGCCCCTGCCCTGACCGAGCCCCACCCACTCCCGCCGGACGACGGACAACCGCACGTCACTGCCTTCCCAGGCAGATCCCATCGTGAGCACCACGCAGCCGGCCTGACGGGCCTTCGCGATCAATCGGCGCGCCATTTGTCCGGACACCCGCTCGGGTGGACGGACGAGTACAGCTGCCATGCCGGCGGACAAGGCGGAGACCACTGTCGGCCATTCCGGGCCAGGATGCGGGACCAGGCCCAACGCGTCCAGCTGGACGCCGTACCCCTCGGCTGCGGCATAGCCGAACTCGGGGGCACCCACCACTCCGCACCAACCCCCTGCCCGGGATATTCCAGCCAGCAGCACCATCGCCAGCGAGTAGCGCGCCGCATCGCCCTCGATCGCTATCACCGTGCCGCGACGCAGCTTCTGGCCGAGCAACCTCTCCATCGGAGCTACCAGCGGCAGTCGATCACCTACAGCGGCCCGTGGATCCGTCTGTCCAACCATCGCCCGCAGCCGCGCGAGGTCAGCCATGCCTTTCGACCTCCCTTTCGCCGAGAGTCCTCAACCATGAGGCGCGGCGCCAGGGGTCCAGCGAACCCGACCTGCCATGACGTGTTGATCCGTTAGTCTGGCGCCGGTTCCAACCCTCTGCCGCGCGGGAATTTGCGAACCCGCCCGCTTCGAGCCGATCCAGGGCGATGCCGGCCTCGGCCGCCGCGCCCGCCCCGAAGGTGGGCACGCCGACCACGGCGCACCACGAGCCGGCCCGGGACGCCTCGGCGAGCAGGGCGAGGATCAGGGAGGTGGCGCCGCTGCGCCGGGGCTGGCCGGCGCCGACCGCGATGGTGCTGCCGCGCCGCAGCCCGCGGTTGGGCAGCAGCCCGGTCAGCTCGGGCCGGACGGGGAGCACCCGGTGGCCACCCGCCGGGTCGGGCGCGCTGGCCGGGCGTACCAACTCGGCCAGGGCGGCGGAACCGACCACCATGCGGCCCGCCATCGGACCTACCCCCCGTCGTGTGTTCACCACGGGCACCGGCCCGTGGATGGTGCTTGGATCGTGCGGTGCGGGACGCGCGTGCGGCCCGGCGCGGCGTGCTCGCCGTCGCCGGGAGCGGCGCCCGGCCACCCGGGGTCCCGCCGGTGGTGGCCGGGCGCCGCGACTCAGGCGGCGGCTGCTCCGGGTCGCGGCAGGGCGTCAGGCACGCCGAGCCGGAGTGGCCGGTGCGGTTCGTCGAGCGCCGGTTGGTGTGCCAGGCCGAGCGCGGTCTCCACCACGGTCACGAACTCATCGGCGGCGCGGAGCAGGTCGTCGGCCTCCCGGGCGGTGACCACGCGGGGGATGCCGGCCTCGGCGGCGGCCCGCTTGCTGGCGCCGGCGGCGAAGTAGGCGGCCCACTCGTCCAACTCGGGGGCGACGGCGGCGAGCAGCACCCAGACGCTGGTGATCCGGTTGCGCCGGGTCGGTGCGGGGCGGGCGCGGGCGGCCAGCAGGGCGGCGGCGGCGCGCAGCGCGGCGAGGTGGGCGGCGGCGTACCGGAGGCCGTCGGGGCGGGTCCGGGCGGCCTCGGCCAGTCCGTGGCGGGCCACCACGAGCAGTTGGGCGGGGGTGCGGTGCGGCAGCACGTGCGCGGGCACCGTGGGCGCCTGGGCCGGACTGGTCGACATGGTCTCTCCTCCGCGTGGGCCGGGGCGGGGCGGCCGCGCGACGGGAACCGTCGCCCGGGACGCCCGGAACGGGCGGTGCGGAGGAAGACGCACCAGGTGGGGGCCGGCCGGGTGTGGATGCTTCCCCACACCACACCCGGCCGGCGTACCGGCGGGTCCGTCGCCCGCCGCCCGGGGGTCGTGGGCGGCGGGCGACGATCCTGCCTTGACGGGTCCGGACTCGCGACTGTCCGGAGCCCGGTGCGGTCCGCGGAACCGCACCTCCCGGGAGCCGGAGCCGCGAAACACCGCTCCCGGACGTTGGAACGAGCGTACGACTGAATCGAACACTCGTTCTAACTGCTCTGACAGTACACCTCCCCTCCGACGAAAACGCAACGTGTGGCGCGCCGGGAGACGACCGGATTCTCCGGGCGCGCACAGCACCGGCAGAGGAGCGCCGAACTCCGGTCCCAGGGCGCGAGGCGGCCCTCGTCCACACCGGCGGCTCAGACCCGCGCCGCGTAGTCGGGCAGGTCGGCCTCGGTGGCCAGCGAGTCGGTGCTGCGGACCAGCAGCGACCGGACCGGGCGGGTGGCCAGCAGCCGGTCGCGCAGCCACAGCCCCCAGCCGCTGGCCGGCGCGAGGAAGTGGCCGGGGCTGGCACCGCGCTGCCAGCGGCCGGCGTAGCCCCGCATCCGCCGCTCGTACGCCGGCAGCGCCACCCGGTGGTCGCCGCCGGCCAGGGCCAGCTCACCGGCGAGCACGTACGCCCCGACGAGCCCGGTGCCCACCCCCATCCCGCCGAGGGTCACCCCCCAGGCCGCGTCGCCGAGCAGCACCGCCCGGCCGGTGTGCCAGCGGGGCACGCTGACCCGGGCGATCGCGTCGAAGTAGAGCTCGGGCGCGGCGCGCAGACCGGCGAGCAGCCGGGGCACGTGCCAGCCCAGCCCGGCGAAGGCGTCGGTGATCAACGCCTTCTGCCGGTCGAGGTCGAGCCGGTCGTGGTCCTGCCGGGGCGAGGCGAACACGACGAGGGCGCCAGCCCGGCCCGGGGCGCGCTGGTCGGCGGCCACGCTGGCCATCCGGCCGGGCACGTTGTACTGCCGGGGGACGACGTCGAAGCCGTCGTCGGGCACGTCCCAGCCGGCCAGGTGGTAGCCGAGGTGGCGGACGTACGCCGATTCCGGCCCGAACGCCAGCCGCCGCACGCCGGAGTGCAGCCCGTCCGCCCCGATCACCAGGTCGACGGTGCGGGAGGCGCCCCGGGCCAGGTCGACCCGCACCCCGTCGGCGGTCTCGGTGAGCGCGGTGATCCGGTCGCCGAACACGTACCCGACCCGGTCGGCGCTGTGCTCGTGGAGGATCCGGGACAGGTCCCGGCGGAGGACCTCCAGCTCGCCGCCGGCGAACTCGGCCGGCAGCCGGAAGATCTCCCGGTCGTGCTCGTCCACCCGGCTCATGGCGCCGGCGTGGGTCTGCACCGCGCGCAACTCGTCGAGCACGCCCATGGCGGCGAGCACGCCGAGGTGGGTGGGTCCGCGGAAGTCGACCGCGAAGCCGCTGGTCCGCAGCGCGGGAGCGGCCTCGACGACGGTGACCTCGGCCCCGTGCCGGGTCAGCCACCAGGCCACCGCCGGGCCGGCGACCCCGGCGCCGGAGACGAGCACACGGAAACCGCGAAGTGGAGTGGACATGTCATTCCCCGTCCTAAAACTGTGTCCCTTGGATACAGAGTACTCTAGACACAGTTTCGGACCGAGGACAAGAGGGGTGATCGTGGAGACCGCCGACCAGGGCCGGCTGCGGGAACTGCTGTGGGGGACCCCGACCGGTCCCCGGCGCGGGCCGCGCCCCACCCTCACGCTGGCCGCGATCGCCCGCGCCGGCATCACCATCGCCGACGCCGACGGGCTCGACGGGCTGACCATGCAGCGGGTCGCCGAGTCGCTGGACGTCACCAAGATGGCGCTCTACCGGTACGTGCCCGGCCGCGCCGAACTGGTGGCGCTCATGCTGGAGACGGCCGTCGGCGAGCCGCCCCCGCCCCCGGCCGGGGCCGACTGGCGCGGCCAGCTCGACGACTGGACCCGGCAGCTCTTCGACCGGTTCCGCCGGCACCCGTGGGCCCAGGCGGCGACCGCCGGCGCCCGACTGCCCGGCCCGAACGAGCTGGCCTGGCTGGAACGGGTGGTCGCCGCCCTCGCCGGCACCGGGCTGACCGGCGCCGAGCAGCTCGACGTCGCGGTGCTGCTGGTCGGGCACGCCCGCAACCTGGCCCAGCACGCGGCGCCGGACGACGCGCCCGGCGCGGGCCGGGAGGCCGCCTTCGGCGCCCTGATCCGCGGCCGGGAGGAGCGGTTCCCGGCGCTGGACGCCGCCCTGCGCGACACCGACCCGCAGGCCACCGACGCGGCCCTCGACTTCGGCCTGGCCCGGATCCTCGACGGCATCGAGGCGCTCATCACCGCCCGCTCACCCCGTCGATCATGATTTGTTGTCGCGACACGCCGACGGCCGCTGCACCAACGTCATGATCGACGCGTCCGGGGTGGGACCGGGCGCGGCGGGGAGGGCGCGGTGGGGAGAATGAACGACATGCAGCCACACCCGAACGTGCAGGCGGTGCAGCGGGCGCTCGACGACGCGGGCGCGCGGGACGGCTCCGGCGGCCCGAGCCAGGTCCGCCTGCTGCCCGAGGCCGTGCACACCGCCGCCGCGGCGGCCGAGGCGCTCGGCGTCGAAGTCGGCGCCATCGCCAACTCGCTCGTCTTCGACGCCGACGACGCGCCCCTGCTGGTGCTCACCTCCGGCGCGCACCGGGTGGACACCGCCGGGCTGGCCGCGTCCCTCGGGGTCACCCACCTGCGCCGGGCCACCCCGGAATTCGTCAAGCGGCACACCGGGCAGGTGATCGGCGGGGTCGCCCCGGTCGGGCACCCGCGGCCGCTGCGCACCATCGTGGACACCGCGCTGGCGGCGTACGACGAGGTGTGGGCGGCCGGCGGCGTGCCGCAGGCGGTCTTCCCCACCACGCACGCGGAGCTGCTGCGGCTCACCGCCGGCACCCCGCACGAGGTGGCGTGACTCCCGAGCTCGTCACGCTGCACGTGTGGCGGATCCCGCGCACGGCCGTCCCCCGGGCGCTGGCCCGGATGGCGACCCACCCGGCGCGGCTGCGCCGGATGCCCGGCGTCCGCTTCGCCAAGCTGCTCGGCACCGGGACGGGCACCGGCTTCGGCCCCGGCGACACCGACCTGACCCGGTGGGCCGCCCTGGTGGTGTGGGACTCCCCCGCCGCGGCGGCCGGCTTCGACGCCTCCCCGGTCGGCCGCTCCTGGGCCCGGCTCGCCCGCGCCCGCGTACGGGTGGAGCTGCGCCCGCTGACCAGCCGGGGCGAGTGGTCCGGCCACCGGCCGTTCGGCGAGCCGTCCGGCGGGCGGGTCGCCGGGCCGGTGCTGGCGCTGACCCGGGCCCGGCTGCGGGCCCGCCGGGCGGTCACCTTCTGGCGGGCGATCCCGCCGGTCGCCGCGGCCCTGCACGCCGCGCCCGGGCTGCTCGCCCGGTTCGGCGTCGGCGAGGCCCCGCTGGGCTGGCAGGGCACGGTGAGCGTGTGGCGCGACGCGGCGGACCTCGTCGCGTTCGCGTACCGTCACCCGGAGCACCGGGCCGCGATCACCCGCACCCCCACCGAGGGCTGGTACGCGGAGGAACTGTTCGCGCGGTTCGCGGTGGCCGACGTGGTCGGCGACCGCGCGGTGCTGGGATGGGTCGCCCCCGAGAGCGGCCCGGAAGCGGCGAGAGGGAACGCATGAGGTTGGTGCGGTGGACGCCGGACGATCTGGTCCGGCGGCTGGACGACGTGGTGGCCGTCTACGGCGAGGCGATGGGCTACCGCGCCGACCTGCTGGAGGCCCGGCGCGGCTACATCGCCACCCACGTCCGCCGTCCCGGCTTCCGCGCCGTCGCCAGCCTGACCTCCGAGGGACACCTGGCCGGCTTCGGGTACGGCTACCTCGGCGCCGCCGGCCAGTGGTGGCACGACCAGGTGCACCGGGCGCTGGACAGCGAGGCCCGGCAGCGCTGGCTGACCCACTGCTTCGAGGTGGTCGAGCTGCACGTCCGCCCACCCGCGCAGGGGCACGGCCTGGGCGCCGGCCAACTGCGCGCGCTGCTCACCATGGCCGAGGGCAGCACCACCCTGCTCTCCACGCCGGAGGCCGACGAGCAGAAGTCCCGGGCCTGGCGGCTCTACCGTCGGTTCGGCTTCGTCGACATCCTGCGCCACTTCCACTTCCCCGGCGACGAGCGGCCGTTCGGCGTGCTCGGCCGGGACCTGCCGCTGCCCGCGGGCCCCGCCCCCGCACCGGATACGCCGTGAGCGGGAAGCGGCTGCCCTGGGCGTTGCTGGCCGTCCTGGTCCTGGCCCAGATCTGCTACCCGCTCACCGGTGGCGCGACCCGGGCCGGGCTGACCGTGGCCACCGTCGGGCTCGGCTGGCTGCTCTCCGTCGGGCACGCCCTGCTCACCCGGGGCACGCGCGCCGCGCTCGCGCTGGTCGCCGTGGCCACCGGCGGTGGCTTCGCGATCGAGGCGCTCGGCGTGGCCACCGGCTTCCCGTTCGGCAGCTACGACTACTCCGGGGAACTGGGCCCGAAGCTGGCCGGGGTGCCGCTGGTCATCCCGCTGGCCTGGACCTGGATGGCCTGGCCGGCCTGGCTCACCGCGGTCCGCCTCACCCGTTCCCGCCCGGGCCGGATCGCCCTCGCCGCGGTCGGGCTGGCCGCCTGGGACCTCTTCCTCGACCCGCAGATGGTGGCCGAGGGCTACTGGCGCTGGCGGGACGCCGTCCCGGCCCTGCCCGGCCTGCCCGGCATCCCGGTCAGCAACTACCTCGGCTGGCTGCTCTTCGCGGTGCTGCTGACGGCCGCGCTGCGCCCGCTCGCGGGGCCGGCCGTCGACCGCACCGACGCCCGGGACGCGCCGATGTTCGCCCTCTACCTGTGGACGTACGCCTCCAGCGTCCTGGCGCACGCGGTCTTCCTCCGGCTGCCCGCCTCGGCGGCCTGGGGCGCGGCCGGGATGGCGGTGGCCGCCGTGCCGCTGGCGGTCACGCTGCTGCGCGCCCGCCGGCGCCGGGCCGGCGCCGGGGTGGCGGAACCGACGCCCCGCGTCGACGCGCCGGCATGATCCCCGCGCTGGTCCTGGCCGCGGCGGTCGCCGTGCTCACCGCGCACACCGTCGTCAACGCCACCGCCTGGCTGCGCCGCCCCGGCGCCGGCCCGGTCGAGGTCACCGAGGCGGTGGCGGTGCTGCTGCCGCTGCGCGACGAGGCCGACCGGGTCACCCCGTGCCTGCGCGCGCTGCTCGCCCAGCGCGGCGTGCCCGCGCTGCGGATCGTGGTGCTCGACGACGGCTCGACGGACGGCACCGCCGACGTGGTCCGCGCGGTGGCCGGCGACGACCCGCGGGTCACCCTGCTCACCGGGGTCGCCCCGCCGCCCGGCTGGCTGGGCAAGCCGCACGCCTGCTGGCAGCTCGCCACCCGCACCGACCCGGCCCCGACCGTGCTGGCCTTCGTCGACGCCGACGTGGTGCTCACCCCGTACGCCGTCGCGGCGGCGGTGACCGGGCTGCGCGCGGCGGGCGCGACGCTGCTGTCGCCGTACCCCCGGATCGTGGTGCGGACGGCGGCCGACCGGCTCGTGCAGCCGCTGCTGCAGTGGTTGTGGCTGACCTTCCTGCCGCTGCGCGCCATGGAACGCTCGCCACGGCCGTCCCTCGCCGCGGCGGGCGGGCAGTTCCTGGTCGTGGACCGGGCCGGCTACCTGCGGGCCGGCGGGCACGCCGCGGTGGCCGACCGGATCCTGGAGGACATCGAGCTGGCCCGGGCCGTGAAGCGGTCCGGCGGCCGGATCGCCCTGGCCGACGGCTCCCGGCTGGCCGCCTGCCGGATGTACGACAGCTGGCCGCAGCTGCGCGACGGCTACACCAAGTCGCTCTGGGCCTCCTTCGGGCACCCGGCCGCCGCGGCCCTGGTGGTGGCCCTGCTGCTCCTGCTCTACACCGCTCCCCCGCTGATCGCGCTCGGGCTCGCCTCGACAGCTCCCCTGGTGTCGATGGTCGCGCTCGTCGCATACCTGCTGGGGGTGCTCGGACGGGCCGTCAGCGCCCGCGCCACCGGCGGGCGGGCCTGGCCCGACGCGCTGGCACACCCCGTGTCGGTCGTGGTCCTCGGTTGGCTGACATTCCGGTCGTACCATCTGCGGAAGCGACGCCGGCTCACCTGGCGGGGTCGTCCGACCAGCTAGGAGGCGGCGGCATGGCGCGGATCGTGGTCATCGGCGCCGGCGTGGGCGGTCTGGCCGCCGCCGCCCGGCTGGCGGTCACCGGGCACGAGGTCACCGTCCTCGAACGGGCCGGCACGGTCGGCGGCAAGCTCGGCCGGCACCGGCACGACACCCCCGAGGGGTCGTGGCACTTCGACACCGGGCCGAGCCTGCTCACCCTGCCGCAGGTGTTCCACGACCTGTTCGAGGCGACCGGCGCGAAACTCGACGAATACCTGGACCTGGTGCCGCTGGACCCGATCGTCCGGCACGTCTTCCCCGGCGGCGGGCCCGCCCTGGACTCCTGCGCCGACCCGGCCGAGTTCACCGCCCGCGTCGGCGCGGCGTTCGGCGACCGCGCCGCCGCCGACTGGCAGCGGCTCTGGCGGCGGGCCGGCCGGGTGTGGGCGGCCTCGCACCGGGACGTGCTGCGCCGCACCGTCGACTCCCCCCGCGACCTGGCCGCGCTGGCCTGGCGGCTGGGCGACCTCGCCGCCATCGGCCCCGGCCGCACCCTGCGCGGGCTGAGCCGCCGGCACCTGGCCGACCCGCGGCTGCGGATGCTGCTGGACCGCTACGCCACCTACACCGGCGCCGACCCCCGCCGCGCCCCGGCCGCGCTGGTCGCCGTCCCCTACGCCGAACTGGCGTACGGCGGCTGGTACCTGCGCGGCGGGCTGGGCACCCTGGCCGACGCGCTGCTGTCGCGCTGCCTGGACCTCGGCGTCGTGGTGCGGACCGGCGCCACGGTCACCCGGATCGACGCGGCCGGCGGCCGGGTCCACGGCGTACGCCTCGCCGGGATGGCCGCCCCCGTCCCCGCCGACGTCGTGGTGGCCAACGTCGACGCGCTGACCCTCTACCGGGACCTGCTGCCCACCCCGCGCCGGCTGGCCGCGCTCACCGACCGCAGCCTGGCCGGATTCGTCCTGCTGCTGGGCGTCCGCGGCGACTCCGGGCTGGCCCACCACACCGTCTTCTTCCCCCGCGACCACGACGCCGAGTTCGACGCGGTCTTCGGCGACCCGGGGCGGGGCGTCCGGGCCCGGCCCGCGCCCGACCCGACCGTCTTCGTCACGGTGGCCGACGACCCGGCGGTCCGCCCGGCCGGGCACGAGGCATGGTTCGTGCTGGTCAACGCGGCCCGCCACGGCACGGCCGCGGGCGCGGTCGACTGGCGGCGGCCGGGGCTGGCCGAGGCGTACGCCGACCGGATCCTCGACGTGCTCGCCGAGCGGGGCGTGGACGTGCGGGACCGGCTGGCGTTCCGGGAGATCCGCACCCCGGCCGACCTGGACGCGGCGACCGGCGCGCCGGGCGGGGCGATCTACGGCACCGCGGGCGGGCTGCTCCGCCCGGCCAACCGGGGCCCGGTGGCCGGGCTCTGGCTGGTCGGCGGCTCCAGCCACCCCGGCGGCGGCCTCCCCATGGTGACGCTGTCCGCGGAGATCGTCGCCGACGCCGTCGGCCCGGCCTGGTAAGGAAGGGCCCCCTCTTAACGCCTACGGTCGAGAAGGGTCCCCTTCTCACACCGGCGGGGACGGGACGCGGGTCAGCCGGCGTCGACCAGGGCGCGGCGGACGGCGGAGAGCAGCTGGCCGAGGCCGAAGCCGGCCAGCAGCACCCAGACCGTGGTGGCCATGGTGATGGTGCCGGAGGTCAGGTCGGTGTCGATCAGCCCGGTGAGGCCCGCGACCACCAGCCCGACCAGGGCCACGCACACCCGGGTGGGCCGCTCCCCGACGGTCACCGCCCCGATCTCCCGCATGCCGGCCGAGACCGCCCGGGCCCGCACGTACTCGTGCAGCCAGGACAGGCCCCCGGCCGCGGCGACCAGCGCCCCGGGCGCGCCGAGCAGCCAGAACGCGGTCAGCCAGGCGGCCTCGCCGAGCCGGTCGGCCACCGAGTCGTAGACGTAGCCGAGCCGGGTGGTGCGGTGGGTCGCCACCGCCACCGCGCCGTCGACGCTGTCCGCCACCGCCGCCAGCAGCACGAACAGCGCGCCCAGGAACGGCCCGTCGCCGGCCCGCCCCACCAGCAGGGGTACGCAGAGGCAGAGCAGCACCCCGACCACGGTCACCGGGGTGGGGCCGATCCGCAGCCGGCCCAGGATGTAGCCCACGTGGTAGGCGAAGCGCAGCCAGGCGCGGACCACCGGCGCGGCCACCCGGGGGTCGAAGCCGCCGTGCAGCCGCGCCCACGCGGTCGCGTACTGGTCCCAGTTCAGCCGTGTGCCCACCACGGATCAACCGTAGAAGGGCGGCGGCGGTGGCGTGGGCCGGGTGCTCACACCCGCGCGTGGGCGCGCAGCCGCTGCCAGACCTCGCGGGTGGCGGTGGACCGGTTGAGGGTGATGAAGTGGATCCCCGGCACGCCCTCGTCCAGCAGCTTCGCGCACATCTCGCCGGCCTGCTCGACGCCGAGCCGGCGGACCGCCTCCGGGTCGTCGGCCACCGCGGCGAACCGCTCCGCGAGGGCCGGCGGGAAGGGCGCGCCGGAGAGCTGCACGGACCGCTCGATGGTGGCCAGCTGGGTCACCGGCATCACCCCGGCCAGGATCGGGGTGTCGCAGCCCGCGGCGGCCACCCGGTCACGCAGCCGCAGGTAGTCGTCGGCGTCGAAGAACATCTGGGTGATCGCGAACTCGGCCCCGGCCCGGCACTTGCGGACGAAGTGCGCGGTGTCGCTGGCCACGTCGGGCGAGCGGGGGTGCTTGTAGGGGAACGCGGCCACCCCGACGCTGAAGTCGCCGGCGTCCCGCACCAGCCGGACCAGCTCCTCGGCGTATCGCACGCCCTCCGGGTGCTTGACCCACTCGCCGCCCGGGTTGCCGGGCGGGTCGCCGCGCACGGCCAGCACGTTACGCACCCCCACCGAGGCCAGCCGGCCGATGACGTGCCGCAGCTCGGCGACCGAGTGGTTGACCGCGGTGAGGTGCGCCATCGGCAGCAGGGTGGTCTCGGTGGCGATCCGCTCGGTCACCGCGACCGTGGTGTCCCGGGTCGAACCGCCCGCGCCATAGGTGATCGAGACGAACGAGGGTCGCAACGACTCCAGCTCACGGATGGCCTGCCAGAGCAGGCGCTCCCCCTGCGGGGTCTTCGGTGGGAAGAACTCGAAGGAGAAGGTGGGTCGGCCGTGACGGATCAGCTCCCCGATGGCCGGCTGGGGATTGGGAAGGACCGAGGGAAGACCGAGCGCCACGGACCGACTGTAACCGGCGGGTCCGGGCCGACCCAGGATCTTCCCAGCCCGCGAGCACGAGGGCGGCGGAGCGTCGTACCCCGGGGGTAGGAAGGGGGCAGCGCGGTGGGGCCGGCCGGTGGCCGGTCCCGGGGGGCCCGCGCGGGGGTCGCCACGATCGGCGACGCGCCGGTCCGGCACCGCCGGGCCTCCGCGCCGCCACCCGCGCCGTCGCCCCGGGAGGACCCGATGACCCCGTCCCCGCCACCCGGCCCGCGCCAGCTCGGGCCGCTCCTGGCCGAGCTGCGGGCCGCTCGCGGCTGGAGCCAGCAGCGGGTCGCCGCCGAGCTGTGCGCGGCCGCCGGCGTGCCGACCCTGACCCGGCACGAGGTGTCCCGGTGGGAGCGGCAGCGCCGGCTCCCCGGCGGCTTCTGGTCCGGCTGGCTGGCGGTGGTCCTCGGAGTGCCGGGCGAACTGCTCGCCGAGGCCGCCGCGCGCAGCCGCCGCCTCGCCCGTCCCGCGGGTGCCGCCGCCGCGCCGGGTGGCCCTCGCCGGCCGGTCGCGCGCCGCCGGGCCGGGGCTGGCCGGGGCCGCCCGGACCGACTCCGCCGGCCCGGGCCGCGCACCGCCCCCGCCTCCCGGTCGCCCGGGCGGGCGGTCCCCGGGCGCCGCCGGCACGCCGATCCGGGCCCACGCCGCGCGCGGCACGCCGGGACGGCGGTCGGGCGTCAGCGGCGGGGACCGGCTAGCGTCGTCGGCGTGACCCACGCTGCTCCCGTTTCCCCCGTCGACCGCGCCGGCCTGCGCCAGCGGATCGACAAGGCCCTCACCGAGTTCCTCGCCGGCCAGCGCGGTTGGCTGACCACCCTCGACGAGGGCCTGGTGCCCGTCGCCGAGACGATCGAGGCGTTCGTGCTGGGCGGCGGGAAGCGACTGCGCCCGGCCTTCGGCTACTGGGGCTACCGGGGCGCCGGCGGGGTCGACTCCGACCAGGTGGTCGCCGCCCTGGCCGCGCTGGAGTTCGTGCAGGCCAGCGCGCTGATCCACGACGACCTGATGGACCGCTCGGACACCCGCCGGGGCGAGCCGGCGGTGCACCGGCGGTTCGCCGCCCGGCACCGCGCGGCCGGCTGGAGCGGCGACCCGGACGGGTTCGGCGACGCGGCGGCCATCCTGCTGGGCGACCTCTGCCTGGTCTGGTCCGACGAGGTGCTGCACTCCGCCGGCCTGGACCCGCGCACGGTGGCCCGGGCCCGGCCGGTCTTCGACGAGATGCGCACCGAGGTGACCGTCGGGCAGTACCTGGACGTGCTCACCCAGGCCACCGGGGACACCTCGCTGGAGCGGGCCGGCAAGGTCGCCCGCTACAAGTCGGCGAAGTACACCGTCGAGCGGCCGCTGCTGCTCGGCGCCGCGCTGGCCGACGCCCCGGCCGAGGTGCACGCGGCCTACTCGGCGTACGGGCTGCCGCTCGGCGAGGCGTTCCAGCTCCGCGACGACGTGCTCGGGGTGTTCGGCGATCCGGAGCGCACCGGCAAGCCGGCCGGCGACGACCTGCGCGAGGGCAAGCGGACCTACCTGGTGGCGGCGGCCCTCGAGGCGCTCGACGACGCCGGCCGCGACCTGCTGCTCGGCGGCCTCGGCGACCCCGCGCTGGAGGCCGCCGGGGTGACCCGCCTGCGCGAGCTGATCACGGTGAGCGGCGCCCTGGACCGCACCGAACGGCGCATCACCGCCCTCACCGAGAGCGCCCTGGCCGCCCTCACGACCGTCGACCTGGACACCGAGGCCCGCCAGTCCCTGGTCGACCTGGCCATAGCCGCCACCCGCCGCACCGACTGACCCACCCCCACCCCCCGCTGGGCGATCATGAGGTTGGCGGCGAAGTCGATCTCTGATCGTGCCGCCAACCTCATGATCGACTGGTCGGGGTGGCCGTCAGAAGCCCAGGGCCTGGGCGCGGCGCTTGACCTCGCGGGCCTGGTCGCCGGCGAGGGTGGCCGCCGGGGTGGTGCCGGCGAGGGTCGGGTCGGGCTGGTAGAGCCAGCGCAACGCCTCCTCGTCGTCGTACCCGGCGTCGGCGAGCAGGTTGAGCACGCCGGGCAGGTGCTTGAGCACGGTGCGGTTGGCCACCAGGTCGGCCGGGATCCGGCGGACGCCGTCGCGGCGCACCGCCAGCAGCTCCCGGTCGCGGATCATCTGGTGCACCTTGCTGATCGACAGGTCGAGGCGCTCGGCCACGTCCGGCAGGGTCAGCCAGCCGGCCGGGTCGGTCGGTCCGGGCAGGTCGGCCCCGGTGGTGGCGCTCTCGGCGGGTACGGAATCGGTCACCCGACCACCCTGCCACGTGCCCGGCGGGGCCGGTCGGCGGCACCCCGTACCGCGGCGGGAGCGTGCGCCGGTGCCGCCCCGTCGCATGCCGGCTGTAGCATCCTGTTCAACCTTCACCCTCCCGACACATAGACTGCCTGCCGATGGACACACAGGTCGCCGACACGTTGCTGGGCTCGCTGATCGACGGGCGCTACCGCATTCGCGGTCGCGTGGCCCGTGGCGGCATGGCGACCGTGTACACCGCCACCGACGAGCGCCTGGAGCGCACCGTGGCGGTCAAGATCATTCACCCGACCCAGGCGCCCGAGGCCCGGGCCCGGATGGCCGGCTTCGTCGAGCGCTTCACCGACGAGGCCAAGACCATCGCCCGGCTCACCCACCCCAACGTGGTGGCGGTCTACGACCAGGGCAGCCACGGCGGCCTCCCCTACCTGGTGATGGAGTACGTGCGCGGCCGCACCCTGCGCGACGTGCTCGCCGAGCGGCGCCGGCTCAACCCGGACGAGGCGCTGGCCATCGCCGAGCAGATGCTCGCCGCGATCGCCGCAGCGCACCGGGCCGGCCTGGTCCACCGCGACGTCAAGCCGGAGAACGTGCTGGTCGCCGAGCCGCCCACCGGCGGCACCGCCAGCCTGGTGGACAGCGTGGTCAAGGTGGCCGACTTCGGGCTGGCCCGCGCGGTCGAGGCGAGCGCCGAGGAGGAGAACGGCAACCAGCTCATGGCCACCGTGGCCTACGTGGCGCCGGAGCTGGTCGCCCAGGGCCACGCGGACCCCCGCACCGACGTCTACTCCGCCGGCATCGTGCTGTTCGAGATGCTCACCGGCCGGGTGCCCTACGACGGCGACCGCCCCGTGGAGGTCGCCTGGCAGCACGTCGACCGCGACGTGCCGGCCCCGTCGACCCTGGTGCCGGCGCTGCCCCCGGTCCTCGACCGGCTGGTCGCCCGGGCCACCCGGCGCGACCCCGCCGCCCGCCCGGCCGACGCCGGCGCGCTGCTCACCGAGGTGCAGGCCGCGCGGGACGAGCTGGGCAACGGCAACTCGCACACCGCGGTGCTGCGGCAGGTGGGTGACGAGACGAGCGTGCTCGCGCAGCCCACCATGGTGGTGGCGGCGGTCCGCCCGGCCGAGCGCCCCGCCTGGGCCCGGCTGCCCGAGGGCGGCCCGCAGCGCCCGCACCGCCGCCGCGCCGTCCCCGACGAGGGCCTGGGCGCCCGGCTGGCCGGGCTGCGCACCCGGGTGATGGGCTCGCCGCGTGGCCGGCTGGCGGTCGCCGCGGCGGCCGTGGTGCTCGGCCTGGTGGCCGCCCTGGGCGGCTGGTGGTTCGGGGTGGGCCGCTACACGGTCGCCCCGCAGCTGGTGAGCCTGAGCAAGGCCGACGCCGAGGCGCAGGCCACCCGGGGCGGGTTCACCCTGCGCTACGCCGAGCCCCGCTACGACGAGAAGATCCCCAAGGACACGGTGCTGGGCCAGGACCCGGTGTCCGCCACCCGGATCGTCAAGGGCGGCACGATCACGCTGACCCTGTCGCTCGGTCCGGAGCGGCTGCCGGTGCCGGACGTGGTGGGCAAGGACTTCGCGCTGGCCGAGGCCGAGCTGACCGACGCGAAGCTGGTGCCGGTCAAGGGCGGCTCCCGCTACGACGACGCGCTGCCGGCCGGGGTGGTGCTGGCCACCGACCCGAAGGTGGGCACGGTGGTCAAGCCGGGCGCGAAGGTGACGGTGGTCCTGAGCAAGGGCCGCGCGCCGGTGACCGTGCCGAACCTGGTGGGCAAGAACCTCACCGAGGCCCGCGCCACCCTCGGCCGGCTGGGGCTGACCCCGGTCGAGACGTACAAGGACTCCGACAAGCCGAAGGACGAGGTCCTCGGCCAGAGCCCGGCCGACGGCACCGGCGTGGAGAAGGGCGCCCAGGTCAAGCTGGACGTCAGCAAGGGGCCCGCCCAGGTGCCCGTGCCCCGGGTGGTCGACCTGCCATGCCAGCAGGCCAAGCAGGTGCTGGAGAGCCAGGGCTTCCCGGTCAACATCCAGCTCAACCCCAACGGGGTGGCGCGCTTCCAGAACCCGGGCGAGAACACGCCGGTGCCGCCGGGCACCCCGGTCACGGTGACCTGCCTGTGAGCACCCGGCGGCGGGTCGGCTCGCACACCCCCACCTCCGGCGGCCTGGCCAAGGCGGCACTGCCCTACGCCGACGCGGCCGCGTCCGAGGTGGTGCAGGTCTACGTCTCGAACTCCCGGGGCTGGGCGCTGCCGGCGGGCGACCCGAAGCAGGACGTGCTGTTCCGGGACGGCTGCGGCGAGCGCGGCCTGCCGGTCTTCATCCACGCCTCGCTGCTGGTCAACCTCGGCTCCCCCACCCCGGCCACGGTCGAGCGGTCGGCGGAGACCCTGGCGCACGCGCTGCGCCGGGGCCGGGCCATCGGCGCCGAGGCCGTGGTGTTCCACGCCGGCAGCGCCGTCGACGCGGGCCACGCCGAGGCGGCCATGCGGCAGGTCCGCGAGGCCCTGCTCCCGCTGCTGGACGAGAGCGCGGCCACCGGCGGGCCGATGCTGCTGGTCGAGCCGAGCGCCGGGGGCGGCCGGTCACTGGCCTCCCGGGTCGAGCACCTGGGCCCCTACCTCGACGCGGTGGACCGCCACCCGATGCTGGGCGTCTGCTTCGACACCTGCCACGCCTGGGCGGCCGGGCACGACCTGGCCGCCGAGGGCGGGATGACCGCCACGCTGGACGCGCTGGTCGCGGCGGTGGGCGCGGACCGGCTGAAGCTGGTGCACGCGAACGACTCGAAGGACCTGTGCGGCTCCACCCGGGACCGGCACGAGAGCATCGGCAAGGGCACCATCGGCGAGCCCGCGTTCGCGGAGCTGATGCGCCACCCCGCCACCGCCGGCGTCCCCGTCCTGGTGGAAACCCCCACCGAGAAGCACGTGGGCCACGCCGCCGACATAGCAACCCTGAAACGCCTGCACCCCTGACCCCGCGCACGCGCGCGCCCCCCGCCCGCCCGGACCCCGGCGTTGATCAAGAAGTTTGCGTCGGGATCCGCGTCGTGGGAGACGCAAACCTCTTGATCGACAAGGCGTCGGGCGGGACGCGGTGTGCGCGGGTCAGGCGCGCAGGAGGGTGGTCAGGGTTTCGGCGGCCCGGTCGATCTGGTCGTCCGACACGTCCATGTGGGTGACGAGGCGGGCCGTGCGCGGGCCGAGCACCGAGATCAGCAGGCCCCGCTCCCGGGCGGCGGCCGCCAGGGCGGGCGCGTCGAGCGGGTGCTTGGCCAGGTCGAGCGGGACGATGTTGGTCCGCACCACGGTCGCGAGCACCCCGTACGGGGCGACCGCCTCGGCCAGCCGGGCCGCCTTGGCGTGGTCCTCGGCGAGCCGCTCGACGTGGTGGGCCAGCGCGTACCGGCCGGCGGCCGCGAGGATGCCGACCTGCCGCATGCCGCCACCCATCCGCTTCCGGACGAACCGCGCCCGGGCGATCTTCTCGGCACTGCCGACCACCAGCGAGCCGACCGGCGCACCGAGGCCCTTGGAGAGGCAGACCGAGAGGGTGTCGAACAGCGCGCCGTACTCGGCCAGCGGCACCCCGTCGGCGACGTGCGCGTGCCAGATCCGGGCGCCGTCGCAGTGCAGGGCGAGCCCGTGGTCGTCGGCGACCCGGCGCAGCTCCCGCAGCGTCGCCAGGGGGATCACCCCGCCGCCGCCCCGGTTGTGGGTCTGCTCGACGGCGATGGCCCGGGTCGGCACCGCGAAGTAGCCGTCCGGCCGGACCATCCCGGCCACCACCTCGGGGTCGACCTCCGCGCCCACCGCCGGCCAGGTCCGCGAGGAGATCCCCCCGTACGCCGCCGCGGCGCCGATCTCGTACGTGACCACGTGCGCGTCGGCGTCGCAGAGCAGCTCGTCCCCCGGTGGGACGACGAGCTGCAGGGCGATCTGGTTGGCCATCGAGCCGCTCGGCGCGAACAGTGCCGCCTCGTGCCCGAAGAGCGCCGCGACCTCGGCCTCCAGGGCGGCGACGGTCGGGTCCTCCCCGTAGACGTCGTCGCCGACCTCGGCGGTCGCCATCGCCTCGCGCATCCCGGCGGTGGGCCGGGTCACGGTGTCGGACCGCAGATCGATCAGTTCGTCAGCCACTGTCATCCTTTCGACTGCCGACTGCGGGGCTCGCAAGCTCACTCCTCGCGTCAGCCACTGTCATTCCTTCGACTGCCGACTGCGGGGCTCGCAAGCTCACTCCTCGCGTCAGCCACTGTCATTCCTTCGGCTGCCGACTGCGGGGCTCGCAAGCTCACTCCTCGCGTCAGCCACTGTCATTCCTTCGGCTGCCGACTGCGGGGCTCGCAAGCTCACTCCTCGCGTCAGCCACGCAGCATCTCCGCAACGAGGAAGGCCAGCTCCAGCGACTGCTGGGTGTTGAGTCGCGGGTCGCAGGCGGTTTCGTACCGGTCGGGCAGGTCGAGGTCCTCGATGCCCTGGGCGCCGCCCAGGCACTCGGTGACGTCCTCGCCGGTCAGCTCGACGTGCAGGCCGCCCGGGTGGGTCTCCAGGCCGCGGTGCACCTCGAAGTAGCCGAGCACCTCGTCGACGATCCGGTCGAAGTGCCGGGTCTTGTAGCCGTTCGAGGACTCGTGGGTGTTGCCGTGCATCGGGTCGCACTGCCAGACGACCTTGGCGCCGGCGGCGGTGACCTTGGCGACGATCGGGGGCAGCGCGTCCCGGACCCGGTGGTTGCCCATCCGGCTGATCAGGGTGAGCCGGCCGGGGATGTTGTCCGGGTTGAGCTTCTCGCACAGCTCGATGGCCTCGTCCGGCGTGGTGGTCGGGCCGAGCTTGACCCCGATCGGGTTGGCGATCCGGGAGATGAAGTCGAGGTGCGCCCCGTCCAGCTGCCGGGTCCGCTCGCCGACCCAGAGGAAGTGGCCGGACAGCCCGTACGCCCGGTTGCCCGAGATCCGGGTGAGCGCCCGGTCGTACTCCAGCGCCAGCGCCTCGTGGGAGCAGTAGAGGGTGACCGTGCGCAGCGCCTCGTCGTCGGTCATCCCGCAGGCGCGGATGAAGGCCAGCGCACGGTCGATCTCCCGGGCGATGGCCTCGTAGCGCTCGCCGGCCGGGGACTGCTTCACGAAGCCCTTGTTCCAGTCGTGCACCGCGTGCAGGTCGGCCAGCCCGCCGGCCAGGTACGCCCGGAGCATGTTCATGGCGGCGGCGGAGTTCGCGTACGCCCGGATCATGCGCTGCGGGTCGGCGACCCGCGCCTCCGGCGTGGCCTCCAGCGAGTTGATCATGTCACCGCGGTAGGCGGGCAGGCCGCGCGCGTCGGTGGGCAGCGAGCGGGGCTTGGTGTACTGGCCGGCGACCCGGGCCACCTTGACCACGGGCAGCGACGCGCCGTAGGTCAGCACGATCGCCATCTGGAGCAGGGTGCGGGCGTTGGCCAGCAGGTGGCTCTCGGTGTTGTCGGCGAAGGTCTCCGCGCAGTCGCCGCCCTGGAGCAGGAACGCCTTGCCCTCGCAGACCAGCGCCAGCCGCTGCCGGAGCTGGTCGACCTCGTAGGGGGCGACCACGGACGGCACGGTGTCCAGCACCTTGCAGACCTCGGCGACCTGCTCCTGGTCCGGCCAGGGCGGGGTCTGCGCACGCGGCAGCTCCCGCCAACGGTCCAGGCCGAGGGCCGCGTCCTCGGCGGAGTCGGCGGTCGGACGACTGGTCTGGAGCCCCGGGCTGCCCACCGCGGGGTGACTCAGCTGATGCCACTCATGGCGCATGGGAGAAAGCGTACGGCGACGGCCGGGACCGCCCGCCGCCGAGGGGGACGGTTCCGGTGGTTGGGAGATCAGCGACACGTCCGGGGACCGCCGCAGGTCGCGGCGGGTGCGGGGTCAGGGGGTGACCCCGGGCTCCGGGGTGTTGCCGCCCAGCGCCTCGCCGGCGATGCACCAGTCGGCGCCCGTACGGGTGACCGTGAACAGCAGCGAGCGGGTGGCCTTACGGGACCCGACGGCCACGGTGACCGAGGTGCTCACCTCCTCGCCGTGTGGGCCGGACCGGACGTCGGTGATGGTGGCCTGCGGGACCGTGAAGTGGTCGGCGAAGTCGCCGTTCGGGCCGGTGGCGGCGGCGTCGAAGGCGGTCTGCATGGGCGCGCAGAGCTGGCTGCGGCCTGCGTCGACGTCCTTGGCCGCCATGGCGTCCAGGTACGCCTGGACCCGCTCCCGGCTCTTGGCCGCCGCCTCCTCAGCCGGTGCCCGCTGGGACTGGCTGGCCGGGCCGCCCGGGGCGTCGTCCCCGCCGCCGAGGCCGCAGCCGGCCAGCGTGACCGGCAGGAGCGCGAGCAGGGCCGCGCCGGCCACCGCCCTCGGGTGCGTCAGGCCCATCGGTCCCCTTCCCTCGGCGTGGACATCGGCACATGCCGAGCGGCGAGTCTGTCACATCGACGTCGCCGGATGCCGGCCCGCGGGGGCGCCGACGGCCGCCGCCACCGGATCCCCGACGATCCTGCCATCCTCGCCCGGATCACCCCGGCCGGCCAGAGCGGCACGCGGATCGACCTGGTGGGGGGCCGTGGACGCCGTGCCGGCCGGCGCCGACAATGGCGTACCCCCCAAGGAGGTGACGGTCATCCTCGCCGTGGCATCGGTCGACACCGCCGGGTTGCCCCCGGCCGAGCGGTTCGACTTCTGGCAGGACGTCGTGGCCCGCGAGTCGGTGGCCGCCCGGATCAGCAGCGCGCACGCGGCCGACTTCGCCGCCTCGGCCCGGGCCGTCGACCTGGGCGTGGTCCGGCTCGGCGCCTGGCGGTACCCGTCACTGGAGCTGGCCCGTACCCCACGGCTGATCCGCAGCTCGGACCCGGAGCTCTACCAGCTCGCCCTGCCGCTGAACGGCCACGGCGTGGTGTCGCAGCAGCGGCGATCGGGCCGGCTCGGCCCGTCCGGCTTCGCCCTCATCGACACCGTCCGCCCGCACGGCTCCCGGCACGCGCCGGACCGCACCGCCGCCCCGCTGGAGACGCTGACCGTGCTGGTGCCGCACCGGGCGCTGCCGCTGCCCCCGCACCGGGCGGCGGCGCTGCTCGCCGCGCCCATCCCCGCCGACGCCGGGATGGGCGCCCTGCTGGCCGGCTTCCTGCGCCGGCTGGTGGCCCATCCCGAGCAGTACGCGGCCGCGGACGCGCCGCGGCTCGACCGGATCGCCCTCGATCTGATCGCCGGCACCCTGGCCGGGCAGGTGGAGGCGGAGCGGGACCTCCCCGTGGAGGTGCGGATCACCGGCCTGCGGGCCCGGGTGGAGGCGTGGATCCGGGAGCATCTGGCCGACCCCGGGCTCACCCCGGCCGCCGCGGCCGAGGCGCACCACCTCTCGGTGCGCGCGCTGCACCGGCTCTTCGAGGGTGGCGACACGAGCGTGGCGGCCCTGATCCGCACCGCCCGGCTGGACCGCTGCTTCCGGGATCTGGCCGACCCGCGGCTGCGGCACCTCGCCGTGCACCAGGTGGCCGCCCGCTGGGGCTTCCGCGACCGGGCCCACTTCAGCCGGGCGTTCCGTGCCGCGTACGGGCTCTCGCCCCGCGAGCACCGGGCCCGCAGCATCCGTACCTGAGCGGACACCGTGCGGGGAGGGGCCGGTGCGGCCCCTCCCCGCCGGGTGGGTGGTGCGTCGGCCCTCGGCTCAGCCGAGACCGCCCTTGATGGCGCCGATGAGCTCACCGTTGCTGGTGTCTCCGGAGAGCTCCCAGAAGAACGCGCCACCGAGGCCCTGGTTCTTCGCGTAGGTCATCTTGCCGCCGATGGTCGCCGGGGTGTCGTAGCTCCACCAGTTGCTGCCGCACTTGGCGTAGGCGGTGCCGCCGACCGTTCCGGTGGCCGGGCAGCTGTTCCTGAGCACCTTGTAGTCCTCGATGCCCTGCTCGTAGGTGCCGGGCGCCGGGCCGGTCGCGGTGCCACCGGGGGCGCTCTGGGTCACGCCGGTCCAGCCCCGCCCGTAGAAGCCGACGCCGAGCAGCAGCTTGTCCGACGGCACGCCCTTGGACTTGAGCTTCTGGATCGCCGCGTCCGACCAGAAGCCCTGCTGCGGGATCCCGGTGTAGGAGTAGAGCGGGGAGTGCGGCGCGGTCGGCCCCTGGGCGTTGAAGGCGCCGAAGTAGTCGTACGTCATCGGCATGAGCCAGTTGAGGTACGGCGTGGCCCCGGCGTAGTCGGTCGCGTCGATCTTGCCGCCGTTGCTGCCGTCGGCGGTGATCGCCGCGGTGACCAGGGCGCTGGAGCCGAACCTGCTCCGCAACGCGCTGACCACGTTCTTGAAGGCGTTCGGGCCGCTGCTGTCGCACTGTAGGCCGCAGGCGTTCGGGTACTCCCAGTCGACGTCGATGCCGTCGAAGACGTCCGCCCAGCGCGGGTCCTCCACGAGGGAGTAGCAGGAGTCGGCGAACGCGGCCGGGTTCTGCGCGGCCTGGGTGAAGCCGCCGGACCAGGTCCAGCCGCCGAAGGACCAGATCACCTTCAGGTTCGGGTACATCTTCTTGAGCTTGCGCAGCTGGTTGAAGCTGCCGCGCAGCGGCTGGTCCCAGGTGTCGGCCACGCCGTCGACGCTGTCCGCGGCGGTGTACGCCTTGTCGTAGTCGGCGTAGCTGTCACCGATGCTGCACCGGCCGCCGGTGGTGTTGCCGAAGGCGTACAGGACGTGGGTGAGCTTGGCGGCGGACCCGCTGGTGTGGATGTTCTTCACGTGGTAGTTCCGGCCGTAGACGCCCCACTCGGCGAAGTAGCCGACCACCTTCTTGCCCCCGGTCGGCGGGGTCGTGGTGGGCGGGGTGGTCGTGGGCGGGGTGGTCGTGGGCGGCGTCGTGGTGGGCGGGGTGGTCGTCGGCGGCGTCGTGGTGGGCGGGGTCGTGGTCGGAGGAGTGCCGCCGCCGGAGCAGGACGCGCCGTTGACCGTGCAGGTCAGGGGCGCCTTGTACGCCCCGGTGCCGTTGTAGCCCCAGCTGAAGCTGGCGCCCGGCGCGAGCGGGCCGGCCCAGCTCTTCTTGACCGCCACGTAGTGGTTGCCGCTGCTGGTGACGTCGGCGTCCCAGGAGCTGCTGACGGTGGTGCCCGCGGGCAGGTCGAACTCGACGCGCCAGGTGGCGACGCTGGCGCTCGTGCCGTTGGTGATGGTCACCCTCGTCTCGTGACCGGTCCCCCAGTCCTGCACCTTGGTGAATGTGGCGGTGACGCTTCCCGCGGCGGAGGCGGTCGCCATCGGCACCGCCGCGACCGCGAGCGCGACCACGGCGCCGGTGGCCCACAGGGCCCGGCGGAGCGATCTCTTCATACGGCGTCTCCCCAAACAGTTAGGAAACTTTCCAGATTGGATGCTGAGACGCTACTCACGCGTCACCACTTCGTCAAGATGTAGATACATCGATTCCTTGGGTCCGGCGTCGACGGAGCCTCGCGGCCCCGTAGCCTCGTGCCATGACCGTTTTCGACGTGCAGATCGACGCCCTCGCCGGCGGGCCGGCCGACCTCGGGCGCTACCGCGGCCGCGCCCTGCTGGTGGTCAACGTGGCCTCCCGGTGCGGCCTCACCCCGCAGTACGCCGGCCTCCAGGCCCTCGCCGACGAGTACGCGGACCGGGGCCTGACCGTGCTCGGCGTGCCGTGCAACCAGTTCGCCGGCCAGGAGCCGGGCAGCGCCGCCGAGATCGAGGAGTTCTGCCAGGTCAACTACGGCGTGACGTTCCCGCTGACGGAGAAGGTCGACGTCAACGGGCCGCACCGGCACCCGCTCTACGCCGAGCTGGTGTCCACGCCGGACGCCGAGGGGCACACCGGTGACGTGCGGTGGAACTTCGAGAAGTTCCTCGTCGCGCCGGACGGCACAGTGGCGGCCCGGTTCGCCCCGACGGTGACCCCGGACGCCCCCGAGCTGCGCGCCGCCGTCGAGAAGGTGCTGCCGGTCGGCTGACGCCGCCTTGTAGGGAACCTTCCTTGACCGCCCATCGAGCTGTAGCTAAGTTTCAATGACCCCCGGACGAGGAGGTCATGATGGAGCGCAGAAGGTTCCTGGCCGGCGCGGGCGCGGTCACCGCGGGCGCGGTGGTCGCGACGGGCCCGGGCACGCCGGGGCAGGCAGTGCCCGGCGTCCGCCGGGTGGCGACCGGCCTGGACGTGCTGGTCGATTCCGGATTCGCCGCACTGGCCGGCCAGCGGGTGGGGGTGGTCTCCAACCCCACGGGCGTGGACTCGGCCTACCGACACCTGGTCGACCTCATGCACGCCTCGGGCCGCGTGCAGGTCGTCGCGGCGTTCGGCCCCGAACACGGTTTCCGGGGCTCCGCCCAGGCCGGCGGCAGCGAGGGCACCGGGACGGACGCCCGCACCGGCATCACGGTCTACGACGCGTACGGCGCCAGTCAGGCCAAGTGGGAGAGCCTGTTCACGACCGCCAGCGTGGACACGATCGTCTTCGACATCCAGGACGTGGGCGCCCGCTTCTACACGTACATCTGGACGATGTACACGTCGATGGTCGCCGCGGCCCGGGTCGGCAAGCGGTACGTCGTGCTCGACCGGCCCAACCCGGTGGGCGGGCGGGCGCGCGGGCCCATGATGACGCCCGCCTTCACCTCCGGCGTGGGGCTGAAGGAGATCGTCCAGCAGCACGGCATGACCGTCGGCGAGCTGGCCCGGTTCTTCAACGCGGAGTTCCTGCCCGCCGACGCCGGCCGCCCGGTCGAGCTGGAGGTGGTGCGGTGCCGGAACTGGAAGCGTGACCGGCTCGCCGCCGACACCGACCTGCCGTGGGTGATGCCCAGTCCGAACATGCCCACGCCGGACACCGCGCTGGTCTACCCCGGCACCTGCCTGTTCGAGGGCGTCGCCTCGATCACCGAGGGGCGGGGCACCTGCCGGCCGTTCGAGCTGATCGGCGGGCTCGCCGGCGACTTCGACCACCACTGGGGAGACCGGCTCAACGCCCGGAACCTGCCGGGCGTCGAGTTCCGCGAGGCCTACTTCTCCCCGACCGCCGCGGGGCAGAAGCCGGCCCTGCTCAACAAGCTCTGCGCCGGTGTCGAGGTCAAGGTCGTCGACCGGTCCGCGTACGACCCGATCCGCACCGCGGTGGCCATGCTGGTGGAGGCGCGGAAGTACCCGGCGTTCGCGTGGCGGTTCGACTCGTACGACACCGTCCGGCCGTACTGGGTGGACAAGCTGACCGGCTCGCCCCGGCTGCGCACGATGATCGACGCCGGAGCCGACGTGGACGACGTGGTCGGCGCCTGGGCCGACGAGCTGGCGGCCTTCGAGCGGCAGCGGCGTCCGTACCTGCTCTACTGAGCCGGCGACGGGGCCCGGGGTGTGCGCACCCCGGGCCCGCGCCGGTTCAGCCCGCGGCGGAGCGGAACACCGGGTAGTAGCCACCGGACTGCCCCGCGGCCGTCGGGTGGTACGACTTCGTGAGGTTCAGGACGTTCAAAGCGTGCAGCCACTTCTCGCCGTAGCTGCACAGCTGGTGGCCCACGAAGATCGAGCGGACGTCGGCGAACGTGAAGCCGGCCGAGGTGGCCGCCGTGCGGGTGATGTCGTCGACCAGGTTGATCCCCTCGTTGATCTTCGCCCGGGAGGTGGCGCTCAGCCCGACGCAGACCGTGCCGAGCTGGTAGAAGACCGGGTAGCCCACCACCACGACCCGGGCCGAGGGTGCGCGGCTCCGGATGCCGTTGTAGACGTTCGCCAGCTTGCCGGGGAGCTGCGTGCGGGCCTTGTCCTCGGCGGCCTGGATCGCGGACACGCACTGGGTCTCCCCCTGGAGCACGCAGGTGCTCATGATGCTGGAGAAGCCGACGTCGTTGCCGCCGATGGTGACGCTGACCAGCGTGGTGGTCGAGGAGAGCGCCGAGAGCTGGTTGTTGATGACGTCCGTGGTGGTCGCGCCGGAGCAGGCGACCGACCGGTACGAGGCCGGCCTGATGTTGGTGTTGTAGAGCGCCGGGTAGGCGTTGGTGCTGCGCAGGCAGGACCCGCTCTCGGAGGTGTAGCTGTCGGCGCCGACGCCGGAGGCGTACGAGTCGCCGAGAGCGACGTAGCGGTCGGCCGGGGCCGCCTGGGCGGGAGCGGCCAGGGTCAGCGTGATGCCGAACGAGGCGGCCAGGGTCAGGGCGAGGGTGGCAAGACGGGATCTCCGCACGTCGCACTCCTGGGGTGGGAAGTGGTGGTGAGAGATAGATACCAATGAATCGGATGCCCGCGAAAGATCATCGTTTCGCGCCGGTTGCCGATAGACGCTTATCGCTACAAATCGTTGCCGAGGCAGCAATCCCCGCTGAAGGTTTTCGTCATCGTGCGGCGCGGGCTAGGCTCGGCGGGTGCGGTTGATCACCGGGGACGACATGACGGCGGCCGAACGGCGCCTCGACGGGCGGGTGGTCCGCACCCCGCTGCTGGACGCGCCGGTCCTCGGCGCCGACCTGGGCCTCCGGCTGGCCGTGAAGGCCGAGAACCTGCAGCACACCGGGAGCTTCAAGGTGCGCGGCGCCACCAACGCGCTGCTCGCCCACGCCGAGCGCGAAGGCACACCGGCCGGGCTGGTGGCGTTCTCCGCCGGCAACCACGCGATCGCGGTGGCCCACGTGGCCCGCGCCGCCGGGCTGCCCGCGGTGGTCTGCATGCCGCCACACGCGGTGCCCGGCAAGCTGGCCACGGTCCGCCGGCTCGGCGCCGAGGCGGTGCTCACCGACGACCTGCTGGCCACCGCCGAGGCGATCAACGCCGAGCGCGGCTTCCACCTCCTCGCGCCCTTCGACGACCCGGACGTGATCGCCGGTCAGGCCACCGTCGGGCGGGAGATCCTGGCCGACGGCCCGCCGCCGGACCTGGTGCTCGTGCCGGTGGGCGGCGGCGGGCTGATCAGCGGGATCGCCGCGGCGATCCGGGCCGGGTCACCGGGCACGCGGATCGTCGGGGTGGAGCCGGACGGGGCCAACGCCATGTCGTACGCCCTGCGGACCGGGACGCCCACCCCGCCGTTCCGCCCCGCCTCGGTCGCCGACGGCCTGGCCGCCCCGTTCGCCGGGCGGCACACCCTGGCCCACGTCCGGGCGCTGGTCGACGCCGTGGTGGAGGTGCCCGAGGCGGCCGTCCTGCCCGCCTGGGCCGAGCTGGTGCAGGCCACGAAGCTGCTGGTGGAGCCGGCCGCCGCGGTCACCCTGGCGGCGTTGCGGGCCGGGCTGGTCGAGGTGACGCCCGGCGAGCGGACCGTCCTGGTGCTCAGCGGCGGCAACGTCGCGCCGGCCGTGCTGGCCACCCTGGGCTGACGGGTCGGACCGGGCGGCGGCAGTCCCGGCGGGTCGGATCGGACGGCGGCCGGCGCCGGCCGGTCAGACCGGGCGGCGGCCGGCGAAGCCGCACTCCACCCGGTGGTACCAGCGGATGTCGGTGTCGCCCTCCAGCCAGCACCAGAGCACCGCCCGGCCGTCCCGCTCGCCGGGGAAGTCGAGCAGCACCGGGGCGATCCCCTTGACCTGGATGCCGTGCTGGTGGAACTCCTCCACGACGGCGTGCAGCCGGGCCTCCAGGGCCTTCACCTCGGCCAGCCCACCGAGGGAGCTGACCCGGTGGTCGGCCAGGTCCATGCGCAGTTCGGCCAGGTCGGCGCGGTGCCGGATCAGCTCGTCGACGCGCGGCCGCAGGGTGGCCACCAGGTGTCGCGCCTGGGCGAGAGTGAACACCGCGCCAGTATGGGGCACGCCGCGGGAGAGCGAAGCCGGCTCGGGGGTGGCCGGGCCGCTCAGTCGGCCTGGGCGGCCAGTTCGCGGGCCCGGTCGCGGGCCGCTTCGAGGGCCGCCAGCATGGCCGCGCGGACGCCGTGGTTCTCCAGCTCCCGGATGGCGGAGATGGTGGTGCCGGCCGGCGACGTGACCGCCTCGCGGAGCTTCACCGGGTGCTCACCGGAGTCGCGCAGCATCACGGCCGAGCCGATGGCGGTCTGCACGATCAGCTCGTGCGCCACCTGCCGGGGCAGGCCGAGCAGGATGCCCGCGTCGATCATGGCCTCGACCAGCAGGTAGAAGTAGGCCGGACCGGAGCCGGAGAGCGCGGTCACCGCGTCCTGCTGGGACTCGGGCACCCGGAGGGTGGCGCCAAGCGGCTTGAACATCTCCTCGGCCAGGGCCAGGTGCGCGCCGCTGGCGTGCGCGCCGGGCGAGATGGCGCTCATCGCCTCGTCGACCAGGGCCGGGGTGTTGGTCATGACCCGGACCACCGGGGTGCCCTCGGGCAGCCGGCGGTTGAAGAAGGCGGTGGGCAGGCCGGCGCAGAGCGAGATGACCAGCTTGTCGGCCGGCACCTTCGGGCCGATCTCGTCCAGCAGGGCGGCCGCGTCCTGCGGCTTGACCGAGACGGCGAGCACCTCGGCCTCGTCCACCGCGGTCAGGTTGTCCACCACGCGGACGCCGTACCGGGCGGTCAGTTCCTCCGCGCGAGCCGGTCGCCGGGCGGTGGCGAGCAGCCGCTCGACCGGCCAGCCGGAGCGGAGCAGCCCGGAGAGCATCAGCTCGCCGATCTTGCCCGCGCCGATCACCGCGACCGTGTGCACCTCGGGTGCCATGAGCCGTACCCCTCTCGGTGGAGGCGCGGCGCGGCGGGGCCTCGCCGGAGGACCCCGCCGCGCCGCCCGCCGTCGGTCAGCTGCCGAAGAAGACCTCGGCCTCGGCGTACCGCTCCAGCGGCACGGTCTTCAGCTCCCGGGTGGCCTCGGCGAGGGGGACGCGGACGATGTCCGTGCTCTGCATCGCGACCATCTTGCCCCAGTCGCCCTCGTTGGCGGCGTCGATCGCGTGCAGGCCCAGCCGGGTGGCGAGCACCCGGTCGAACGCGGTCGGGGTGCCGCCGCGCTGGATGTGGCCGAGCACCACGGTGCGGGCCTCCTTGCCGGTCTTCGCCTCCAGCTGCTCGGCGAGCCACTGGCCGATGCCGCCGAGGCGGACGTGGCCGAACGCGTCGAGCTCCTGGTTGTGCAGCACCATCTGGCCGTCCAGCGGCTGGGCGCCCTCGGCGACCACGACGATCGGGGCGTACTGGTGCTGGAAGCGCTTCTCGACGTAGCCGGCGACCTGCTCGACGTCGAACTGCCGCTCCGGCAGCAGGATCACGTTGGCGCCCCCGGCGAGGCCGGCGTGCAGGGCGATCCAGCCGGCGTGCCGGCCCATCACCTCGACGACCAGGGTGCGGTGGTGGCTCTCCGCCGTGGTGTGCAGCCGGTCGATCGCCTCCATGGCGATGTTCACGGCGGTGTCGAAGCCGAAGGTGTAGTCGGTGGCGCCGAGGTCGTTGTCGATGGTCTTCGGCACGCCGATGACGTGGACGCCCAGCTCGTGCAGCTTGGTGGCGACCCCGAGGGTGTCCTCGCCGCCGATCGCGATGAGCGCGTCCACGCCCTGCGCGGCGAGGTTGTCCTTGATCCGCTCCACGCCGCCGTCGATCTTGAACGGGTTGGTCCGGGACGAGCCGAGAATGGTGCCGCCGCGCGGCAGGATGCCACGGACGTCCGCGATGCCCAGCGGCCTGGACAGGCCCTCCAGCGGGCCCTTCCAGCCGTCCCGGAAGCCCACGAACTCGTGACCGTAGGTGGCGACGCCCTTGCGGACCACCGCCCGAATCACCGCATTGAGACCTGGGCAGTCGCCGCCGCCGGTGAGCACGCCGATACGCATGATCTGCTCATCCTCCTGGAGCATCAGGTGAAGCCCGGATAAGCCCCAGGATATGTGTCAGATCAGACCATCGGCGCCGTTGCCGGCCCGGGGCGGGCCGTCACTGCGCACTGTAGTCGGCGTGGCTGTCCGCCGGCACCGCGGCCCGGCCCGTCCCGCACCCCGGGCCGGCTACCGTTCAGTAGCTGACCTCGCGGTTCTCCCCCGCCTCCGGCGGCTGCCCGGTGACCGCCGCCCGGGCGAGGCCGAGCAGGTTCACCACCCGGTTGCCCGGCGCGTCCCAGTACTCGGCCGAGCCGGCGTGCACCCGGAGCAGCGTGATGCCCGGGGTGTCCAGCCCGTCCGGGAACCACGCCTTCAGCAGCGGGTTCCACAGCCGCCCGGCCCGGGCCCGGTCCCACTGCTCGACCGCCGTGCCGGCGACCGACACCCAGGCGTGGTGCCGCTGGTCGGAGAAGCCGACGTTGACCTGCGGGTTGACCCGGATCTGGCGGACCTTCGCGGAGTCCGCGTACGCGAAGAACCACAGGTCGCCGTCGAACTCGGCCTCCTGGAGCCCCATCGGGCGGCTGACCAGCCGCCCGTCGACTGCGGTGGTGGTCAGCAGGCAGATTCGCGCGTCCCGGATCAGCTCGGTGACCCGGCGGCGGCCATCCTCGGCGCTGGTCGGCTGCTGGCTCATGCGCCCCTCCCTCGCGATCGGTTCGAGCCGAACCGTGCCCGGGACAGAACCGGTCAAACCTGCCGAGAGGTCACCGGGTGGTCATGGCCCGCCAGCGGGCCAGGTTGTGCCGGGCGTCGACCAGCGCGTCGTGCCGGCCCGCCTCGGCCTCCGGCAGCCGCGGCCGGCCCCGGTCGTCCCAGAGCTGGCGCAGTTCCTTGGTGAACCGCGGGATCTCCCGGGGCAGCGCCGGCATCGCCCCCCAGAGCTGCGCCAGCACGACGTGGTCGTACGCCGCGTACCAGGCCCAGAGCTCCAGCTGCTCCCCCGGCCGGTCCCGGACCGGCGCCATCAGGAACTCGTAGAGGTCGTCGCGGATCCGCTCCCGCGACCGCCAGGCCCGGTCGGCCGGCGAGGGGAGCTTGTCCAGCACGTTGCGGCGCACCCAGGGCACCGCCCGGGAGTCGTCGAACTCGGTGGAGACCGCGTAGAACTCGCGGCCGTGCTCGTCGACGACGCCGATCGACACCAGGTCGACGGTCCGGCCGTCCTCGATGAACTCGCAGTCGTAGAAGTAGCGGTAGACCATCGGCACCATCCTCGCCCACCGCCGTCACCGGCCGGTCGCCGGGGCCGCCGCCGAACCGGGACGGCAGGCCACCGCAGCTGGGGACGGTCACGGAAGTGTCTCCAGGGGTGTACAGCACGCGACGGGACCGTCATGATCTGATGTGTACCGCTACCGGACGCCGAACCGGTTGAGATGCCTCGTGCCGGGGATGACAGGTTCACCCGGTGTGCGGGATGTGGTCCTTGACCGGGGAGGGGTTGGGCCGTGGAGATGCGCCTGCCGGAGCCGGGTGACGCGCTCACGGGCGTCGAGATGTTCGCCGGGCTGGAGCCGGAGGTGCGGCAGCGGGTCATCGCCGCAGCCGTGCCGCGCACCTACCGCAAGGGCCAGCTGCTGTTCGTCGAGAACGACCCCGGCGAGTCGCTGATCGTGCTGCGCCGCGGCGCCGTCGCGGTGTTCCGCACCGCACCGACCGGCGAGCGTGCGGTGCTGTCGGTCATCCGACCGCCGGACGTGCTGGGCGAGGTCTCCCTGCTGGACGCCTCCACCCGGTCGGCGTCGGCCGAGGCGATCGAGGACTGCGCCGCGCTGGCGCTGTCCCGGCCGGCCTTCATGGAGCTGGTGCACTCCAACCCGCGCATCCTCGACGCGGTGATGCGCTCCCTCGGCCAGCTGATCCGGCGGCTCACCGAGCAGAACGCCGACCACGTCTTCCTCGACCTGCCCGGCCGGGTGGCCAAGACGCTGGTCCGGTTGGCCGGCGAGAGCCAGGCGCCGATGATCACCATCGAGCTCAACCAGAGCCAGCTCGCCGAGATGGCCGGCGGCTCGCGACAGAGCGTCAACCAGGCCATCGGTTCCTTCGCCAGCCGCGGCTGGCTGCGCACCGAGGGCCGCCGGATCGTGGTCACCGACGTGGCCGCGCTGCGCCGCCGCGCCGGCATGAACGACCGCTGACCGGCCCACTCGCCGGGCGACGCTCGCCTCAGCAGCACAGAGTCGGTGGGGCCGGCGGCACCGCCGCCGGCCCCACCGACTGTGTCACTTCCCGGTGGTGTCGGCCGGCGGCGCGCTCGGGCCGGGGCCGATCTTCTTCGGGTCGGTCTCCTTGGGCGTGGTCGTCGTCGTGGTCTCGGTCGATCCAGTGCCCGGCTGCTCTACCATGCCTTTTTCCTCCAGTTCGGCGAGGGTGACAGCGTCGACGTCGACCGTGTCTCCCGGCGCCCACACCGTCCCTCGTGGATCGGTCCAGGAGGCGGACAGCCGGACGTGCACGGCACTCTCCCTGTCGACGGAACTTCCTGGTACGGAACACTAGACCCGGCCGATCAGCCGTGACGTCCCGCCGACCCGTCGGGTACCCGACTGCGCGGTCGCGCGAGACGATGGGGACCTCACGCGTACGGAGCTGGACATCGACCTCACCTGTGGACACTGCTCCCGGACCGCCGGGCCGGACGACCGTTACTGCGGCGGCTGCGGCCGGCCCCTCGCGGCGACCTGTCCGGGCTGCGGTCACGCCAACAACGCCGGAGCGAACTTCTGCACCAACTGCGGGCAGCCGTTGCGCGACCACGCCGTCTCGGTGCAGGAGGACCGCCGGCAGGTCAGCGTGCTCTTCATCGACATCGTGGACTTCACCACCTACGCCGAACGGGCCGACCCGGAGCAGGCCCGCGGGCTCCAGCAGGCGTACTTCGGCACGGTCCGCCGGCTGGTGCACCAGTACGGCGGCGTGGTGGAGAAGTACATCGGCGACGCCGTGATGGCGCTGTTCGGGGCGCCGGTGGCGACGGACAACGACGCGCTGCGCTGCGTACGGGCGGCGCTGGAGCTGCACCGGAGCCTCGCCCGGCAGTCGGCCGGCCCGCACCCGCCGCTCGAGTTCCGGGTCGGCATCGCCACCGGCGAGGCCCTGGTCGACCTCGCCGCCGCCCGTGACGGCGGCCAGGCGTTCGTCACCGGTGACGTGGTCAACACGGCCTCCCGGTTGCAGGGGCTGGCGCCCGCCGGCGGCGTCGTGGTCGACGAGAGCACCTGGGCGGCCACCCGGCACGAGATGGAGTACGCCGACCAGCCACCCGTCACCCTCCGAGGGCGGTCGGCGGTCAGCCGGATCTGGTTGGCCGTCCGCGCCAAGCCCCGGCGGGACGGGCAGACCGCCGAGCTGACCCCGATGGTCGACCGGGACCACGAGCGGGGCCTGCTGGTCAGCGCGCTGCACCGCACCGTCACCGAACGCACCTCCCAGCTGCTCACGGTCTTCGGGCCGGCGGGGGTGGGCAAGAGCCGGCTGCTGCGCGAGCTGGCCCGGCACGCGGCGAACCTGCCCGGCGCGCGGGTGACCTGGCTGATCGGGCACTGCCCGCCGTTCGGGGAGAACGTCACCTACGCCGCCCTGGCCGACATCGTCCGGAGCTGGATCGGGCTGCCCGACTCGGACGATCCCGCCGCCATGCGCGAGCGCCTGCGGGACCGGTTGGGCCGGCTGGCCGACCCGCACTCGGTGCGGCTGGCCGAGGCGCTGGGCCCGCTGGTCGGCGTGGCCGGCGAGCGGCTCACCTCCGCCGAGACCGAGGCGGCCTGGCGGCGGTTCCTGCTCAACCTGGCCGCGACCGGTCCCACGGTGCTCGTCTTCGAGGACATGCACTGGGCGGACGAGACGATGCTCTCCTTCGTCGAGCAGCTCGGCGCGGCCGCCCGCAACGTGCCGCTGCTGGTGATCGCGACCGCCCGCCCGGAGCTGCGTGAACGGCATCCGGCGTGGACGGGCACGATCAGCGGCGCGATGTCCATCTCGGTGCCGCCCATGCACGACGGGGACATCGACAGCCTCTACTCGCTGCTGCTCGGCCACGCCACCCTGCCGGCGGAGGCCCGCGGGCCGCTGCTCGAGTTCGCCGACGGCAATCCGCTGTACGCCCAGGAGTACGCGCGGATGCTGCTCGACGGCGGGCTCGTCGACCGGACGACGGCCCTCCCACCGCTGGACCCGATGGGTGGGACGGGGATGCCGCGAACCGTCCAGGCGGTCATCGCGAACCGGCTGGACCTGCTCGACCCGGCCGACCGGGCGGTCCTCCAGGCCGCCTCGGTGGTGGGCGTGCAGTTCTGGGCGGCGCCGGTGGCCCTGGCCCTGGGCCGGCCCGCGGAGTGGGTGGAGCGGGCGCTGCACCGCCTCCAGCGCCGCGACCTCGTCTACGAGCTGCCCGCCTCGTCCATGCCGGGCCAGCCCGAGTACCGGTTCCGGCACATCCTGGTGCGGGACGTCTGCTACCAGCGCCTGCCCCGGG
Source organism: Micromonospora halotolerans (assembly GCF_032108445.1). Classification (NCBI taxonomy): domain Bacteria; kingdom Bacillati; phylum Actinomycetota; class Actinomycetes; order Micromonosporales; family Micromonosporaceae; genus Micromonospora; species Micromonospora halotolerans. Next base: position 4,286,958 of record NZ_CP134876.1, on the reverse strand, counting down.
CGGAGCGGGTCACCCGGCACCAGCGCACCGCCGACTGGCTCGAGCAGCTGGCCGACGGACGGCAGCACGACCTGGCCGAGGTGCTGGCGAACCACCGGTGGGCGGCGCACGAGATCGCCCGCACGGTCGGCCTCGACCCGACCCCGTACGCCCCGGCCACCCGGAGCGCGCTGCACCGGGCCGCCCGGCGGGCGTACGCGCTGCACGCGCTGGACACCGCCGCCACGCTGATCGGCCGCACGCTGGCGGTGGACTGCGGACCGGACCCGTCCCTCGAGCTGTTCGAGGCGGAGCTGGCGTTCTACCGGGACCGCGACGGGTTCCTGGTGGGCGGGGGCACGGATCTGCTCACCGCGCTGGCCGACCGGCTGGCGGGGGCGGGCGACCTGCCGGGCGCGGCGAAGGCGTGGCGGTTGCTGGCCACCGCGGCGTGGGCCCGGGCGGACCGGTCGGAGACGCTGCGCTGCCTGGACCGGGCGATCCGGCTGCACGCCGAGCTGCCGGACAGCGAGGACAAGGTCGGCGCGCTGCTGGAGCTGGCCCGGATGCACATGCTGGACGCGGAGGCCGAGCCCGCGTGCGCCGCCGCCAAGGCCGCCGCCGAGCTGGCCGAGCGGCTGGAGCTGCGTGAGGCGCGGGCGAACGCCCGGATCACCCTGGCGGTGGCGCGCTACCAGGCCGGCGTCGAGGGGGCGTACGCCGAGCTCGCCGAGGTGACCGAGGAGTGCCGGGTGGAGCGGCTGACCAGCCGCCGGCGCGCGGTGCACAACCTGGCCTGGGCGCTGCAGGAGGAGGGCGACCTGACCGGCTCGGCCCGCCTGGTCGACGAGCAGCGCTCGCTGGACCTGGCCGGCGAGCACGGCCTCACGGTGAGCTTCGCCGACCAGTGGACCCGGTCGTACTACAGCGGGGACTGGACGGCGGCGTTGCGGATGGCCGAGGGGTCGATCCGGCGCCCCACCGACGAATGGGACCTGCACATCGTGGCGGTCTCCGGCTGGATCCGCGCGCTCGGCGACGTGCCCGCCGGTGACGGCACGGACGAGGCGGGCGCCGACCTGGTGGACCAGGCGCTGGTCGCCGCCCGGCGCAGTGGCTTTCTCCGGGTGCTGCGGTCGACCGTGGCGCACGCCGCGTTGTGCCGCGCGGTGCAGGGCCGCCGGGAGGAGGCGCTGGCGCTGCTCGCCGAACTCGACGCCGACTGGCGGCGGACCCGGATGATCCCGTTCGCGGAGTGGGTGCCGGCGGTCGGGCACGTGGCGGGGGTGCTCGGTGACGAGGCCGCGCTCCTGGTCCGGGACCTGCTGGCCCGCGCCCCGCGCACGACGCGCTGGGCGCAGGCGGCCGGCCGGTCCGCCGACGCGGCGCTGGCCCGGCGGGACGGCGACGCGCGGCGGGCCGCCCGGCTGTTCAGCGCGGCGGCGGAGAGCTACGCGGAGATGACCGACGTCACCGACCACGTCATCGCGTCCGCCCTCGCGGTGGGGCCGCTGACCGAGGTGGATCCGGCGGCCGCGGCGGAGACGCTGGCCACGGTGCGCGCGTTCGCCGAACGGCACGCCGCCGGCGGCCTGCTCCGGATCGCCGGGGCCGGCTGACTCAGGCGGGCACCGGCTCGCGGGGCCGGGCCTTCGCCTTCTGCGCGTACACGTCCACGTACTCGCGGCCGGAGAGTTCCATGAGTTCGTACATGATCTCGTCGGTGACGGCGCGCTCGACGAACCGGTCGCCGGACATCCCGGCGTAGCGGGAGAAGTCGAGCGGCGCGCCGAAGCGGATCCGCACCCGGCCGAGGTTGGGGACGATCTGACCGGTCGGCTGGATGGCGTCGGAGTTGAGCATGGCCATCGGCACGACCGGGGCGCCGCTCTCCAGGGCGAGCCGGGCCACCCCGGTCTTGCCCCGGTAGAGCCGGCCGTCCGGCGAGCGGGTGCCCTCCGGGTAGATGCCCGCGATGCCGCCGGAGCGCAACACGTTGAGCTGGGTGTCCAGGGCGGCGCGGGCCGCCCGGCCGCCGGAGCGGTCCACCGGAATGGTGCCGGAGCCGACGAAGAACATCTTGGTCAGCCAGCCCTTGAGGCCCTTGCCGGTGAAGTATTCGGCTTTCGCGATGAATGTGACTTTTCGCTTGACGATCAGCGGGGTGAAGATCGAGTCCGAGAACGAGAGGTGGTTGCTGGCCAGGATCACCGGGCCGTCCTCCGGGACGTTCTCCAGCCCCTCCACCTGCGGGCGGAAGATCAACCTCAGCAGCGGGCCGAGGATGATGTACTTCAGCAGCCAGTACAGCACCGGGGTCCTTCCAGGCGGGAGCGTGACGGGCGACGGTCGCCGGGGCCGCCGGGACCGTGCCCGGGGCGCCGTCGGCGAGCGGGACTGTCGGGGAAGAGCGTACGAACAGGGAGCGGCACGCCACAACGCACTCCCGGAACCGGGTCCCGGCGTGTCAGGATTCAGGGCACGACGATGCGGTGAAGGGGGTGTCCGGTGTCAGGGGGTGGGCCCCGTCGGGGACGGCGGGACAACGGGCTCGACGCGGCCGAGTACGCGGTCGCGGGCGACGTCGATCCGCGTGTCGGTGAGCACCTGCTCGACGTGCTCGCCGCGGGCGGGATCGCCGCCTACCTGCAGCCCTCGGCCGACCTCAACCCGGTGACCCGCACCACCACCGTCCCGTCCCGCCCGGTCGACCGGCTCTACGTCGACCGCTCCCACCTGACCACCGCCCGCGACTACCTCACCCAGCTCACCGACGAGGAGGGCCGCGAGCCGACCCGCGACGACGAGCCGGACATCGAGGCCGAGTGGGCGAAGATCGTCGCCGGTTTCCACACCGCGCCGAGCGCCGGGAGCCACCCCTGGCCGGCCGCGGAGGACGTCGACGAGCCGGTGGACCCGACCACCCCGGGCGGCGGCGCACCGGGCCGCGCCGAGGAGACCGCCGGTCCGACCGCCACCGACGTGCGCCGGCTGCCCTACGCGGCCGACGTCTCCGGCATCTCGCTGAGCCGCGGGCCGCAGGACGAGCCCTCGCTCCTGGACGGCCTGGACACCTTCGGCGCCGACCTGCCCGGCGACGAGGACGAGGAGCACTTCACCCCGCCACCGCCGCCCCCGCTGCCGCGCTTCTCGAAGTACGCGGTGCTGGGCGTGCTCTGCATCGTGGTCGGGTTCCTGCTGTTCCTGTCGCCCACCGTGCTGTCGGTGGTCGACCCGTCGGTGGTGACCCTGCTCGGCTTCACCGGCATCCTGGCCGGCTTCGTGATGCTGATCTGGCGGCTGCGCCCCGGCGACTCCGACGAGCACGACCCGGACGACGGCGCCGTCGTCTGACCGGCGGGCACCCGACGCCCGGATCGCGAGACACCCGCGTCCCGGGCCGACCACGTAACAAGGGTGTAACTTACGGTCAGTAGGAATACCGCTGAACGTCACTTCGCGCACCGGCTGTCCGGGTTGTGCGCTTCCTCCGGTGGCCGGTCCTCTGCTGATCGGAATGCCCGAGATGCGACAGAGTCCCCTCGTGGTGGTCGCCAACCGCCTCCCCATCGACGACAGTGTGGCGCCGGACGGCGCCTTCGAATGGCGCCGCAGCCCCGGCGGCCTGATGAGCGCCCTGCACCCCCTGCTCCGGCACACGCCGGCGACCTGGGTGGGCTGGGCCGGCGGCACCGGCCCGGCCCCGCACCTGCCCGACGTGGACGGGGTCCGAATGCACGCCGTCGCGCTCAGCGGCGAGGACTTCCGCGACCACTACGAGGGCTTCGCCAACGCCACCCTCTGGCCGCTCTACCACGATGCCGTCGAGCAGCCCGAGTACCACCGGCGCTGGTGGGAGGCGTACCAGCGGGTCAACCAGCGGTTCGCGGAGGCCGCCGCCGAGGTGGCCGAGCCCGGCGGGCTGGTCTGGGTGCAGGACTACCACCTCCAGCTCGTGCCGGGGCTGCTCCGCGACCTCCGCCCCGACCTGCGGATCGGCTTCTTCCTGCACGTGCCGTTCCCGCCGCCGGAGCTGTACATGCAGCTCCCCCGCCGGGCCGAGCTGCTGCGCGGGATGCTCGGCGCCGACCTCATCGGCTTCCAGCGGGCCCAGGCCGCGCACAACTTCGCCCAGCTCGCGACGAGGGTGCTCGACCTGCCCGCCACCGACCGGCGGATCGGCGTCGGCGACCGGGTGGTCCGGATCGGCGCCTTCCCGGTCTCCATCGACGCCGCCGAGATGGGCGCGCTGGCCGCCCGGCCCGACGTCGCCGACCGGGCCCGGCGGCTGCGCCAGGATCTCGGCGACCCGGAGCGGGTCGTGCTCAGCGTCGACCGGATGGACTACACCAAGGGCATCGAGCAGCGGCTCAAGGCCTACCACGAGCTGCTGACCAGCGGAGACGTGAAGGTCCGGGACACCGTGCTGGTGCAGGTGGTGGTGCCCAGCCGGGACCGGGTGAACCGGTACCAGATCCTCCGCGACCGGGTGGAGCACCAGGTCGGCCGGATCAACGGCGAGTTCGGCCGGGTCGGCGAGCCGGCGATCCACTACCTCAGCCAGCCCTTCGACCGCACCGAGCTGGTCGCCCTCTACCGGATCGCCGACGTGATGGCGGTGACGCCGCTGCGGGACGGGATGAACCTGGTGGCCAAGGAGTACGTGGCCGCCCGGGTCGACGGCACCGGCGCGCTGCTGCTCAGCGAGTTCGCCGGGGCGGCCGCCGAGCTGGCGCAGGCGTACCTGGTCAACCCGCACGACCTGGACGGGCTCAAGGCCGCGCTGCTGGCCGCCCTGCGGGCCGCGCCCGAGGACGTCGCGGCCCGGATGCGGGCCATGCGGGAGCACCTGGGCCGCAACGACATCCACGCCTGGGCCCGGTCCTACCTGCGCGCCCTGGACGAGAGCGGGTCGCTGGTCGCCCGGCTCACCGGCGCCGAGTGACCCGCGGCGGCGCTCAGCCGGCGGCGGGCGCCGGATCCTTCTCCAGCCAGTCGAGGATCGCGTCCACCGGCTCCCGCCAGCGGGCGTCGAGCATCAGGTCGTGCCCCATGCCGGGGAACAGCAGCGGGGCCGAGGCGTAGCGGCGGGCCGCCCGGGTCAGCGCGGCCGGCGGCACCACCCGGTCGTCGGGGCTGCCCAGCACCAGCACCGGCGGGCGACCCACCGCGGGCTCCGGCTGCCGCCCGGTGAGGAGCTGCCACTGCGCCCGGCGGCCCGCCCGGCCCAGCCGGCCGAGGTGCCGGCGGGCGTCGGCGTCGGGCAGCTCCCGGCTGAACAGCTGCCGACGGTTCAGGCGCAGGCCGGCGCCGAACACGGCGGGCACCGTGCCGGCCGGGTTGCGGCGCAGCGCCGTGCCGAGCGTGCCCCAGCCGCCGAGCACCGGCGCCACCAGCACCGCCGCCCGGGCCGGGTAGCGGGCCAGGGCGTGCGCGACCACCCGGGCGCCGGCGCCGTGCCCCACCAGCACCGCCCGCCGCGGCAGGCTCGCCGCCACCTGGACCACGTCATGGGTGTACGACCGCAGCGTCGCCCCCGGCGCCGGCTCGCTGCCGCCGTGCCCCCGCAGGCTCAGCGCGTACGCCGGGAAGCCGCGGCCGGCGGCGTGCCCCAGCCAGTGCTCGGCGAACGCCCACGCCCCGTGGCCGAAGCCGGGCACGAACAGCAGGGGCGGCTTCGCCTGGTCCAGTTCGGGCACCGCCGCGACGACCTCGCGGCGGGCCGGCCGCTCCGGACGGGCCCACTCCCAACCGCGGACGACCCGTACCCGCTCGGCGCTCACCGAGCCGGCCCTTCGTTCGCGACTGCGGGACGCCGCTGCGCTGCGTTCCTCGCGCTCACTTGTCCTCCAGGTCGTGGAGCGCCCGCTGGAGCGCGCGCAGGTAGTCGGCGTGCCCGACCTCGAACCAGTGCCGGGTGCTGTCCTTCACCCGGGCCGAGTACCGCTCGCCGAGACCGGCCGCGACCCGCTTGCCGAACGCGACGGCCCGGTCCGGGCGGGTGGCGCGCAGGGTGAGCAGCCGGGCGAAGAGCACGCTCTGCCAGTGCGAGATGGGGAAGATGCCGGAGTCCGGCTGCACCAGGCCCACCACGGCCAGGGTGGGGTGGCCGGCGGCGAACGCGTTCAGCCAGAGCCGGGGCCGGCCCGAGCCGTCCGCGTCGCCGAGCACCCGGCCCTCCAGGAACTCGAAGCGCGGCAGGTAGCCCGTGGCGAAGACGACCAGCTCCGGGTCGATCTCGCTCCCGTCGGCCAGCACGACCGTGCGGTCGCCGAAGCGCGCCACGTCCGGCACCGGGCTGACCCTCCCGTGGCCCACGTAGTAGACGAGCTGGCTGTTGGCGATCGGGTGGGTCTCGTAGACCCGGTGGTCGGGGCGGGGCAGGCCGAACCGGGTCAGGTCGCCGACGGTGAGCCGCAGCGTCCAGTGGTAGAGCCACTGCCGCACCCGCAGCGGCACCCGCAACGCGAGCAGGGTGTCGTTCACCTGGTCGGCGGGGCGGCCGAAGACGTACTTCGGGGCGTACCAGTAGCCGCGGCGGGTCGAGTGCCAGCAGCGGGACGCCTGCTGGGCCGCCTCGACCGCGATGTCGCAGCCGGTGTTGCCGGCGCCGACCACCAGCACCCGTTTGCCGCGCAGCTGCGCCGGGTCCTTGTAGGACGACGCGTGCATGACCTCGCCGCGGAACTGCTCCAGCCCCTCGTAGCGGGGCAGCTTCGGCGACCAGTTGTGCCCGTTGGCCAGCACCACGGCGGCGTAGCGGGAGGTGCGCTCCGGGCCGTAGCCGCCGGTGCTGCGGGTGGTGACGTCCCAGCGGTCCCCCTCGACCGGCTCCACCCGGACCACCTCGGTGCCGAACCAGACGTGCTGGCGCAGGTCGAAGTGGTCGGCGTAGCGCTCGAAGTAGGACAGCAGCTGGGCGTGGTGCGGGTAGTCCGGCCAGTCGTCCGGCATCGGGAAGTCGGGGAACTGGGTGAACGGCCGGGACGAGATGAGGTGCGTGCTGGCGTAGACCGGGCTGCGGTCGTGCCGCCAGTTCCACGCCCCGCCGACGCCGGTCTCCCGCTCGTAGCAGTCCACGCCGAAGCCGGCCTCGCGGAGGTTCTTCACGGCGGTCAGGCCGCTGGCTCCGGCGCCGATGACGCAGACGGTGTCGCCGCGGTCGGAGACCGGGCGGCCGTCCCGGGTCGGGGCGACCGTCGGATCCGGATCGGGGCGGCCGAGGTCGGTGGAGGAGGACACCGGGAATCTCCTTTTGTGCGGCACGAGTGCCGGGTCGGTGCGAAATCCTGCCGACAATGCCCGCCGTTGTCCAGCCCCACGGGCCGGCGACGGCGGGCGGGGGCTCAGTCGCCGGCGGGCAGCAGCAGGTCGACCAGGACCGGGAAATGGTCACTGGCCCGGCGGGTACGCGGGGTGTCCACCACGTCGTAGTCGACCACGGTGATCCGCGGGTCGACGAAGAGAGCGTCGATGCGTCGCCGCGGGTCGGCGCAGGAGAAGGTGTGCCGGTCGGCCCGGTCGGCGGCCACGGCCGCGTCGGTCAGTCCCTCGGCGACGGTCCGCCAGGCCGCCCCGTCCGGCCCCTCGTTGAGGTCGGCGCCGGCCACCACGGGCAGCGTCGCGGCGGCCAGTTCCCGCTTGAACGCGGCCGCCTGGGCGGGCCGCTCCGCCGGGTCGGTGGAGAGGTGGGAGCCGGCCAACAGGAACCGGGTGCCACCCACGAGGCACTCGGCGTACGCGGCGCCGCGCAGATGCCGTCCCGGGGTCAGCGGGTAGCGCTGGCAGCGGCTGGCCGTCACCCGGACGCGCAGGCTGGTCAGCAGCACGTTGCCCAGCGCCGGCAGGCCGCCGGCCGCGAAGACCAGCCCGAACGAGTCGGCCAGCGTGGCGCACTTCTGTCGCCACCGGAACCGCCGCGGCCCCTCCTGGACGATCACCACGTCCGGCGCGGCCTCCCGGACCACCTCGGCCAGCGCCGCGGTGTCGTCCCGCTGGCTGTGGATGTTGTAGGAGACGACCCGCAGCGGCACGCCTGCCACGGCCACGTCAGATCCGCCGGGCGAGGTCGGCGGCGCCGATGACGCCCGCGGTGTTGCCCAGCTCGGCCGGGCGCACCTCGGCGACGGGCAGGCGGCTGCGCTGGGCCAGGGCGTCGGTGAACGACCGGCGGGTCGGGCCGAGCAGCAGGTCGCCGGCGTCGATCACGCCGCCGCCGACCACCAGCACCTGCGGGTCGAGGATCTGCGCCATGTCGGCGAGGCTCGTGCCGAGCCAGCGGCCGACCTGGGCGAACGCCTCGGTGGAGACCGGGTCGCCGCCCTTCGCGGCGGCGGTCACCATCGGCCCGCTGATCCCCTCGGCCTCGCCGCCGGCCAGCTCCAGCAGGGCGGTGGCCCGGTGCGGCTCCTGGCGGGCGGCGGCGCGGGCGAAGCGGACCAGGGCGCTGCCGCTGGCGTACTGCTCGATGCAGCCGAGCCGGCCGCAGCCGCACTGGTGGCCGTCCGGCACGGTGAGCATGTGCCCCAGCTCGGCCGCGATGCCGTGGGCGCCACGGACCAGCTCGCCGCCGAGCACGATCCCGCCGCCCACCCCGGTGCCGATGGTGAACATGACCATCGAGTCGTCGGCGTGCCGGGCCGCGCCGTAGCGGAACTCGGCCCAGGCCGCGACGTTGCCGTCGTTCTCCACGATCACCGGCAGGCCGGTGGCGTTGCTGACGTACTCGCGCAGCGGCTCGTCCCGCCAGGCGAGGTTGGGGGCGAAGAGCACGGTGGAGCGGGAGGCGTCGATCCAGCCGGCCGCGCCGATGCCGACGGCGTCGATGGTCCGGCCGGTGGCCAGCTCGCTGACCAGCTCGGTGATGACGTCGCGGGTCTTGGCCACGTCGTCGGCGGGGGTGTCCCGTCGGGCCTGCACGAGAACCTTGCCGGTGTCGTCCACGACACCGCCGGCCACCTTCGTGCCACCGACGTCGACTCCGATGGTCAGCGTCACCGCTGCCACTCCCCTCTGCTGTGCTGCCCGGCGCGGCCGAACCGGCCGTGCGGTCCCGGGATGTCCGGTGGTCAGGCCCCGTCGCCTGGTGCGTCCTCGGCCACCTCGACGGACGCCCGCGAGGCGGGCACCACGGGAGCGTCCGCCGGCGGCCGGCTCGGCGCCGGCACGTCCGGCCCGTCGGCCTCGGCCGCGCCCTCCCCCCGGGTGGCGGCGGACCACACGTCCTGCTCGGGTGCCGGCTGAGAATCATGCCCGGTACGGGTCGCCTCGCGCCACACGTGGTCCCCCGTCGCGGGCCCGGCGGTCGCCCCGTCGGACCCGCCGGGAGCCGTGGGGCCACCCGGCCCGGCCGGCTCGGCCGGGGTGAACGCGCGCAGCAGGCTGGCCACTCCGGCGGCCAGATCCCCGGCCCCGGTGGCGAGACGCTCGGCGAATTCCGGACTCGGGTCGCGCAACGCCGCGATACCGCGACAGACCGGGCAGACACAGCATTCGGCCGAGCCGGTGGCGAAACGCGCACCCGCGCCGGCGCCGGGCGCGGTGGACGATTCGCCGGGCGGGGTGTGACCGAGGACACCCGACAGGATCCCGCCGAGCGGACCCCAGGGACCGGAACCCGGCGAGGCGGCGGCCAGCTTCGCGCTGGCCAGCAGCATGGCGACGAGGCGCTCGGCCTCTTCCCGGGCCGAACCCGGATCAGTGGTGCCCATGGTTCGGCTCCTTCACCGTGACAACCGGGACGACGGTCGGGTCAGTGGGCCGCACCGAGTGCTTCTACCCGGCGCTTGAGCTGCTTCAACGCCGCGTCCATGATCATTTTCTCGGCCTTGCGGCGAAACATGCCGAGCATCCCCACGGACAGCTCCACCTCGAGGGTGTAGGTCACCGTGGTCGTTCCGTCCGGGTTGTCGACGAGGTCGTACGACCCGCGCTGGGACTTCTGCATCTTCGAGGGCGCCACCAGGTGCCACTCGATCCGGGAGATGTCCTCGGCGTACTCGTAGGCCAGCACGTACTCGTCGGCCATCACGCCCGCGTCGATGGTGAACCGGACCTGGCTGGCGTAACCGTCCTCGTACTCCTCGATCACCTCGGCCCGCCGCACCGCCTCGGCCCACTCCGGGTAGCGCGGGAAGTCGCAGATGACCGCCGCCACCCGGTCCGGTGACGCGCCGACGACGATCGACTGGGTGGAGGAGTCCGCCATGGGGGGAGGCTACCCGGCGGTGGGCCGGTGCGTGCCGCTCCACCCCCGCCCGTCGCGACGCGCCCGCCGCGCGCGTGTCCCACCAGCCGGGCGGGCAACCTCCCTACCTCCTCCCCGGTGACGGGCGGGTAGGTTTCGACAGAGCCGACCACGGCCGGCCCGGCCAGTGCGAGCACGAGGGAGTGCAGGTGCGCGAGTTCTCCGTTCCGCCGATCGTCACCGTCGGCGACGCGGCCAACCTGACCGACCCGGTCTGGGACAACGCCGAGGTCGCCCCCGATGCCGTGCAGTTCGTCCGGCGTGCTGAGGGCACCGGCGGCGCCTGGGTCGACGTGACCTGCCGGCAGTTCCGCGACGAGGTCGTCGCGGTGGCCCGCGGCCTGGTGGCGGCCGGTGTGGCCCCCGGCGACCGGGTCGGGCTGATGAGCCGCACCCGCTACGAGTGGACCCTCCTCGACTACGCGATCTGGGCCGCGGGCGCGGTCACCGTGCCGATCTACGAGACGTCCAGCGCCGAGCAGGCCGCCTGGATCCTCTCCGACTCCGGCGCGGTCGCCGTGGTGGTCGAGAGCACCGCGCACGCCACCCTGGTCGCCGGGGTCCGGGACCGGCTGCCCGAGCTGCGCGAGGTCTGGCAGATCGAGCTGGGCGCGGTGGACGAGCTGGTCGCCGCCGGCGCGGCGGTCGACCCGGCCGACGTCGAGGTACGCCGCTCGACGCTGAAGGCCGACGACATCGCCACCATCATCTACACCAGCGGCACCACGGGCCGCCCCAAGGGCTGCGTGCTGACCCACCGCAACATCTACGCCGACATCGCCAACGCCGTCCCGGTGCTGCCGAACCTGTTCCGCCAGGGCGCGTCCACCCTGCTCTTCCTGCCGCTGGCGCACGCCTTCGCCCGGCTCATCCAGGTCGGCGTCGTGCAGGCCCGGGCCACCATGGCGCACTGCTCGGACACCAAGAACCTGGTCGGCGAGCTGCAGGAGTTCAAGCCGACCTTCGTGCTCTCCGTACCCCGGGTCTTCGAGAAGGTCTACAACGGCGCGCGGCAGAAGGCCGAGGCCGACGGCAAGGGCAAGATCTTCGACCGGGCCGAGAAGGTCGCCATCGCCTACAGCGAGGCGCTGGAGACCCCCGACGGGCCGGGCCTGGGGCTGCGCGCCCAGCAGGCGCTCTTCGACAAGCTGGTCTACCGCAAGCTGCGGGCCGCGATGGGCGGCCGCTGCCGGGACGCCATCTCCGGCGGCGCCCCGCTCGGCTCCCGGCTCGGGCACTTCTTCCGCGGCATCGGGGTGACCATCTGCGAGGGCTACGGCCTCACCGAGACGGCACCGGCCGCCGCCGCGAACCTGCCCGGGCACACCCGGATCGGCTCGGTCGGCCGGCCGCTGCCCGGCGTCACCATCCGCATCGACGACGACGGCGAGGTCCTGATCTCCGGGGAGATCGTCTTCCAGGGCTACTGGCACAACGAGGCGGCCACCGCCGAGGCGCTGAGCACCGACGGCTGGTTCCGCACCGGCGACCTGGGGCAGCTCGACGAGGACGGCTACCTCAGCATCACGGGCCGCAAGAAGGAGATCATCGTGACCGCCGGCGGCAAGAACGTCGCCCCGGCGGTGCTGGAGGACCAGGTGCGGGCGCACCCGCTGGTCAGCCAGTGCCTCGTGGTCGGCGACCGGCAGCCGTTCATCGCGGCGCTGGTCACCATCGACGAGGAGGCCCTGCCGAAGTGGCTGGCCGCGCACGGCCTCCCGGAGGACACCAGCGTCGCGGAGCTGCGCGGGAACGAGACGCTGCGGGCCGAGGTGCAGTCCGCGGTCGACCAGGCCAACCAGTCCGTCTCCAAGGCCGAGGCCATCAAGGTGTTCCGGATCCTGCCGCAGGACTTCACCGAGGCGACCGGCGAGCTGACCCCCTCGCTCAAGGTCAAGCGGCAGGTCGTGCACAAGACGTACGCGGCGGAGATCGCGGACATCTACGGAGGCTGACTACCATCCGTCACGTGCCCGCCTCCACACCCAGCCCCCCGCAGACGCAGCCCCTCGCGGCCGCGGCGCGCGCGGTCCTCCTCGCGCTGGTCGCCGCCCTGACCCTGTTCGCCACCCGCGACGCCGCCCAGCTGTGGTGGATCGCCCTGCTCGGCGTCGCCGGGCTGCCCGCCGTGCTGGCGCCGCAGCACCGCCTGCTCGCACCGATCAGCCGCTTCGCCGAAGTGGTGGTCCTCGGGCTGGCCGCCAGCCAGGTCGCCGCCGACACCCACCTCACCGGGGTCACCGGCGGGCTGGGCGCCTCGGCGGTGCTGCCGTACCTCGCCGTGCCGGTCACCGTGACCGCGCTGCGCCGCCGCTTCCGCGAGGGCGCGGCGCTGCTCGTGGTCTCGGCGGCCACCCTGCTGGTCAGCGCGGCCTTCACCGAGGTCGGCGGCGAGCCGCAGCTCGGCCAGCTCGGCTACCTGACGGTCTGCGCGCAGTGGCTGATCCTGGCCGGCCTCGGCCTCTACACGGCCGGCATGCTCCAGCGGGTGATGCGGGTCCGCGGCGAGGGCAAGCCCCAGCCGTACGCGGAGGCCACCCGGCTGCTCACCCAGCTGCGCACGGTCGCCCGCCAGCTTCCCGGCGCCACCCTGGACCCGGGCGGCATCTCCGAGCACCTGCTGGAGGAGCTGCGGGTGGTGGCGAAGACCGACCGGGGCGCGGTGCTGTCGGCCAGCGGAGGCGGCCGGCTGGTGGTCCTCGCCCAGATCGGCGCGGACCGGGTCGACTGGGAGACCACGCTCGACGCGGACTCGGCCATCGCCGACGCCTGGGCCAGCCAGCAGCCGACCACCTCGGCCCGCTCGCAGGCCCGCTCCCGGCAGTCCGGGGAGGTCTCGGCGCTGATCGTGCCGCTGGTCGCCGGCGTGCGCACGGTCGGCCTGGTGGTCATCGAGGCGGACGCCGCGCACGCGTACCCGCCGCCGGTGGTGTCCCGGGTGACCGCGCTGACCGGCCCGGCGGCGCTGCGCCTGGAGGCCGCGCTGCTCTTCGACGAGGTGCGGTCGCTGGCCACCAACGAGGAGCGGCAGCGGCTGGCCCGGGAGATCCACGACGGGGTCGCCCAGGAGCTGGTGATGGTCGGGTACGGCATCGACAACGCCCTCGCCACCGTGCACGACGACGCCGAGGAGACCGCCGACTCGCTGCGCACGCTGCGCCAAGAGGTCACCCGGGTGATCACCGAGCTGCGGCTCAGCCTGTTCGAGCTGCGCAGCGAGGTGGACCGGCACGGTGGCCTGGCCGCCGCCATCGCCGAGTACGCCCGCACCGTCGGCGCCTCCGGCGGCCTGCGGGTGCACCTGTCCCTGGACGAGTCCACCGCCCGGCTGCCCGCCGCCACCGAGGCCGAGTTGCTGCGCATCGCGCAGGAGGCGGTGACCAACGCGCGCAAGCACGCCGGGGCGGCGAACCTGTGGGTCACGTGTGAGGTGGACCCCCCGTACGCGCAGATCGAAGTGTCGGATGACGGTCACGGCATCGGTGACCAGCGCCCCGAGGGGCACTACGGTCTTGCGATCATGGCCGAGAGGGCGGAACGTATCCGGGGCCGGTTGGAGATCAGGCCGCGGCAACCCAGCGGCACGACCGTGGCGGTGGTACTCGGCTCCTCGCCCCGGCGCGATAGTGTGCGCGGCAGCACAGCAGCAGAAGGGGAGTAACCCGAGGATGACCACTAGCCCGACACCGGCCACCCGGACCAAGGTGCTCCTTGTCGACGATCACGATCTGATCCGCAAGGGTCTGCGGCACGCCTTCGAGCGGGACCGGCAGTTCGAGGTCGTGGGCGAGGCCGCCACGGCCGCGGAGGGTGTGCGCCAGGCCGGCGCGCTCCAGCCGGACGTGGTGATCATGGACCTGCGGCTGCCCGACGGCAGCGGCCTGGAGGCCACGCGCGCCCTGCGCAAGTCCAGCGCGTCGATGGGCATCGTGGTGCTCACCATGTACGCCGGCGACGACCAGCTCTTCGGGGCCCTGGAGGCGGGGGCCAGCGCGTTCGTGCCGAAGACCGCCCCGGCCGACGAGGTGGTGGCCGCCGCCCGGCACGCCGCCTCCTCCCCCAGCGCGTTCACCGCGGCCGACCTGGCCGAGGCGATGAAGCGGCGGCTGGCCCCGTCCGGTCCGCAGCTCTCCCCCCGCGAGGGCCAGGTGCTGCGGCTGCTGGCCGACGGCATGAGCGTCGCCGGCATCGCCAAGCAGCTGTTCGTCAGCGAGTCGACCGCCAAGACGCACATCTCGAAGCTCTACGAGAAGCTCGGCGCCGCCAACCGCGCGCAGGCGCTGATGACCGCGCTGCGGCTGGGGCTGCTGGAGGCCCCGGACGCGCCGAAGTTCTGACGGCGTCCCGCCAGTTCGACGCCGGAGAGGCCCCCGTCCGCACGCCGGACGCGGGCCTCTCCGGCATTCCGGGCAGCGCGCGACCCCGTACGGTGAGGGGCCGGACGCGGAGCGACGGCGGTCTTTGCACCGCGACGGCGGGCGGGCAGAATACCCGGGTGATCCGCGCGGCGGTGACCCCCGCGCGTCGCCGACACAAAGGGGCAAGCGCATGCAGCGGCCGGACTGGGCACCCGAGACCATCGACATCGAGCGCCCCAGCGTGGCCCGCATGTACGACTACTACCTCGGCGGCTCGCACAACTTCGCGGCCGACCGGGCCGCCGCCCGGGCCATGGTCGAGGCGGTGCCGGAGGCGCCGCTGATGGCCCAGGCCAACCGGGCCTTCCTCCGCCGGGCGGTGCAGTTCCTGGCCGACGCCGGCGTACGCCAGTTCCTCGACATCGGCTCCGGCATCCCGACCGTGGGCAACGTGCACGAGATCGCCCAGCGGATCGACCCGGAGTCGCGGGTGGTCTACGTCGACGTCGACCCGGTCGCGGTGGCGCACAGCCGGGAGATCCTGGCCGGCAACGAGCGGGCCGCCGTGGTGCAGGAGGACCTGCGCCGGCCGGAGGCGATCCTCCGCCATCCCGACGTCCTCCGGCTGCTGGACTTCTCCCAGCCGGTCGCCGTGATGATCGTGGCGGTGCTGCACTTCATCCCCGACGAGGACCGCCCGGAGGAGTTCCTGCGGACGCTGCGCGCGGCGCTGGCCCCGGGCAGCTACCTGGTCATGTCGCAGGCCAGCGACGACGGCCGGGCGGGCACCGGCGAGCGGGCCGAGGCCGAGCGGGTCTACCGGCGCACCGACAACCAGCTCTTCATCCGCAGCCGCGCCGAGCTGACCGCGCTGTTCGCCGGCTTCGACCTGGTCGACCCGGGCGTGGTCTGGGTGCCGCAGTGGCGGCCGGACGCCCCGGAGCACGCGGAGAACGCCGCGCAGGCGGTCTTCATGGGCGGCGTCGGGCGGCTCGGTGGGTGACGACGGGGCCACCGCCACCACCCGCTCGCGCCCCGGCGCCTTCGCCCGGGCCTGGGCCAAGGCGGTCTCCGGGACCAGCTACCTGCCGATGACGCAGGCCCAGCTGGAGGCGCTGCTCCAGCGGCTCACCGAGCGGCTGGCGCTGGCGCTGCGCGCCGACCCGTTCGACCTGCGGATCGGCCAGCAGGTCGGCGCCGAGCTGGTGCAGTCGCACATCGCCTCCGCGGAGGGGCTCGGCCGCACCATCGAGGTGATCCAGCTCCGCCTCGTGCGGGATCTCGACCTGGCCGTCGACGACGTCGACGACCGGATGGCCCGGCTGCTGGCCACCGTCGCCACCGGGTACGCGCGCGCCCTGCGCGACCGCACGCTGGACGAGCAGGAGGCCATCCGGCGGGCCGCCATGACGGCCCGGGCGACGGCCGAACGCGCGCTGCGGGACAGCGAGGCCCGATTCCGGCACCAGGCCACCCACGACCCGCTGACCGGCCTGCCCAACCGCACGCTGTTCACCGAGCGGCTCACCGCCGCCATCACCGCGCCCGGGCGGGGCGCCGACCGGATCGGGGTCTGCTTCCTCGACCTGGACCGGTTCAAAGTGGTCAACGACTCCCTCGGCCACCAGGTCGGCGACTCGCTGCTGGTGGCGGTGGCCCGGCGACTGCGCCGGGCGCTCGGCGAGCACCTGGTGGCCCGGCTGGGCGGCGACGAGTTCGTCATCCTGGTCGAGCGCACCGGCGGCACCGAGGACGTGGTGAAGGTGGCCGAGGCGGCGCTGGCCGCGGTGAGCGAGCCGGCGCCGGTCGACGGGCACGAGCTGACCGTGTCGGCCAGCATCGGCATCGTGGAGCGGCAGGTGGCCGGCACCTCGCCGCTGGAGCTGATGCGCGCCGCCGACAGCACCCTGCACTGGGCCAAGGCGGCCGGCGGGGCCCGCTGGTCGCTGTTCGACGCCGACCGCAACCGCCAGGACCTGGCCCGGTACGCCCTCTCCGCGGCGATCCCCGCCGCGCTGGACCGGGGCGAGTTCTACCTCGACTACCAGCCGCTGACCGGGCTGCGCGACGGCCGGGTGGTGGGCATGGAGGCGCTGGTCCGCTGGCGCCATCCGGAGCTGGGCGTGCTGCGGCCGGACAGCTTCATCCCGCTGGCCGAGGAGACCGGTCTGATCGTCCGACTCGGCAGCTGGGTGCTGGCCGAGGCGTGCCGCGAGGCGCGCGGCTGGGCGGCCGGGCCGGGCGGCGCGCCGTTCGTCAGCGTCAACCTCGCCGTCCGACAGCTGCACCGGCCCGGCCTCGTGCAGGAGGTGCAGGGGGTGCTGGGACGCACCGGCCTGCCCGCCGAGCGGCTCCAGCTGGAGATCACCGAGAGCACCATGATGAGCACCGTGGCCGAGCCGGTCCGCGCCCTGCGGGTGCTGGCCGACCTCGGCGTGCGGGTGGCCATCGACGACTTCGGCACCGGCTACTGCAACCTGGCGTACCTGCGGGACCTGCCGGTGAGCGAGCTGAAGGTGGCCGGCGAGTTCGTGGCCGGGCTGCGCGCACCGGCCGGTGACCCGGGCAGCCGCACCGACGAGCGGATCCTCGCCTCCCTGGTGTCCCTGGCGCACGCCCTCGGCCTGACCGTCACGGCCGAGGGGGTGGAGACGGCCGACCAGGCGGACCGGCTGCGCGCGATCGGCTGCGACGCCGGGCAGGGCTGGCACTTCGGCCGCCCCGGGCCGGCCCGGCCGTACCTGGACCGCTCCCCCGCCCTGACCGACACCGCCTCCTGAGCCGGGTCAGGCCGGGGTCCGCGGCCGGCGGCCGTCCTCTCCGTGCAGGTAGGCCAGCACGGCCAGGACCCGCCGGTTGTCGTCGGTCGACGGCGGCATCCGCAGCTTGCTGAAGATGTTGTTGATGTGCTTGTTGACCGCCTTCTCGGTGACGAAGAGCCGGGCCGCGACCGCGGCGTTGGACCGGCCCTCGGCCATCAGGCCGAGCACCTCCCGCTCCCGGGGGGTCAGCTCGTCCAGCGGCCCCGCCCCGGACCGGCTGGCCAGCAGCTGGGCGACCACCTCCGGGTCCATCACGGTGCCGCCGGCGGCCACCCGGCGCACCGCGTCGACGAACTGGTCCACGTGGGACACCCGGTCCTTGAGCAGGTAGCCCACCCCACCGAGCCGGTCGGAGAGCAGCTCCCGGGCGTAGAGCTGCTCGACGTGCTGGGACAGCACGAGGATCGGCAGCCCGGGGATCTCGGCGCGGGCCCGGATGGCGGCCTGCAGGCCCTCGTCGGTGAAGGTGGGCGGGAGCCGGACGTCGAGCACCGCGACGTCCGGGCGGTGCGCGATCAGCGCGGGCAGCACCGAGGGTCCGTTGTCGACGGCCCCGACGACCTGGCAGCCGAACGCCTCCAGGATGCGGGTCAGCCCGTCCCGGAGGAGGGCGAGATCCTCGGCGATGACAACTCGCACGGCAGCTCCATGCTGATGACGGTGGGCCCACCGGCCGGACTGGTCACCACCATCGTCCCATCGAACGCGGCCAGCCGGCGTCCCATCCCGGCCAGGCCGCCACCCGCCGCCGGGTCGGCCCCGCCCCGCCCGTCGTCACCGACCACGATGGTCAGCCGCCCGTCGGCGTGGCCGAGCTCGACCCACGCCCGGGTCGCCCCGCTGTGCTTGCTGACGTTCGCCAGCCCCTCGGCCACCGCGAAGTACGCGGCGGACTCCACCGGGGCGGCCGGGCGGCCCGGCAGGTCGACGGCCACCGCCACCGGCAGCGGCACGGCCAGCGCCAGCGCCCGTACCGCGCCCGCCAGGCCGCGCTCGGCGAGCACCGGCGGGTGGATGCCGCGGACCAGCCCGCGCAGCTCGGCCAGGGCCTGCCCGCTGGTCTCCCGGGCCTCGGCGAGCAGCCGCCGCACCGCCTCCGGGTCGTCGGCCAGCAGCTGCTCGGCCAGGCCGATGCTCATGCTCAGCGCGACGATCCGGGCCTGCGCCCCGTCGTGCAGGTCCCGCTCGATCCGCCGCAGCTCGGCCGCCTGCGCGTCCACCGTCTCGGCCCGGGTGACGGTGAGCTGGCGGACCCGCAGTGCCAGCTCGGCGCTGCGGGTCGGCGGCAGGAAGAACCGGGCGAAGGCCAGGTGCAGCCAGACCAGCCAGCGCCCCGCGGCCAGCCCACCGACCAGGAACAGCGCGCCCAGCGGGAAGCAGAGCAACGCCTCGAGGAGGTTGTCGATCGGCCAGAACGGGCCGTAGCCGAAGCCGACGGTCAGGTGCAGCACCAGGGGGACCCCGAGCACGCCCTCCAGGCCGTACAGCGGCAGGACGAAGGCGGCCAGGCAGACCGCGCCGGTGACCGCGCCGGGCAGCAGCCAGGACAGGTCCCGCCAGGTGGCCGGGTCGCTCACCACCCAGCGGAACCGCCGCCAGGTGCCGAACTGCGCGCCTGCCGGCGCCGGCAGGTAGGGCGTGGCCAGCTCGACCCCGCCCCAGCGGGCCAGCCGGCGGTGCAGCCCGGCGCAGAGCCGGACCAGCGCGGTGACCACCGGAAACAGCGCGAACCCCACGCCGAACGCCGGGATCAGCACCAGCGACACCAGCGACAGCACGAAGAGCGCGACGTGCGTGGTCAACGACAGCAGGGCGATCAGCAGCCCCTGCGCGGCGGTGACCGCGCCGGGCCGGATCCAGGTGCGGAGCAGTCCGCGTACGCCGTCCACGGGCCTCATTCTGCGGCACCGGCCGTCCCGGATCGGTGGTGCTGGCACCACCCCGGCCGGCGCGCTGACACCCCTGACCCGCGCCCGGCCGGGCCGAAGGATCGGAAGCGGGGTCGCCGACCCCGCAACCGTGACGACGAAAGGGAACTCGGATGTCCCCGCAACGCCTGGCCGGCCTGCCCGCCGGCCGCCGCGGCAAGTACGCGGCCCTTCTCCTCTGGCTGGCGCTGCTCGTGGCGGCCGGCCCCCTCGCGCTGAAGCTCGGCGAGGTCCAGGACAACTCGACCCTCGGCGCGCTGCCGGCCGGCGCCGAGAGCAGCCGGGCAGTGCAACGCGCCGAAGCGGCCTTCCCCGGCTCGCGGCACCCCCTCGCGATCGCCGTCTATGTCCGCGACTCCGGGCTCACCCCGACCGACCGGGCCCGGGTCGAGGCCGACCGGGCCGCCTTCGCCCGGTACGCCGACGGCGGCGCGGTGTCCCCGCCGGTGGCCGCGGCCGACGGTCGGGCGCTGCTGCTCTCCCTGCCGGTCAGCCTCGACGACGAGCGGCGCGCCGAGACGGTCGACGCGCTGAAGGACCGGCTCGCCGACCGCGCGCCACCCGGCCTGCGGACCGCCCTGACCGGCGACGCGGCCGCCGAGCACGACGTCTTCGACGCCTTCGCCGGGATGGACGGCGCGCTGCTGCTGGCCACCGCGCTCACCGTCGCCCTGCTCCTGCTGGTCACCTACCGCAGCCCGGTGCTGTGGCTGATCCCGCTGGTCGGGGTGGCCGTCGCGAACCAGCTCGCCGGGGCGGTGGTCTACCTGCTGGCCCGGCACGCCGGGCTGGCCGTCGACTTCCAGAGCCAGACCATCCTCACCGTGCTGGTCTTCGGCGTCGGGGTGGACTACGCCCTGCTGCTGATCGCCCGGTACCGGGAGGAGCTGCGCCGGCACGCCGACCGGCACGTCGCCATGGGGGCCGCGCTGCACCGCTCGGCCGGCGCGGTCTGCGCCTCGGCGGCGACCGTCGCGGTCGGACTGCTCTGCCTGCTCGCGGCCGACCTGCCGGCCACCCGCGGCCTCGGTCCGGTCGGCGCGGTCGGGATCGCCGCGGCGCTGCTGGCCATGACCACCCTGCTGCCGGCGGTGCTGGTGCTCTGCGGCCGGTGGCTGTTCTGGCCGTTCGTGCCCCGGTACAGCCCCGGTGCCGACACCCGCGACCACACCGCCGACCACGGGGTGTGGCGCCGGATCGCCGGCCTGGTCGCCGGCCGGCCCCGGGCGGTCTGGGTCGGCACCGCCGCCGCGCTGGCCGCGCTGACCCTGGGCATCGGCAACCTCAGCCTGGGCCTGCCCGACGACGAGTCGTTCACCACCGAGGTCGGCTCGGTCGCCGGGCAGCGGCTGATCGCCGCCCACTACCCGGACGGCTCGGCCGCGCCCGCCGAGATCCTGGCCGCCGCCGGGACGGCCGAGACGGTGGTGGCCGCCGCCCGCGCGGTGCCGGGCGTCGCCGAGGTGGGCGCGCCGGAACGCTCGGCGGACGGCCGGTGGGTCCGGGTGCCGGCGGTGCTCGCGGCCGCGCCGGACAGCGACGCCGCCCGGGACACAGTGGCCCGGCTGCGGACCGCCGTGCACGCGGTACCGGACGCACGGGCCCTGGTCGGCGGGCGGACCGCCACCGTGCTCGACGAGGAGCACACGGTGAACCGGGACAACCGGGTGGTCATCCCGCTGGTGCTCGCGGTCGTCCTGGTCATCCTGGTGCTGCTGCTCCGGTCGCTGGTCGCGCCGCTGCTGCTGATGGTCAGCGTGGTGCTGTCGTACGCGGCCGCCATGGGGGCCGCCGGGCTGCTGCTCGACGCCCTGGGCCATCCCCGGCTCTTCGTCGGGGTCCCGTTGCAGGCGTTCCTGTTCCTGGTGGCGCTCGGGGTGGACTACACGATCTTCCTGATGACCCGGGCCCGCGAGGAGGTCGCCCGGATCGGGCACCGGCCGGGCGTGCTGCGCGCGCTGACCGTCACGGGCGGCGTGATCACCAGCGCGGGCGTGGTGCTGGCCGCCACCTTCGGCGCGCTGCTGGTGCTGCCGCTGGTGCCGTCGGTGCAGATGGGCGTCATCGTGGCGGTCGGCATCCTGCTCGACACCCTGCTGGTGCGCAGCCTGCTGATCCCGGCGCTGACCCTGGACCTCGGCGTGCGCACCTGGTGGCCGGGCCGGCCGGCCCGCCGGTCGCCGCGGCCGGCCCCGGCGGAGCCGGCTCTCGTCCGCACCTGATCACCCGATCGGACGTGGTGGCCCCGGCACGACGCCGGGGCCGCCCGCGGGTCAGCCGGCGAGCAGGGCGGCCATCCGCTCGGCCTGGGTCTCCCAGCGCCACTCCCGCTCCACCCAGGCCCGGCCGGCCGCGCCGAGCTGGCGGGCCAGGTCCCGGTCGGCGAGCAGGGTCGCCACCCGGTCGGCGAGCTGCGGCACGTCCCGGCCGCGGACCACGTAGCCGGTCTCACCCTCGCGGACCGCGTCCGGCGCGCCACCGGAGTCGCCGGCCACCACCGGCAGCCCGGTCGCGCTGGCCTCCAGGTAGACGATCCCCAGGCCCTCGACGTCCAGGCCCCGGTTGCGGGTCCGGCAGGGCATCGCGTAGACGTCGCCCGCCGCGTAGTGGGCGGGCAGCTCCGCCGAGGGCACCGAACCGGTGAACACCACGTCGCGTTCCACCCCGGTCTGCCGGGCCAGCTTCTGCAGCGCCGCCCGGTAGGGGCCGCCACCGACAACCAGCAACGCGGCGTCCGGCACCCGGCGGCGGATCTCCGGCATCGCCCGGATGAGCATGTCCTGCCCCTTGCGCGGAACCAGGCGCGAGACGCACACCACGACCGGCCGGTCGGCCAGCCCCAGCCGCAGCCGCACCCGCTCACCGTCGACGTCGGGGTGGTAGGTGTCCACATCGACGCCCGGGGCGAGCCGGCGCAGCTCGGTCACCCCGTCGAGCACCCGGGCCAACCGGACCCGGGTGTATTCGCCGAGGTAGGTGGTGACGTCCACGCCCCGGCCGATCCGGCGCAGCGCCGCCCGGGCGCCGGGCAGCGTGGCCCAGCCGGCCTCGTGCCCGTGGGTCAGCGCCACTGCCCGGCGGATCCCGGCCCGGCGGCGCAGCCCGGCCGCGAGCAGCCCCAGCGGGGCCGCCGCGCCGAACCACACCGTGTCGCAGTCGTACGCCCGGGCCAGCCGCGCCGCCCGGCGGGCCACCAGCGGGGTGGGCAGCAGCACCTTGGTGCGTTCCCGGACCACCTCGAACGGCTGGTCGGCGTCGAACTTGGCCGCGCCCCGCCAGCTCGACGCGTAGACCACCACGGAACCCGGGGGCTGGCGCACCGCCAGGTGGTGCACGAACGACTGGATGCCGCCGGGGCGGGGCGGGAAGTCGTTGGTGATCAGCAAGGTGCGGCTCATCGGCCGGACTCCCTGGCGTAGGCGCGGGCGGCGGCCATCCGCTCCACGGTGGACGGGTGGGACGCCGACCAGAGGTATTCCCAGCGGGGCGGGTCGGGGTCGGCCAGGTTCACCCCGGCCAGGCGGCGCTGCATCGCCTCGAAGGTGACCGGATCGCCGGTGAGCGCCAGCGCGTGCGCGTCGGCGCGGGCCTCCACCCGCCGGGAGACCAGCGCCTGCGCCGGCGTGGCCACCAGCCCGGCGACCGTGACCAGCGCGATCAGCAGCGGGAACGCCCGGGGCTGGGCGATCGAGTCGACGCCGGCCAGCCGCAGCAGCGGCGTCCAGGAGCCGATCAGGTAGAGCGCCACCACCGCGGCGGCGGCGCCCAGCGCCCCGATGAGGGTGCCGGTCCACACGTCCCGGTCCTTGGCGTGCCCCAGCTCGTGGGCGACCACGCTGGTCACCTCCGCCGGGTCCGCCTCGCGCAGCAGGGTGTCGTAGACGACCACCCGCCGGGTCGGCCCCAGGCCCGAGACGTACGCGTTGACCGCCCGGGTCCGCCGCGAGGCGTCGGCGACCAGCACGTCGCGCACCGGCACCCCGTCCCGGGCCGCCAGGCTGGTCAGCTCGGTGCGCAGCGGGCCGGGCTCCATGGGCGTGAACCGGTTGAACACCGGCTCGACCAGCACCGGCAGCACGAACGACAGCAGCACCACCAGCAGGGCGGCGCCGGCCGCGCCGAACGCCCACCACCAGCGCGGGGCGAGCCGGACCACCGTGTAGAAGCCGAGCAGGACGAGCGCGCCGATGACGGCGCTGACCGCGTACGACTTGAGCAGGTCGACGGCCCAGCCGCCCCAGCCCTGGGTGCTCAGCCCGTAGCGGGTCAGCACGGTCTGCCGCCACGCGGCGAAGGGCAGGGTGAGCAGGTCGGCGAGGAACAGCACGGCCAGCCCGCCGAGCACCGCCTGGGCGGCCCAGTGCCCGCCGAAGGGCCGGCCGGCCAGCTCGACCAGACGGCCGCCGAGCGGGGTGAGCCCGAGCAGCAGGGCCACCACGAGGCCGACGACGAGCGCCGACCAGCCGGCCGGGCGCAGGGCGCCGTGGAAGGCGCGACCCCGGGCCACCTGGTCGACGGGGAGCGCACGCAGCGCCGCGAGCTGGTCGGCGCGGGGTGCCGGCGGCCGGCTCCACGGCACCAGCAGCGCCCCGGCGACAAGCAGCGCGACGACCAGCCCGGCCAGGGTCAGCACCGCCCAGCCGCGCGGGGTCACCGCCGCACCCCGTCGCGCCCCACCCGGTTCATGCCCGCTCCCCTCCCGCCGTGAGCGCTCATCCTAAGGCCCGGGGGCGGCGCGGTGGCCGTGGTGGCCGAGCGGGATCAGGCCACCCGGCGACCGGACCGACGCCGGGGAGCGGGCGGGGCCGGCAGCACCTGCACCTCGAAGCCGGCCCGGGCGAACACCTCGATCGCCCGGTGCTCGGCGGGGCCCAGGTCGGCCGCCGCGGCACCGGTGTCGAGCAGCGCGGTCACCAGGCAGCCGGAGCACCCGGCGCCCCGGATCCCGCAGGTGTCGCAGTCGATGAGCATCAACGCCTCCTGACGCGTCGCCGGTGGCGGACCGGAGAGGAGCCCGCCACCGTCAGTCACCACGAGGCTAGGCCGGGGGTGTGACAGAACCGGACAACGAGGCAGCACCCACCCCGAACCCGATCATCGGCGTCAGGACCGGGCGAGCCGCCGCAGCAGCGAGTCGGCGCCGAGCGGGTAGGCGCCGTGCCGGCGTACCCCGTCGGCGACCTCGCGGTCGGAGGAGATCACCACCACCGGCCGCCCGGCCGGCTCGGCGCGGACCAGCCGGCGGATCAGCTCGTCGGCCGTCTCCCCCTTGTGGGAGAAGAGCACCCGCACCCCGCGCGGCGCGGGCGGCAGCCCGTGGATCCGTTCGGCGCCGTCGAAGACCACGGTGACCTCGTCACCGGTCTGCGCGGCGATCCCGCCGAGCCCGGTGATCAGCCGCTTGCGCTGCTGCTCCAGCGACATCTCGCCGAAGCCGCGCTTGGTGACGTTGTAGCCGTCCACCACCAGGTGCGCCTTGGGCAGGGCGAGCAGCTGGTCGAGGCGGGCCGGGTCGTCGGTGTCCCGGGCCCGGGTGGCGGCCCCGGCCGGGGTGGTCCCGGGCCGGTCGGCGAACGCGTCGGCGACGAAGTCGGCGGGCAGCTTGTCCACCGGGTCCAGGGCCAGCTCGCGGCGGAGCCCGACGGCGGCCTGCCCGATCGTCTCCAGCAGCAGCCACAGCCTGGCCTCGTCGACCGAGCGGGCCTCCTTGGCGCTGACCCGGGCCACCCCGGCCGCGGCCTCCGCCTCGGCCAGCCGGGCCCGGGCCCGGCGCAGCTCGGCGTCCGCGTCGGCGGCCGCGCGGGCGGCCCGGCCGCGCTCGGTGGCCAGCATCTCGGTGGCCTTGCGCTCCCGGGCCTGGGTCTCCCGGAGGGTACGGGTGAGCTGCCGGGCCTCCTCGCGGAGCTGGCCCAGCTCCTCGCGGACCCGGGCGAGCTCGTCGCGGAGCTTCTCCGCCTCGACGCGGGCCACCGCCCGGTCGTGCTCGGCGCGGGTGGCGCGCTGCTCGGCCTCGCGGACCAGCTCGGCGACCACGGCGCTGTCCGCCTCGGCGCGCACCGCGGCGCCGCTGGCGTCGATCAGCTCCCGCCAGCCCCGGGGCCGGGCCAGGTAGGCCAGGGCGGCCACCTCGACCGGGTCGGCCGCCGCCGGGGCGGTGCCGTCCACCACGGCCGCGCCCAGGTCGCCGGCGTCGGCGAGCACCCGGGCGGTGACCCGCTGCCGGAACAGCGGGTCGGCGGTGAGCTGGGCGGCGATGGCCGGGGCGCCGAGCCGGGCGCGCCGGTTGGGGGCGAACTTGGCCACCCGGCGCAGCGGCACCGGCACCTCGTCGGCGGCCAGGCCGGGCAGCACCGCGGCGGTGAGCGACACGATCCGCTGCCGGACCGGCTCGGGCAGGGTGGGCTCCGGCTCGGGCGGTGTGGCGGGGGTCTCACCGGGGTCCTGCGCGCCGACCACCGGCTCCTCCACGGAGGAGTGGTCGTCGTGCGGCTCGGTGAGGGGCATGTGGCAAGTCTCCCACCCCGACCGGGCCCACCGCCCGGTGAGTGAGCCGATCTCTCATCCTACCCCCGTGGTAACTCCTGAGGCTGCCGGGACGGGAGTGTCGGACCCCGCCGCTAGCGTGCCGCGGGTGACGCGACCGGACTACGTCCAGGAGGCCCTGGCCGGCCTGGACCGGGTGGCGGGCACGGGGGTCGACCCCGCGCTGCCGCTCTACGCGACCACCTTCGTGGTGGTCGACCTGGAGACCACCGGCGGCGCGCCGGACGGCGGCGGGATCACCGAGATCGGCGCCGTCAAGGTGCGCGGCGGCGAGGAGCTGGGCGTGCTGGCCACCCTGGTCAACCCGGGGGTGCCGATCCCGCCGTTCATCACCGTGCTGACCGGGATCACCCAGGCCATGCTGCTGCCCGCGCCGCCCATCGAGCAGGTCCTGCCGAGCTTCCTGGAATTCGTCGCCGACGCCGTCCTGGTCGCCCACAACGCCCCCTACGACGTGGGCTTCCTCAAGGCCGCCTGCGCGAAGCACGGCTACCGCTGGCCCAACCCGCGGGTGCTCGACACCGCCGCGCTGGCCCGCCGGGTGCTCACCCGCGACGAGGTGCCCAACCGCAAGCTGGGCACCCTGGCGGCCTACTTCCGCACCGCCACCCAGCCCACCCACCGGGCGCTCGACGACGCCAAGGCCACGGTCGACGTGCTGCACGGGCTGATCGGCCGGCTCGGCGGGCACCGGGTGGACACCGTCGGCGAGGCCATCGAGTTCGCCCGGGCGGTCACCCCGACCCAGCGCCGGAAGCGGCACCTCGCCGAGGGGCTGCCGAAGGTGCCCGGCGTCTACATCTTCCGGGCCGCCGACGACCGTCCGCTCTACGTCGGCACCTCCGGCGACATCGCCACCCGGGTGCGCAGCTACTTCACGGCCTCCGAGAAGCGGGCCCGGATCTCGGAGATGCTGGCCGCCGCCGAGCGGGTCGAGGCGGTCGAGTGCGCCCACTCGCTGGAGGCCGAGGTGCGCGAGCTGCGGCTGATCGCCGCGCACGCCCCGCCCTACAACCGGCGGTCGAAGTACCCGGAGCGCCAGGTCTGGCTGAAGCTGACCGACGAGGCGTACCCGCGGTTGTCGATCGTGCGCGACCTGGCCCCCACCGACTCGGCCTACCTCGGCCCGTTCCGCTCGAAGCAGGCGGCCGAGCTGGCCGCCGCCGGCTTCCACGACGCGGTGCCGCTGCGCCAGTGCACCCACCGGCTGTCCCGGCGCACCACCATGCCGGCCTGCGCGCTGGCCGAGCTGGGTCGCTGCCCGGCGCCCTGCGAGCACCGGATCACCCCGGAGGAGTACGACCACCGCGCCGCCGTGCCGTTCCGCACCGCCACCCGGGACGACCCGCAGGTGGTGGTGGACGCCCTGCTGGCCCGGATCGAGGTGCTCTCCGCCGCCCAGCGCTACGAGGAGGCCGCGGTGGTGCGCAGCCGGCTCGCCGCGGTGCTGCGCGCGGCGGTCCGGATGCAGCGCCTGGCCGCGCTGACCGGCATCGCCGAGCTGGCCGCCGCCCGCCCGGCCGCCGGGGGCGGCTGGGAGCTGGCCCTGGTGCGCCACGGCCGGCTGGCCGGGGCCGGGGTGTCCCCGCCGGGTGTCCACCCGCGACCGACCATCACCGCGATCCGGGCCACGGCCGAGACGGTCCTGCCCGGGCACGGCCCGGTGCCGGCGGCCACCGCGGAGGAGACCGAGCGCATCCTGTCCTGGTTGGAGCGACCGGAGACCCGGCTGGTCGAGACGTCGGCCGGATGGGCGTCGCCGGTCGCCGGCGCGGGCCGGTTCCGCGACCTGCTGACCAAGGCGGAGAACGGCGCGTCCCACCAACTCTCGACCGAACGCTCATGACCATGTGTCCGATCGGACTACGTCAACTCCCTTAGGCTGTTGGAGAAGTGCAGTCCTGCCCGATTCGCGGGCCTGCCTCCGGTCGCCGGCCCCGGCGTCCCGGGGGCCGGGGTGAGGAGGTGTCCCAGGTGGACGTCGACGCCGGACACGGCGCCGCCCTGGGCGGCGCCCTTCCGACCCAGCCCGGCGACCTGCCACTCTCCCGGCGCCTGCGCTCACTGCTCTCCTGGCCCACCACCGACAACGACCCGGTCACCGCGCTGGTCCGCGCCCACCGCGGCATCCATCCCAGCTCCGACGCGTCGGTGCTGCGGCGGGCCTACACGATCGCCGAGAACATGCACCGCGGCCAGTTCCGCAAGAGCGGCGAGCCCTACATCACCCATCCGCTGGCGGTCGCCCAGATCTGCGCGGACCTCGGCATGGACACCACCACCCTGGTCGCCGCGCTGCTGCACGACACGGTGGAGGACACCCGCTACACCCTCCAGGCCCTCCAGGAGGACTTCGGGCGCCAGGTGGCCCACCTGGTCGACGGGGTGACCAAGTTCGACAAGGCGTTCTACGGCAAGGCCGCCGAGGCGGAGACCGTCCGCAAGATGATCGTCGCGGCCGGCAAGGACGTCCGGGTGCTGATCATCAAGCTGGCCGACCGGCTGCACAACATGCGCACCCTCGGGGTCCGCTCGGCCGCCTCCCGGGAGCGGATCGCCAGCAAGACCCAGGAGGTGCTCGTCCCGCTCTGCGACCGGCTGGGCATCCAGACCCTCAAACGCGAGCTGGACGACGTGGTGCTGCTGCACCTGCATCCGGAGGAGCACGCGCGGATCGCCCGGTTCGTGCACGACCGGCCAGGCTGGGACGCCTACCTCGACGACGTGGTCGCGAAGACCCGGGCGGCCCTGCGCCGCAGCCGGGTCGACGCCGAGGTCGGCCCCCGCCCCCGGCACCTCTACTCGATCTGGAAGGACACGGTGGCCGGCGAGCACACCGCGCCCTACGACCTGCCCCGCATCGCCATCGTGGTCGACGGTCCGGCCACCGACTGCTACGCCGCGCTCGGCGCGGTGCACGGGCTCTGGCGGCCGGTTCCGGGCCGCTTCAAGGACTTCATCGCCTCCCCGAAGAACAACCTCTACCGGTCCCTGCACACCAGCGTCTGCGGCCCGCAGGACCGGACCGTCGAGGTGCTGATCCGCACCGAGGAGATGCACCACTCCGCGGAGTACGGCGTGGCCGCCCACTACCGTTTCCCCCGCGCCGCCGGCCGGGCCGACGAGCGGACCGACGAGCTGGCCTGGCTGCGCCGGGTGCTCGACTGGGAGCAGGAGACGGTCGATCCCACCCAGTTCATGGAGTCGCTGCGCTGCGACCTGGCCGAGGCGCAGATCCAGGTGGTCGCCGACGGCCGGCAGGTGGTGCTGCCGGCCGGCGCCACCCCGGTCGACCTCGCCTACGAGCTGGGTACCGAGCGGGGCGACCACTGCCTCGCCGCGCGGATAAACGGCCGGCTGGCGCCGCTCTCCTCTGAGCTGGAGGAGGGCGACGTCGTGGAGATCTTCACCGAGAGCGACGCGGAGAGCGGCTTCGAGGTCGACGTGGCGCCGCGCGGGCCGCGCCGCGAGTGGCTGGGCTTCGTCAAGTCCCCGCACGCGCAGATGCAGATCAACCGCTGGTTCGCCGAGCACACCGAGCCGGGCATCTCGATCGCCGACAAGGTCCGCCTCGGCCGGGCCACCATCGGCCTGGCGCTGCGCAAGCACGACCGGGGCCTGGCCAGCGACCTGCCGCTGCTGCGGCTCTCCGAGGAACTGGGCTACCCCGACCTGGAAACCCTGCTGGTGGCGGTCTTCGACCGCACCGTGGAACCCGACACGGTGGTCCGGCAGCTGATCGATCTGGTCGACCACCGGCAGTAGCGAGCTCCGCTCATCCGCCGGCGCCGACCGGCCACTAGCCTTACAGGCATGATCCCCCGCGCGCGTGCCACCGGACGGGCCCTCGGCTACCAGATCTTCTACCGGCTCCCCGTCCCGCTGCGGCGGCGGCTGGTCCGGCTCGCCGTGCCGAAGTACATCGTCGGCGCGGTCACCCTGGTCCGGGACTCCGAGGCCGGCGGGGCGGGGCGCATCCTGCTGCTGCGCCAGCCGCCCGGCCACAGCTGGACCCTCCCGGCCGGGCTGCTGCAGCGCGGCGAGGCGCCGGTGGTCGGCGCGGCCCGCGAGTTGCACGAGGAGTCCGGCATCAAGCTGGCCCCCGAGCGGCTGCGCCCGGCCGTGCCGAACGCCGTGGTGCACGCCAAGGGCTGGGTGGACGTGGTCTTCGAGACGGAGGTGCCGGCCTCCAGCACCGAGCTGGCGGTGGACGGCGCCGAGGTCTTCGAGGCCGCCTGGCACCCGCTGGACGAGCTGCCCCGGCTGAGCCGGGCCACCGCCAACCTGCTCCGGTACTACGGGATCGGCCCGCGCGCGGACGAGGTCCCGCCGGCGGCACCCCCCGCCGCGTGACCGGCCCCGGCGCGCCCGCGGCCGGCCCGGGATGGCGGGCCGCCGTCGACGTCTGCGCGGTCGTGCTCGCCGCCGGCGAGGGCACCCGGCTGCGCCCGCTCACCGCGCACCTGCCCAAGGCGCTCTGCCCGGTCGGCAACGTGCCGCTGCTCGACCGGGCGCTGGACCGGCTGGCCGGGCTGGGCCGCACCGGGCCGGACCGGGTCGCGGTGAACGCCTGCTACCTGGGCGGGCAGGTGGTGGCGCACGTGGGCGCGCGGGCGCACCTGTCGGTCGAGCCGGGCGACCCGCTCGGCACCGCCGGCGGGGTGGGCAACCTGCGGGACTGGATCGCCGGGCGGGGCGTGCTGGTCGGCAACGCCGACGCGTACCTGGCCGACCCGGACGCCCCGCCGGGACCGGACCTGGCGGCGCTGCTGGACGGGTGGGACGGGCGGAGCGTACGCCTGCTCGGCCAGCCGGCCGACGACCCGGCGGCCCCCGGCACCTTCGCCGGCCACCGGTTCGTGGGGTTCTCGCTGCTGCCGTGGCGGCTGGTCCGGGAGCTGCCGCCGACCTTCGACGACCTGGTCCGGGCGGTCTGGCGGCCGGCCGAGGCGGCCGGCGCGCTCACCGTGGTCCCCTACCGGGGCACCTTCTACGACACCGGCACCCCGGCCGACTACCTGGCGGCCAACCTGCACGCGGCCGGCCCGGGCGGCCTTGTCGACCCGTCCGCCACGGTCGACGGGCGGGTGACCCGCTCGGTGGTCGGCGCGGGCGCCGTGGTGCGCGGCGCGGTGGACCGCTCGGTCGTCTGGCCGGGCGCGACGGTCGCCGCGGGGGAACGCCTCAGCGGGGTGATCCGGGCGGGCGCCGACCTGACCGTCCCGGCGGCCCGGTGACCCGCCCAGCCCTTAGCATGGGCGTCGACGTCGACGAACGGAGAAATGTCCCGTGATCACCGCGATCGTGCTGATCGACTGCGCCACCGACTCCATTCCCGAGGTGGCCGAGACGCTGGCCAACCTGCCCGGCGTCAGCGAGGTCTACTCGGTGGCCGGGCACGTCGACCTGATCGCCATGGTCCGGGTCCGCGAGTTCGAGCAGATCGCCCAGGTCATCGCCGGCCGCATCTCCAAGGTGCCCGGCGTGCTCAACACCGAGTCCCACATCGCGTTCCGCGCCTACTCCCAGCACGACCTGGAGGAGGCGTTCGCGATCGGGCTGGCCAACGCCGACTGACCCGCACGCCGGTGGCCGGCCCACCCCCGCAGGGGCGGACCGGCCACCATCGGTCGTACGCGTCAGCTCTGGCTGGGCGCCGGGGTCTCCGTGGTGCCCGGAGCGGGCTCCTCGGTGCCGGTGCCGCCCGGAGCCGGCGACTCGGTTCCGCCCGGAGCCGTCGACGTGGTGCCGCCCGGGCTGGGCGTGCCGCTGGCGCTGGTCTGCGGGACCGGGACGCCCAGGGTCTGGGCGAGGGCCACCAGTTCGTCGTAGTGCGCCTGGAGGATCGGCAGGGCGTCCTGGGCGAGCTGGATCACCGACTGCTCGGAGCCCTGCGAGATCTCGGTCTGGGTGGCCTGGATGGCCTGGACGTGGCCGGCCAACTGAGCGGTCACCCACGCCTTGTCGAACTCGGCGCCGCTGAGGTTGTTCAGCCGGTCGAGGACCTTCTGCTGGTCCGCGGTCGGGTCGGCCGGCAGCTGGACGTTGAGCTGCTGAGCGGTGGACTGCACCGTCTGGTCCAGCTGGGTGTGGTCCGTCACGAACATCTTGCCCAGGTCCTTGACCTGCTGGTTCTGGCCCTTCTGCTGCGCCAGGTTACCCGCGGTGATCTCGAACAGGTTCACCTGGTGCACCGCCTGCAGGTACTGCGTGTCCTGCGCAGACGGCTGCGCCGCGGCCTGGGCCGCGGCTGCCGGTGCCAGTCCCACGAGCACCAGCGCCGCCAGCAGGCCCAGGCGTTTGATTCCCAACATGCTTTCCCCCCCTTGAGACGTTGGACCGCACGGATACCCGGCTGACCGGGGTTATTCCTGCGATTCCACCCG
Organism: Micromonospora halotolerans; assembly: GCF_032108445.1. Classification (NCBI taxonomy): domain Bacteria; kingdom Bacillati; phylum Actinomycetota; class Actinomycetes; order Micromonosporales; family Micromonosporaceae; genus Micromonospora; species Micromonospora halotolerans. Next base: position 4,254,696 of record NZ_CP134876.1, on the reverse strand, counting down.
TCCGTGTCGGGGGGTGGCGGGAGACCGGAGCGGGGCCGACCGGCGTCTCGCGGCGGGAACGGGACGGCGGAGCCACAAACGGCCGTGGCGCCCGCCGGTGATCCGGTGGGCGCCACGGTCAGTCGTAGCGGAGTGGGTCAGCGACGGCTCCCGCCGCTGCTGATCTCCTCCCGCTCCGGTCGTCGCTGGACCGGCGGGTGCCCCGGCGAGACCGGCGCCTCGGCCGGCTTCTCGATCGGGTAGAAGAAGCCCCGGATCGCCGGGCCGAGCGCCCCCAGCCGGTTCATCTTCTTCGGGACCACCCAACCGGCGTAGTCCAGAGCCGGGCCGTGCCCGTCGTGCCCGTCGACCGGGGTGAGCGGCTGGTGGACCTCGACGAACCGGCCGTCGGGCAGCCGCCTGATGATGCCGGTCTCCACGCCGTGGGCCAGCACCTCCCGGTCGTGCTGCTGGAGACCCAGGCAGAGCCGGTAGGTGATGTAGTACGCCAGCGGCGGGACGACCAGCAGACCGATCCGGCCGGCCCAGGTCATCGCGTTCAAGCTGATGTGGAACTTGTCGGCAATGACGTCGTTGCCGCCGGAGAGGGTCAGCACGATGTAGAAGGAGACCGCCATGGCGCCCACCGCGGTCCGGGCCGGCACGTCCCGGGGCCGCTGGAGCAGGTTGTGGTGCTTGTAGTCCTTGAGGCGGCGCGCCTCCAGGAACGGGTACATCGTCGACAGGCCCACCAGGATGCCGGGGAGCACGACCGTCGGCCAGAACAGCGGCGGGATGACGTACCCGTCGCCGATCGGGATGCTGATCTCCCACGCCGGCATGAGGCGGGTCGAGCCGTCGAGGAACATGACGTACCAGTCGGGCTGGCTGGCAGCCGACACCACCCACGCCTCGTACGGGCCGAAGTACCAGATCGGGTTGATCTGGAACAGGCCACCCATCAGCGCGATCACACCGAAGACGACCATGAAGAAGCCGCCCTGCTTGAGCGCGTAACGCGGGAACATGCGCTCGCCGACCACGTTCTCGTTGGTCCGGCCGGGCCCGGGCCACTGGGTGTGCTTCTGTTTGAAGACCAGGCCCAGGTGGACGCTGATCAGCGCCACCAGCAGCGCCGGGATGAGCAGCACGTGAGCGATGAAGAACCGGCTGATGATGATGGTGCCCGGGAACTCGCCACCGAAGATCGACGAGCTGACCCAGGAGCCGATCACCGGGATCGACAGGATGATCCCGGAGGCGATCCGCAGACCGGTGCCGGACAGGCCGTCGTCCGGCAGCGAGTAGCCGGTGAAGCCGGCCAGGAAGCCGACCCAGAACAGCAGCGAGCCGATGATCCAGTTGGTCTCACGCGGCTTGCGGAACGCGCCGGTGAAGAAGACCCGCAGCATGTGCACCACGATCGCGGCCATGAACAGCAGAGCCGCCCAGTGGTGCATCTGCCGCATGATCAGACCGCCCCGGACGTCGAACGACAGGTCCAGGCTGGAGGCGTACGCGGTCGACATCGGGGTGCCCCGCAGCGGGGCGTAGCTGCCGTCGTAGACCACCTCGGTCATCGCCGGCTCGTAGAAGAAGGTCAGGAACACACCGGTCAGCAGCAGGACGATGAACGAGAACAGCGCGATCTCGCCCAGCAGGAAGGACCAGTGGTCGGGGAAGACCTTGTTCAGCAGTTTGCGCAGCGGGGTGGCCACCTGGAAGCGGTCGTCCACCGCCCCGGCGGTCTTGGCCGGCAGCGCGGCCGCATCGAACTTTCGGCGCTTCATGGCCGCTCCCAGAAGTCGGGACCGATGGTTTCGGTGTAGTCGGACCTCGCCACGAAGAAGCCCTCCTCGTCCACCTCGATCGGCAGCTGGGGCAGCGGCCGGTTCGCCGGGCCGAAGACCGGCATGGCGTTGTCGGTGATGAGGAACTGCGACTGGTGGCAGGGGCAGAGCAGCCGGTTGGTCTGCTGCTCGTAAAGGCTAGCCGGGCAACCGGCGTGCGTGCAGATCTTGGAGAACGCGACGTAGTTGCCCCACATGTAGTCGCCGTGGCCCTTGCGCTCGTTGGCGGCGCGCGACTTCTGCGCGTCGTCCTCGCGCAGGTGGATCAGCAGGGTCGGCGAGTCGGCGTGCTTGTTGCTGACGCCGCCCTCGATACCCGGGAACACGGTGAGCTGGCCGCCGACGCTGACGTCCGCCGGGCGGATCGGCCGGCCGTCCTCGCGGATCAGCCGGATCCGCTTGCCGTCCGAGGCCGGCTTGAAGCCGGTGGTGAACATCTGGTTGTTCTTGTGCGGGTTCGAGATCAGGCCACCGACCAGCGGCGCCGCGACGACCGCGCCGACCGGCACCAGGCCGGCGAGCAGCGAGACGCCGAGCAGCGGCCGGCGCTTCACGCCGAGCTCGTCGGCCATGTACACCATGGTCTCGCCGGTGATCTTGCGATCCTCCGGGGAACCGGGCTGGTCGTGCCGGTCCTGGATCGAGACCTCCTTCGGCAGCAGCTTCTTGCCCCAGGTGAGGATGCCGAAGCCGATGCCGAGCAGGGCGATGCCCAGGGTCACGCCGAGCAGCGGGGTGTAGTACTTGTCACCACCGCGGCCGGCCTCCCACTTCCACGGCCACCAGATGTAGATGATCAGGAAGGCGGTCGCCGCGGCACCGGTCAGCAGGAACATCGAGGCGACCGTGCGGGTCAGCCGACGCTCCGCCTTGCTGCCCGCGACCACCTGCGGCTCGTAGTGGACGATCTCGATGTCGTCCCGCCGGGCGCCCTCCTGGACGATCTCGAACCGGGAGATCCGGGGGTCGTTCACGTCGAGCGGCTCCGGGCCCCGCTGGGCCGGGTGCTCGGTGTGGGTGCTCATGCCGTCACCTCGCTACGGGTAACGCCGGGGGTCGGCGTCACAGCACTGAAACCAATGATCCGCTCGGTCACGACTTGCCCGCAATCCACAGGCTCGCGAAGACCAGCGCGACGATGCCGACCAGGAAGATCGCGAGACCCTCGGTCGACGGGCCGTAGCGGCCCAGGTTGAAGCCGCCCTGGTCCTGGTCGTGCTTCAGGGTCTCCTGGATGTAGGCGATGATGTCCGCCTTCTGCTCCGGAGTGATCTGGTTGTCGCCGAACACCGGCATGTTCTGCGGGCCGCTCAGCATGGCGGCGTAGATCTGCCGGTCGCTGGCCGGGCGCAGGCTCGGCGCGTACTTGCCCGAGGACAGGGCGCCGCCGCCGCCACCGAACGCGTGGCACTGCGAGCAGTTGATCCGGAACAGCTCGCCACCGGCGGCCATGTCGGCGTTCTGGTGCAGGTTGTTGCCCTGCGGCACCTGCGGGCCGCCGCCGAGCTCCTGGATGTACTGGCCGAGCTGGCGCACCTGCTCGTCGGTGAACGCCGGCGGCTTGCGCATGGCCTGCGCTTCCTGCCGGGCCATCGGCATGCGACCGCTGCTGACCTGGAACTCGACCGAGGCCGACCCGACGCCGATCAGGCTCGGACCGCGTCCCTCGACGCCCTGGGCGTTGCGACCGTGACAGGTCACACAGCTCACGTCGAACAGCGCCTTGCCCTCGTTGGCGGCGGCGCTCAGGGGCGGGTTGTCCTGCGCCTGTGCACCGGGGGCGAAGACGGTGTAGGCGCCGCCGGCCAGCATCAGCGCGGCGGCCAGCCGGACCGCGGCACCCAGCCGGCGGCGGCCCCTGCTGCGCGCTACGGGCCGCCCGCGCAGGCGCGCGAGCAGACCGCGTCGGCGGTCGTTGTCAGAAGTCATGACCTGTGTCCTTAACCGGTTGGACCTTGTCTCAGGGGACGGAGCAGCGGCGCGATACGTGACGCGCCAAGATCACTGAAGCCAGTAGATCATGGCGTAGAGCCCGATCCACACGACGTCGACGAAGTGCCAGTAGTAGGACACGACGATCGCCGAGGTCGCCTGCGCCGGGGTGAACCGGCCCATGGTGGTGCGGATCATGAAGATGATGAACGCGACGAGACCGCCGGTCACGTGCAGGCCGTGGAAGCCGGTCGTCAGGTAGAACATCGACCCGTAACCGTCTTCGTTGATCTTGACGCCCTCGTGCACCAGGTTGCGGTACTCGTTCGCCTGGCCGAGCACGAAGATCAGACCCATCACGAAGGTGATCGTGAACCACCGGCGCAGGGCGTGGACGTCACCCTTCTCGGCCGCGAAGACACCGAGCTGGCAGGTCACCGAGGACAACACCAGGATCACCGTGAAGGTGGTCGCGTAGGGGATGTTGAGGATCTCGGTGTGCTTCTCCCACTGCTCCGGCGCCGCCGCGCGGATCGAGAAGTACATCGCGAACAGCGCCGCGAAGAACATGAGTTCGCTGGAGAGCCACACGATCGTCCCGACGCTGACCATGTTGGGTCGGGTCAGGGAGTGGATCCGGCTCTTGTCAATGGCTGGGGCCGCAGTCACGCGGTCATTATTGCCCTTGACCGGGACCGAGGATCAGCGGGGTGGCAATCCTGTGCCATCCGTGGCCCGATCGTGGTCGTCCGCTTCGCCTGACCTACCCTGAAAAGCGTGCTGCACGTCGATCCGATCTTCGCCGCCACCTCGGTGGCCCCGGCGACACTCGCCGCGGGAAGCGAGGCCGTCCCGCCGCCGTTCACCGTGGCCCGGGTCCTGACCGAGACCCGGCTGGACAGCTGGCTCACCCTCGGTCTCGTGCTCGCCGCCGGCCTCTACCTCTACGGGGTGTACCGGCTGCGGCTGCGCGGCGACCGCTGGCCGGTCACGCGTACCGTCAGTTTCCTCTTCCCGGGCCTCGGCGGCATCGCCGCGGTCACGGTCAGCGGGCTCGGCGCCTACGACACCGCCCTGCTGTCGGTGCACATGATCCAGCACATGGTGCTGTCCATGATCGCGCCGATCTTCCTCGCGCTCGGCGCCCCGGTGACGCTCGCCCTGCGGACCCTGCCGCTGCGCCCGCGCAAGCGGCTGCTGGCCATCGTGCACAGCCGGGTCGCCCGGGTCTACAGCTTCCCGCTGGTGGCGTTCGCCATCTTCGTGGTGAACCCGTTCGCCCTCTACTTCACCGGGCTCTACGAGATCACCCTCCGGCACGAGTGGGCGCACGAACTCGTGCACGCGCACTTCATCATGACCGGTTGCGTGTTCTTCTGGCCGCTGCTCGGCCTGGACCCGCTGCCGGGGCGCTGGCCGTACCCGGCGCGGGCGCTGCTCATGCTGCTCTCCGTGCCGTTCCACACCGTGCTCGGGCTCACCATCATGCAGAGCACCACCCTGCTCGGCGGCGACTGGTACCCGTCGCTGCACCTGAGCTGGTCCGACCCGTGGAACGACCAGGTGGTCGCCGGCGGCGTGCTGTGGGCCGGCGGCGAGTTCGTCAGCGTCACCATGCTGGCCGTGCTGGTCGTCCAGTGGATCAAGCAGTCCGAGCGCGAGGCCCGCCGGCTGGACCGCGAGCTGGACCGCGAGGAGGCCCGCCAGCGCGCCGCGGAAGCGAGCGCCTGACCCCTACGGCGGCTCCCACGCGGCGCGTCCGACGCCGCGCCGCGACCCGGAGCCGTCGCCAGGGCGGGGCGACAGGCCGGATGTGACGCCCGCTACGATCGGCGGGCAGCTACGAGGTGGGAGCCACGTCACGATGAGCGATCGTCTTTGCACCGTCCTGCTCTACAGCGACGACCCGAAGGTCCGTGACCGGATGCGACTCGCCGTCGGCACCCGGCCCGCCCCCGGGCTCGAGATCGAGTTCGTCGAGGCCGACGACTACGCCGGATGCGTCCGGCTGGTCGACGACTACGAGATCGACCTGCTGCTGCTCGACGGCGAGGCGAGCCCCGGCGGCGGCCTCGGCATCGCCCGCCAGATCAAGGACGACCGGGACGACGCCCCGCTGACCTGCGTGGTGCTGGCCCGCGCCGCCGACCGCTGGCTGGCCGCGTACGCCGAGGTCGACGCCACCCTGACCCACCCGCTCGACCCGGTGACCGCCGGCACCACCGTCGCCGAGCTGCTGCGGCGCACCCACGCCGCGGCCTGAGCCACCCCGCGACGACTCCAGCTCGGCTGGAGCCGTCGTCCCGGCGTCACGGCGACGCGGCCGTGGCGCTGGCTCTCGGCCCTGATCCGGCCCCTGCGCCGACCGGCGGCGCTCCGGTCGGGTGAAGGTCGTCGGCCCTGATCCGGCCCCGCGCCGCCCGGCGGCGCGGACCGGCAACACCCCCTTCTCACGCCCGCTCGGGAGGCCCGCCATGGGCGAACGGACCTGGCCGCTTCTGCTCAACGCGCTGCTGCGCGGCGAGGAGCTCTCCACCGCCGACACCGCCTGGGCGATGGGCGAGATCATGGCCGGCTCGGCCACGCCGGCCCAGATCGCCGGCTTCGCCGTGGCCCTGCGCACCAAGGGCGAGACCCCCGCCGAGCTGGGCGGCCTGGTCGAGGCGATGCTGACCCGGGCGGTCCCGGTGGTGCTGCCCGAAGAGATCCGGGCCACCGCGCTGGACGTGGTGGGCACCGGTGGCGACCTCGCCCACACGGTGAACATCTCCACCATGGCCGCGCTGGTGGTCGCCGGGGCCGGCGTCCGGGTGGTCAAGCACGGCAACCGGGCCGCCTCCTCCTCGTGCGGCACGGCCGACGTGCTGGAGTACCTGGGCGTCCCGCTGGACCTCGACCCCGAGCAGGTGGCGCGCTGCGTGACCGAGGCCGGCATCGGCTTCTGCTTCGCCGCCCGGTTCCACCCCGGGATGCGGCACACCGGCCCGGTACGCCGCGAGATCGGCGTGCCCACGGCGTTCAACTTCCTCGGGCCGCTGACCAACCCGGCCCGCCCCCGGGCCGGCGCGGTGGGCTGCTTCGACCCACGGATGGCCCCGGTGATGGCGGCCGTCTTCGCCGCCCGGGGCGACTCGGTGATCGTGATGCGCGGCGAGGACGGGCTGGACGAGTTCAGCACCGGCGCGCCGACCCGCGTCTGGGTGGCGCAGCAGGGGGCCGTCAGGGAGGCGCTGCTGGACGCGACGGAACTCGGGGTACCCCGGGCCACCCTGGCCGACCTGCGGGGCGGTGACGCGGCGTACAACGCCGACGTCGTGCGGCGGCTGCTGGCCGGCGAGACCGGCCCGGTCCGCGACGCGGTGCTGGTGAACGCCGCGGTCGCGCTCGCCACGCAGGGCCCGCTCGACGGTGACCTCCACGAGGCGCTGCGCGCCGGCCTGGCCCGGGCGACCGAGTCGGTCGACTCGGGCGCGGCCGCCGGCGCCCTGGAGCGCTGGCTCGAGGTGGCCGGCACGCTCTGACGGGTTTTGTCGGACCTGCGTGCCAAACTACACGGGAGTAATCTTCCGCTTTCCGCCGTTGCGCCGCCGCCAACCGGCGGGCACCGGAACGAGAGGAGACGCCCGTGTCGGACCGCGAGCTCTACTGCGACAGCTGCGAGGGCGTCGTGCTGTTCGAGGCGCCCCCCTGCGTCGACGGGCACGGCGCCGACTGCCCCGAGCTGATCTGCACGGGCTGCGGAGCGGCCGTGCTCATCGCCACGTTCGCCTTCCGCGCCCCGCGCCTGGCCAACCGCCGCGCCGCCACTCGCAGCACCACCCGCCGCGCCGCCTGATCCGCTCCCGCCCGGCAGACCGGCCCGCACGGGCCATGCAATCGAAGCGGCAAGACCGCCCCGACGGGCAGCCCGAACGGAAGCGCCAAGACCCGCCGGAGCGGCGGAAGCGGCAAGGGCCACGCCGAATGGGCCCGGCTTTTGCCGACGCGATCCGCCCACGCCTCCGCCGCGCGCGGCCGCATCCCACCGCCCAGCACGGCTGCAGCCCACCGGCGTGCACGGTCCAGCCTCCGCTCGCCCGCGCCGCACCCGACCGCCACGCGCCGCACCAGGCCGCCGCACCCGGACCACCCGCCACGCCACGTCATCAGGCGCCGCACCGCGCCGGCCAAGCCGCCGCCGTCCGCACCAGCCGGCGCACGGCCCACTCGCGAGAACGCCCACGCTCGAGGACGGCGGGGAAAGCGGAAGGGCCGGGAAATGCGGAAGGCCCGCGGCCCCCGAGGGGGACGCGGGCCTTGCCGGTGGTTCGGGGTCAGTGCTCGGCGGTGCGCCGGGTGCCGGAGTAGTACTCGAAGAGCAGGCCGCAGGCGCCGAAGACGACCGCCACCATGCCCAGGCCGATCAGCCAGAACTGCCAGAAGACCAGGCCGAGACCGGCGATCGCGGCGGCCAGGGCCAGGCCGAACGGCCAGTAGCTGCCCGGGCTGAAGAAGCCGATCTCGCCCGCGCCGTCGGCGATCTCGCCGTCCGCCCGGTCCTCAGGCCGCAGGTCGATGCGGCGCGAGACGAACCAGAAGAAGCCGCCGCACATCGAGCAGAGCAGGAAGGACAGCAGCAGCGCCACGGTGCCGACCCACTCGACTCGGCCGCCGTCGCCGTACGTCCAGGCGCCGTAGAGGATCGCCGCGCCGAAGAGGAACGTCGCGATGATCAGGAAGATCTTCCACTCGGTCTTCATGCCGGACCCCTCAGCTTCCCGCGCCGGCCGTCGCGTCGGACGGGTTGAAGTTGGCCGTGTTGCGCCGCGTCTTGAACGGCACGGTTTCGGTGGCGTACGGGTCCTCGCCGATCGCCGAGAGCGCGTCCTGGGTCGACTTGCCGGCCTTCTTGGCCGCCAGGAACTGGTCGTACTTCTCGGGCGAGACGACCCGCAGCTCGAAGTTCATGAAGGCGTGGTAGCTGCCGCACAGCTCGGCGCAGCGGCCGACGAAGTGGCCCTCCTGGTCGATGCTGGAGACCTCGAAGGTGTTGCGGATGCTGCCCGGCATGACGTCGCGCTTGAACAGCAGCTCCGGCACCCAGAAGGAGTGGACGACGTCGCGGCTCTGCTCCTCGAACCGGATCGACTTGCCGCTCGGCAGGACCAGCACCGGGATGACCTCGCTGGTGCCCAGCACCGAGGCGACGGTGTTGGCGTCGCGGCCCTGGCCGTCGCGGTAGTTGAACTGCCAGTTCCACTTGAAGGCGACGACCTCGACGGTGACGTCGGGGTTCTTCGACTCCTTCACCACGTCGGTCTGCACCACCGCGGTGTAGTAGAAGAGCACGGAGACCACGAGGATCGGCGCGATGGTGTAGAGGAACTCCATCGGCAGGTTGTAGCGGGTCTGCACCGGCAGCTCGTTGCCGCGCTTCCGGTAGCGGATCACGCACCAGAAGATCAGGCCCCAGACGAACACGCCGACCGCGAGGGCCGCGATGCAGGACGCGATCCACAGGTCGTACATCCGGTGCGACTCGGGCGTGATGCCGCCCTGCGGCCACCCGAAGCCGCCGAACGTCTTGCCGACGTCGCAGCCGGTGAGCAGAACCAGCAGCGCGGCTCCACCGAGACCGAGCCCGGCGAGTCGACCAGCACCACGCCGCCGGCCCCCGCCGGCCCCCGAGGAAGCGCTGTGCCGTACGGCCGACGGCCGTACCTCCGAACTCCTTGCGACCACCTGGTCCTGCCTCCCTAGCGCGCCGCGGTGATTGTTTCGCTCGACACCGACGGCAAAGGCGTCACCGACGGTCGCAGATTACTCGACCATGGCGGGCCTGACCGTCTTGGGGTCACTGTCCGCCCCCATCGGGGGGATCTTGGGCGTACCGGGGCGATAGCGTGGTCCTTCGTGAGCGCAATCCCGGTCTACCTGGACGCGGCCACCGCCGCCCCCCTGCACCCGGTCGCGCGGCAGGCGCTGCTGGCCGCGCTGGACGACGGCTGGGCCGACCCGGCCAAGCTCTACGGCCAGGCCCGCCGGGCCCGCCAGCTCCTCGACGCCGCCCGCGAGGCCGCCGCGCAGACCCTCGGCGTCCGCGCCGACGAGCTCTCCTTCACCCCCAGCGGTACAGCGGCCGCGCACGCCGCCGTGCTCGGGGGCCTGTCCGGGCGGCGCCGGACCGGGACGGCCCTGGTGCACTCGGCGATCGAGCACTCGGCGGTGCTGCACGCCGCGGAGCGGCACGTGGCGGGTGGGGGCGACGCGGTGTGCGTACCCGTGGACCGGCTCGGCCGGGTGGACCTGGACGCCTGGGCGGCGGCGGTGGCCGCCCCCGGCGTGGCCCTGGCCGCCCTGATCGGGGCGAGTCACGAGGTGGGCACGGTGCAGCCGGTGCCCGCGGCGGCGGAGCTCTGCGCCGAGGCGGGGGTGCCGCTGTACGTCGACGCGGCGCAGCTGGCCGGCCGGGCACCGCTGCCGGCCGGCTGGTCGGTGCTGAGCGCCAGCGCGCACAAGTGGGGCGGGCCGCCCGGCGTGGGGCTGCTCGTGGTGCGCAAGGGCACCCGCTGGGAGTCGCCGTTCCCGGCCGACGAGCGGGAGTCGGGGCGTACCCCGGGGGTGGTGAACCTGCCGGCGGTGGTGGCCGCGGCGGCGAGCCTGCGCGCGGCGACGGCCGACGCGGCGGCGGAGGCGGCCCGGCTCGGGCCGCTGGTCGACCGGATCCGGGCCCGGGTGGCGGCCGAGGTGCCGGACGTGGAGGTGGTCGGCGACCCGGTGGACCGCCTCCCCCACCTGGTCACGTTCTCGTGCCTGTACGTGGACGGGGAGGCGCTGCTGCACGCGCTGGACCGGCGGGGCTTCGCGGTCTCCTCCGGCTCCTCGTGCACCTCCTCGACGCTGCGGCCGTCGCACGTGCTGGAGGCGATGGGGGTGCTGTCGCACGGCAACGTCCGGGTGTCGCTGCACCGGGAGACCACCGAGGTCGACGTCGACCGGTTCCTGGCCGAGCTGCCCGGGGTCGTCGCCGGCCTGCGCGCCGAGGCGGGGGTGACCGGCCTGTGAGCGCGAGGAGCGAGCCGGACGAGGTGCTCGACTGCCGGGGCCAGCGCTGCCCCCTGCCTGTGATCAATCTCGCCCGGAGGTTGCCCGAGCTGCCGGTCGGCGCGGTGGTCCGGGTGCTGGCCGACGACCCGGCCGCGGCCGTGGACATCCCGGCGTGGTGCCGGATGCGCGGCCAGCAGTTCGTGGCCGCCCACCCGGACGGGCCGGGCTACGACGTGCGACGCAGTCACTGACCCCGCGGGTCAGCGGAGGTGGGCGAGGAGCCCCGGCACCGGGCCGGTCACTGCAGGTGCGGCCGGACGTCCTCGGCGGCCGCGTCGCCGTACGACTCGGCGAGCCGCTTGACGAACAGGTCCCGGCGGACCTCGTACTCCTGGCCGCCGAAGTTCTCCAGCACCAGCGTGGCGAGCAGGCAGCCGACCTGGGCGGCGCGTTCCAGGCCGACCCCCCAGTTGAGCGCGGCGAAGAAGCCGGCCCGGAAGCCGTCGCCGACGCCGGTCGGGTCGACCGCCTGGATCTCCCGGGCGATCGGCACGTGGATGGTGCCGACGTCCCGGCCGGCGATCTCCACGCCCTGCTTGCCCAGCGTGGTGACCCGGACCTTCACCCGCTCCAGCAGCTGGGCGTCGGTCAGCCCGGCCTTGCTCTGCAGCAGCGACTTCTCGTACTCGTTGGTCATCAGGTAGTCGGCGCCGTCGACCAGGCCGAGCACGTCCGCGCCGTCCATCCGGGCGAGCTGCTGCGACGGGTCGGCCACGAAGGCGTAGCCGCGCTCCCGGCACTCGGCGGAGTGCCGGATCATCGCGGCCGGGTCGTTGGCGCTGACCAGCACCAGGTCGAGGCCGCCGAGCCGCTGCGCCACCGGGGCCAGCTCGATGTTGCGGGCCTCGCTCATCGCGCCCGCGTAGAACGAGGCGATCTGGCACATGTCGGTGTCGGTGGTGCAGACGAAACGGGCCGTGTGGGCGATCTCGCTCACGTGCACCGAGTCGCAGTCGACGCCGTGCCGCTCCAGCCAGGACCGGTAGTCGGCGAAGTCCGCGCCCACCGCGCCGAGCAGCACCGGGCGCAGCCCGAGCTGTGCCATGCCGAAGGCGATGTTCGCGGCGGTGCCGCCGCGCCGGAGGACCAGCTCGTCGACGAGGAAGGACAGCGAGACCTTGTCCAGCTGGTCGGCGATGAGCTGGTCGGCGAAGCGGCCGGGGAAGCTCATCAGGTGGTCGGTCGCGATCGAGCCGGTCACGGCGATCTTCATGTCAACCCTCGTGGTCGGGAGCACGGCGCGGGTCAGCCTACCGGTCGCCCCGGCCGGTGGGTCGGGGGTCGGTCGACAACCGGTCGCCTCCCGTGCCTCCGGACCTCACCTCCCGGACACCCGCCGGAGAAGACGGAACGGCGGGGCCACCCCGTGAGGGATGGCCCCGCCGTCCGGCAGGCGTCGTCGGCCCCGTCGACTCAGCTGAACGAGTCGCCGCAGGCGCAGGAGCTGCCGGCGTTCGGGTTGTCGATGGTGAAGCCCTGGGCGTCGATCCGGTCGGCGAAGTCGATGGTGGCGCCGGCCAGGTAGGGGGCGCTCATCCGGTCGACGACGACCTCGACACCGCCGAAGTCGGTGACGACGTCACCGTCGAGCGACCGCTCGTCGAAGAACAGCTGGTACCGCAGGCCGGAGCAGCCGCCCGGCTGCACGGCGACCCGGAGCCGCAGGTCGTCACGGCCTTCCTGCTCGATCAGGGCCTTGACCTTCTGCGCCGCGACGTCGGTGAGGACGACGGTGCTGGGGGCCTTGGCCTCGGTCGACTCGGTCTGCGCTGGCGTGGTCACGTGGAAGTCTCCCTGCGCGGTATGGGGTCCGGACGCACTGGCCAACGCCGCACGTCCGCCAATGATTCCCGGTGTGGTCCAGATCCGATCCTACGCCGCTCCCACCGAGGTCACCCGGCGGCGTGATGACGGACTCGCCCCGATCGGGGGCGGACCGTCAGGCGGCCGGCGGGCGTCCGGCCGTGAACGAATCCACCTCGACCGTACCGCCGCAGGCCCGCCAGGCGCCCTCGACGGCCAGGTAGCCGGTGCCGCCCGGCGGGGTGAGCCGGAGCGCGGCGGCCGGCGGCTCGCACGGCGCTCCCTCGTCGTCCGCGCGGGGCACGTGGCTCAGGGTGACCGCGGTCCAGGCCGTGCCACCGGGTGCCAGCACCACCCGGTGCGCGGCGAGGTGCTGCCGCACCCGCACCGGGAGGGCCCGGCCCGTGGCGTCGACCAGCCGGACCGTGGGGAATCCGGCCAGCGCGCAGGGCCGGCCGGACCGGTTCGCCAGCGCGAGGTAGGCGGTCCCGCTGCCGGCGTGGCCGGACGAGCCGGCGGACGCCAGCGCGAGGTCGGCGGTACGGCAGTCCGGGGTCCCGGAGGCCGGTGGCGTCGGGCTGGTTGTCGGTCGCGCTGTGGCCGGCGGGGTGTGCGGGGCCGGCGAGGTGGTCGATGCGGTCGGGGCCGTCGGTGCGGTGGCGGAGGGGGCCTCCCGTGCCGGAGCGCAGGCCGTGAGCGCGAGGGCGGTCGCGCCCGCCGCCAGCGCGGCCAGCCGGCCGCCGGTCCGCCGCCGTGCCGCGGGATTCCTGGTCAGGTGAGCCGTGGTCGTGGTCATGTCGACCTCCTCGTCCGGTGTCCTGACGCACACGCGCCGGGTCCGGGCCGCGTTGCGGCCAGGGACCGTCGGGTGCGCGACACCGGTCACGGCGCGCGGAGGGCGTGCGGATCGGCTCAGCGGCTCCACTGGCCGGCGAGCCGGGCGCCGAGCGCCCGCAGCCCCTCGGCCGGGCGGCTCATCGCCGCCTCCACTCCCCCGCGCTCCTCGCCGCCGAAGTGCTCGACCAGGCTGTGCGCCTCGGTCACGCCGGCCGCGGCGGCCTCCCGCCGCCCGGTGCTCACCCGGCCGGCCAGCACCACGCAGGGCACCCCCCGGTCCCGGGCGGCCCCGGCCACCCCGGCGACCACCTTGCCGCGCAGCGACTGGTGGTCGAAGGAGCCCTCGCCGGTGATCACCAGGTCGGCGGTGTCCAGCGCGGAGTCCAGGCCGATGGCCCGGGTGACCAGGCCGATGCCGGACTCGCACCGGCCGCCGAGCGCGAGGACCGCCGCGCCGAGGCCGCCGGCCGCGCCGCCGCCGGGCAGCGCGCCGAGCCCCGTCGGGCAGCCCGGCAGGTCCCTCTCCAGCACCGCCGCCCAGCGCTCCAGGGCGGCGTCGAGCAGCAGCACGTCCGCGCGGGTGGCGCCCTTCTGCGGGCCGTACACGTTGCTGGCGCCGTGCAGCCCGAGCAGCGGGTTGTCGACGTCGGTGGCGGCGACCAGCGCCGCGCCGCGCAGCCGCGGCGCCCCGTCCAGCCCGGTCACCGCGGCGAGGGCCGCCCCGCCGTACGGCAGGGCCCGGCCGGCCCCGTCCAGCGGGGTGACCCCGAGCGGGGTGAGCATGCCGGCGCCGCCGTCGTTGGTGGCCGAGCCGCCCAGCCCGACCACCACGGTCCGCGCTCCCGCCTCGACCGCCGCGGCGACCAGCAGGCCCAGCCCGTAGGAGGTGGTCGCCTTCGGGTCCCGCTCGGCGGCGGAGAGCAGGTGCAGCCCGCACGCCTGGGCGCTCTCCAGGTACGCCATGCCGTCGTCGGTGAGCAGGATCTCACCGGCGGCGGGCCGGCCGAGCGGGTCGACCGTGGGCACCGGCAGCAGCCGGCCGCCGAGTGCCTCGGCGAGCACGGCGACGAACCCGGGGCCGCCGTCGGCCAGCGGCCGGACCAGCAGCTCGTCGGCGGGGGCGACCTCGCGCCAGCCCTCGGCCACCGCGACGGCCACCTCCTGGGCCGGCAGCGTGCCGGCGAACTTGTCCGGGCAGAGCAGCACGCGCATGCCGAGCAGTGTGGCAGGCCACATCCGTGGCGGCCGCGCGGCCGTCCCGCTGTGGGACCATGGGGGGCGTGACTTCGACCTGGGTTGAGCCCTCCAACACCGCCACTGCGCTGCTGCTCCTCGGCCGCGGCAGCGACCCCGCCACCGAGCGTGGCGTGGAGTGTCCAGGTGACCTCCCCGCGCCGAGCGACCCGGACCTGGTGGCCCGGGCGGCCGCGGCGAAGGCCGCGCTCGGCACGAAGGTCTTCGTGCTGGGCCACCACTACCAGCGCGACGAGGTGATCCAGTTCGCCGACGTGACCGGCGACTCGTTCAAGCTGGCCCGGGAGGCGGCGGCCCGCCCCGACGCGGAGTACATCGTCTTCTGCGGCGTGCACTTCATGGCCGAGAGCGCCGACATCCTCACCTCGGACCGCCAGAAGGTGATCCTGCCCGACCTCGCCGCCGGCTGCTCGATGGCCGACATGGCGGTGCTGTCGCAGGTCGAGACCGCCTGGGACGTGCTGACCGAGCTGGGCATCGCCGCGGACACCGTCCCGGTGACCTACATGAACTCCTCGGCGGACATCAAGGGCTTCGTCGGCCGGAACGGCGGCGTGGTCTGCACCTCGTCCAACGCGAAGCGGGCGCTGGACTGGGCGTTCGAGCAGGGGCAGAAGGTGCTCTTCCTCCCCGACCAGCACCTGGGCCGCAACACCGCCGTCCTGGAGATGGGCTTCTCGCTGGACGACTGCGTGCTCTACGACCCGCACAAGGCGAACGGCGGGCTGACCCCGGAGCAGCTGCGCGACGCGAAGATGATCCTCTGGCGCGGGCACTGCTCGGTGCACGGCCGCTTCACCCTCGACAGCGTCAACGACGTGCGCGAACGGGTGCCGGGCGTCAACGTGCTGGTCCACCCGGAGTGCCGGCACGAGGTCGTCAACGCCGCCGACCAGGTGGGCTCGACCGAATACATCATCAAGACCATCGAGGCGGCCCCGGCCGGCTCGGCGTGGGCGGTCGGCACCGAGCTGAACCTGGTCCGCCGGCTGGCGCTGGCCCACCCGGACAAGCAGATCATGTTCCTCGACCGGGCAGTCTGCTACTGCTCGACGATGAACCGGATCGACCTGCCGCACCTGGTCTGGGCCCTGGAGGAGCTGGTCGCCGGCCGGGTGGTCAACCAGATCACCGTCGACCCGGACACCGCCGCACACGCCCGGGCCGCGCTGGACCAGATGCTCGCCCTTCCCGGCGCCTGATCACCCTCGGTCACATCACTGGTACGGAAACGCGCCGGAATCCCCGGTTCGTGCCCTGACTGGTGATGTGACCGATTCCATTCTCGTCACGGAGGGCTATGCTGCCGGGGCGACGACTCACGCGGTCCGTTTTGACGGGGCCGCCATCCGGGTAGCGATGCAGATCGTGCACCTGACTCATCTACACGGCAGCACCAACGCGCTGGAGGTTGCGTTGACCGACGACGTCCTGGTCGTACACGGAGGCACTCCGCTCGAAGGGCGGATCCGCGTGCGCGGCGCGAAGAACCTCGTGTCCAAGGCGATGGTGGCCGCCCTGCTGGGCGACACCCCCAGCCGACTGTTCGACGTGCCCCGGATCCGGGACGTGGAGGTCGTCCGCGGGCTGCTCGGCCTGCATGGCGTCAAGGTCAGCGACGGCGAGGAGGACGGTGAGCTGGTCTTCGACCCGTCCAACGTCGAGAGCGCCAGCACCGACCAGATCAACGTGCACGCCGGCTCCAGCCGGATCCCGATCCTGTTCTGCGGCCCGCTGCTGCACCGGCTCGGTCACGCCTTCATCCCCGACCTGGGCGGCTGCCACATCGGCCCGCGCCCGATCGACTTCCACCTCCAGGCGCTGCGCGAGTTCGGCGCGACCGTGGACAAGACCCCGGAGGGGCTGCACCTGTCGGCGCCCAACGGGCTGCACGGCACCAAGTTCGCCCTGCCCTACCCGAGCGTGGGCGCCACCGAGCAGGTGCTGCTCACCGCGGTGATGGCCGAGGGCGTCACCGAGCTGCGCAACGCGGCCGTGGAGCCCGAGATCATCGACCTGATCTGCGTGCTGCAGAAGATGGGCGCGATCATCAAGGTGCACACCGACCGGGTGATCGAGATCCAGGGTGTGAAGCGGCTCAGCGGCTACACCCACCGGCCGATCCCGGACCGGATCGAGGCCGCGAGCTGGGCGGCGGCCGCGCTGGCCACCCGGGGGCACGTCGAGGTGCTCGGCGCTCAGCAGGCCGACATGATGACCTTCCTGAACATCTTCCGCTCGGTCGGCGGCGAGTACGAGGTCACCGACCTCCGCCCGCCGCGCGGCGGCGGGCCGGGCCAGGAGGGCGGCATCCGGTTCTGGCACCCGGGCGGCGAGTTGAACGCCGTGGCGCTGGAGACCGACGTCCACCCCGGGTTCATGACCGACTGGCAGCAGCCCCTCGTCGTGGCGCTCACGCAGGCCCGTGGCCTGTCGATCGTCCACGAGACGGTCTACGAGCAGCGGCTCGGCTACACCGAGGCGCTGAACACGATGGGCGCCAACATCCAGGTCTACCGGGACTGCCTGGGCGGCACCCCGTGCCGCTTCGGCCGCCGCAACTTCAAGCACTCCGCGGTGATCGCCGGGCCGAGCAAGCTGCACGCGGCCGACCTGGTGATCCCCGACCTGCGGGCCGGTTTCAGCCACCTGATCGCGGCCCTGGCGGCCGAGGGCACCTCCCGGGTCTACGGCGTCGACCTGATCAACCGGGGCTACGAGGACTTCGAGGCCAAGCTGGCGGACCTGGGCGCGCACGTCGAGCGTCCCTGACGTCACATCCGCTACGACAACTCCAGCTCGGCTGGCGGCAGTCGCGCCCGGTGCACCCGCGATGTGCACCGGGCGCGGCTGTTTGGCTACCCTTGCCGCGTGCCGTCGCTGTTTCGCCGCAAGCCCACCGACCTCGTCGAGGAGTCCGTCACCCCGGTGACGACCGACGAGGCGTCCGCCGCCGCCCAGCCCCGGGGTTACACCCCGAGCAAGAAGGAGCTGGGGCTGACCACCCCGAAGCGGCCGGCCGCGGGTCGCCGCCCGGCCGCCCCGGCCCGTCCGCTGACCAAGGAGGAGGCCCGGGAGCAGCGCCGCGCGGCGCGCGCCGAGTCCGCGGCCGAGTTCCGGCGTGAGGGCGGCCCGCGCGACCGGGGCCCGGAGCGGCTGCTGGCCCGCAACGTGGTCGACTCCCGGCGCACGGTGGGCACCTGGTTCTTCGGCGGCGCGCTGATCGTGCTGCTCGGCTCCAACCAGGCCATGCCGCCGATCGTCCGGCTGCTGTCGAACGTGCTGTGGGGCGCGCTGGCGCTCGGCGTGGTGATCGACTCGGTGCTGATCACCCGGAAGATCAAGAAGCTGGTCCGCGAGCGCTTCCCCAAGAGCACCGAGCGGCTCGGCTCGCTCTACTTCTACGCGATCATGCGGTCGATCACGTTCCGCAAGATGCGCGCCCCGGCGCCCCAGGTGAACATCGGCGACAAGATCTGACCGGGCCCGCTCAGCCCACCTCGGCCGGGGCGCGGTAGAGCCGGGCCACGACCTCCTCGATGTCCGGCTCCACGATCGAGATGTCCCGCAGCGTGGCCAGGCCGGCCAGCCCGGCCACCACCTCGGCGACGCTCGCCGACTCCAGCGCGAAGACCAGCCGGCGCCCGTCCGCCTCCACCCGCTGCACCGGCGCGCCGGGCAGCACCGGCGGCTCGGGCAGCGCGGCGTCCAGCTCGGCGACCACCATCCGGCGGGAGCCGTACCGGCTGTGCAGTGCGGCGATCGAGCCGTCGTGCACCACCCGCCCGTGGTCGATCACCACGAGACGCCGGCAGAGCCGCTCGATGTCGGCCAGGTCATGGGTGGTGAGCACCAGGGTGGTGTCGCCGGCCCGGCCCAGCTCCGCCAGGAAGCCGCGGACCGCCTGCTTGCTGACCACGTCCAGCCCGATGGTCGGCTCGTCCAGGAAGAGCACCTCGGGGCCGTGCAGCAGGGCGGCGGTCAACTCACCGCGCATCCGCTGGCCCAGGGAGAGCTGCCGGACCGGGGTGTCCAGGAACTCGTCGAGGTCGAGCAGGCTCCGGCAGCGGGTCAGCCGGGCCGCGTGCTCGCCGGACGGCACCCGGTAGACGTGCCGCAGCAGCGCGAACGAGTCCCGCAGCGGCAGGTCCCACCAGAGCTGCGAGCGCTGCCCGAAGACCACGCCGATGCGCAGCGCCAGCCGGGTCCGGTCGGGCACCGGCCGCAGCCCGCAGACCCGGGCCCGTCCCGCCGAGGGCATCAGCACCCCGGTGAGCATCTTCAGCGTCGTGGACTTGCCGGCCCCGTTCGGACCGATGTAGCCGAGCATCTCGCCCCGCTCCACCCGCAGGTCCACCCCGTCGACCGCGGTGACCGTCCGCTTCTCCCGGCGCAGCCGCCCGGTCCTCACCCGGACGGTGAACTCCTTGCGCAGCCCGTCCATCTCGATGACGTTCATGACCCCGTACTCCGGTAGTGGCGGATCCCGACGCGCCAGGCCAGGGCGGCGACCGCCGCGGCGACCAGCGCGACGCCGGGCGAGGCCCAGCCGACCCAGGCCGGCAGGCCCAGCGGGTCGGGCCGGCCCAGCAGCGCCAGCGCCGGGTGGTAGCTGACAAAGGCGAAACCCATCCCGTACGCGAAGAGCGCGCGGAACCAGCCGCCGTAGACGGTGACCGGGTACGAGGTGAAGTCGCGCCCGCCGTAGGTGACGGAGTTGGCCAGCTCCCCTGAGTCGATCCAGTAGAACGACACCGTGGCCGTGGTGACGAAGACCGCGGCGAAGAAGACCACCGCGGCCGGCGGGGCGACCAGCGCGAGCGCCACCCGGCCCGGCGTCCACCCGATGCCGGCCGAGGCGAGCGCGAACACCAGCACGGCCAGCCCGAAGACCGCCCGGGAGACCTTGCGCAGCGGCAGGTCCATCAGGAGCAGCTGGGGCAGCGCGGCCAGCGGCCGGACCAGCACCGCGTCGAAGAGGCCGGTACGCACGTACCGGGGCAGTCGCTCGATGTTGCCGACCAGCAGGTCGGCGGTGGCGAACGCGAACGACGACAGGCCGACGATCACCAGGGTCTCGCGGAGCGTGAACCCGCCCAGCTCCCGGGTGACCCCGAAGAGCACCAGCACGGTCATCACGTCGAACACGGTGGCGCCCATGTTGCCGACGAGGTCGACGGCGAACGAGGTCCGGTACGACGCCTGCGACCGGGCCTGCGCACCGAGCAACGCCCGGTACGCCCGCAGCGCGCCCGGCTCAGCCACCCTGCACCACCAGCCGGTGCTCGGCCCGCCGCTGCACGAGCCGGCAGAGCGCCAGCAGCAGCACCGCCCAGCCGACCTGGAGCCCGACCAGGCGCAGCTCGGTCGGCATCGGCTCCCGCTCGACCAGCACGTCCAGCGGGACCTGCAACAGGCTGGGGAACGGGGTGGCGTACCGCAGCGTCGCCTCCACCCAGCTCGGGAGGAAGCCGAGCGGGAAGTAGAGGCCGGCGAGCACGCCGGAGCCCAGCGTCCAGAGGATCATCGGCCCGCGGACGTCCTCCAACCAGTACGCGGTGGCGTTGACCAGGTAGCGGCAGGCGAAGCACACCACGACGGAGAGCAGCACGGAGAGCCCGAACAGCGGCAGGGTGGCCCAGTGCCGGGGCAGGTAGACCGCGAAGAAGAACGGGCCGATCACCACCGGCGGTAGCAGCCGGGCCAGCGAGGCGAACCCGGCCCGGCCCAGGTCGGTGGCGAGGTAGCTGGTCACCGGGTGCACCGGGCGGAGCAGGTCGGCGGCGATCTCCCCGGTCCGGATCCGGTCGGCCAGGTCGGTCCAGCCCCAGATCGCGATCACCGCGAGCAGCCCCTGCCCCGCCCAGACGAAGGTGCCGAGCTGGGCGCGGTCGTAGCCGGCCACCGTGCCGGCCGCGCCGGCCACCGCGAGAAAGATGTAGCAGCGCAGAAAGCCGAAGACGGTGTTGGTCACGACCCCCGCCACGGCGGCCTGCCGGTAGGTGGCATGACGCCGGAAACCGGAGGCGGCTATCGCGCCGAATGTCCGAAACCATCGGGTAAC